>NZ_CP028136.1:3754405-4067272 GCF_003024155.1 Christiangramia fulva
AGATCTTGATCACAAGAACTTGAAAGAAATACTCGAAAACCTTATTGAAAAATATAGGCAAACCGGGGAGATAAAATATAGTTTCAGTTATTATGGCTCGGGGGATGACCTCTCTCCAGCTGGCAAGTACACATTGTACCGGGTGCTCCAGGAGATCTTTCAAAACATTATTAAACATGCCTCGGCCGGTAAAGTGATCATTACTCTGACTACAAATCACCAATTTGTTAACCTGCTTGTGGAAGACGACGGGAAAGGCTTTGATAAAAATCTTACAAGCTTTGGCCTCGGGCTGAAAAATATCTACTCGCGTATCAAATTGCTGGACGGCCATTTGGATATCGACTCTTCGATCAACAATGGAACTGTCTTTAATATAAGTATTCCAACTAAGGTTTAAAAAATGGCAAAAATCAAGGTTATTCTGGCAGACGACCATCAAATGTTCCTCGACGGACTCGCCTCCCTCCTGTCTCAATTAGAGGATGTAGAGGTGATTGCTACCGCGAACAGTGGAAAGGAAGTAATGCTTAAACTTACCGGTCTCGCTCCAGATCTTGTTATTGTGGATATTAACATGCCGGTCATGGACGGGCTCGAAACCACCCAAAAGATCAAAGAAAAATATCCGCACATAAAGGTTCTTGGCCTTACTATGGAAAATGATCTTCAACTCGTCACCCGTATGTTGGAAGCAGGAGCTTCAGGTTACATTCTAAAGAACACCGGGAAAACAGAACTTGAACTGGCGTTAAGGCAGGTTATGAAAGGAGAACCTTATCTTAGTCAAACAATTAGTAATCAACTTGCACAGAATCTTCTACGCAATTTCCAACAAAAGAACGATTTAGAAGATCCTTTAAAAAGCCTTACCGAAAGAGAATTGGAGATCCTTAAGTTAATCGCCCTCGAGCATTCCAATACAGAAATCGCCGATCTCCTTTTTATTAGTCCGAAGACCGTGGAAACACACAGGAAAAACCTCATGAGAAAAATTGAGGTTAAAAACTCATTGGGAGTCTATAAGTTTGCGGTCAAACATAAGCTCCTGGAAGAGTAGTAAAAAAGGCCTTTTATGAAACCTATCTAAAAACAGTCGCTGTCCAGCCGGCTGTTTTTCTTTTATTTACAGCCTCTTTTCTTCTGTACTACCCTCTATGTGGTATTTGACTAGACTAAAAATACCCTGCCTTTGGTATAATAAACCCTGCCGTTCAGGTATTTCCAACTTCCGCTTTCTGCCACATCTTTGTATGGTAGAATTCTTCATATTCTCTGGTAACAAAAAGCAGGAAATGGGGACTTCTTCAAATCATCAAAAAAAGCAATTATCAACTTAAATCAATCAAAATGAAAAAATCAGTTTTTTTAGCAGTTGTAGCTGTAATGACCATGGGTCTGGCTAACGCCCAAAAAGGAAATTTTAGTGTTGGTGTTAGTGGTGCTGTACCTACCGGTGAAATCAAAGAATTTACCACCTTTAATCTTGGTGCAGATGCAGCCTACAGGTTTAACCTGGGACAAAAAGTTCAAGTTGGTGCACTTGCAGCTTACTCACAATTCTTTGGGGATTCCGGAGAAGATGAATTCGGAAGTTGGGAAGTTGAAGACATTCAATTTCTTCCTTTAGCGGCTTCTGCCCGTGTAAATGTAAAGCGATTCTTTGCAGGTGGAGATCTTGGATATGCTGTAGGGATCAATGAAGGTAACAAAGGCGGACTTTACTATAAACCTCACGTGGGAGTGAACTTCGGAAAACTCGGAGTACTGGGTTCTTATTCAGGAATTAATCGTGACGGATTCACTGTTTCAGCCGTCAACCTGGGGCTTGAATATAAGATCTAATTAAAAGATCTCCCCATCCAAACCGGTGGGGAGGTCTAATTTCATCAATCACACATCAATCAATCATTAAAATCAATAAAATGAAAACATTAAACAACATAATATTAGGCCTTTTTACGGCTCTCGCCATTTCCTGTTCAAAGGATGATGACGAAAATCCGGCAGCAGCACTACCGGTAACGATGGAATTCACCGCAGATGTAATGATCTCTGAGCTCTCTACAGGGCAGGAGATCAACATCAACTTCAACAAACCGGCTCAAGTCGCAGGAACAATTAAAGTTGAATTGAGTGACCTTAATGCTACAGGTTTTACAACAGTACCTGCAATTTCAAATGGTGAAATTAACATTCCTGTTGCCAAGGGTGCTACCAAAGCCTCTTTTAGCTTCATTCCCCAGGATAACGACCAGTTTGAAGAAAACCAAAGAATCTATTTTGAATTGGTGGAAATGGATGACAATTTCCTGGTGGGGGAAAAAAATATTCTGGAAGTAACCATTCTTGACAATGAGCAGGCTTCTGCTGCGGAATTTGCGTGGTCAAATCTTGAGATTTTAGAGAATAACACCTCAGAGCCTGAAATTTTCATCAATTTCCCGACGGCTGTTCCGGGAGAGGGAAAACTAAAGATTCTGGTCCAAGGGGAATCTGTAGCTAATTTACTACAAACTGTACCGGCAATGGATGCCAATAATGTCATAGAGATAACAATCCCATCCGGAGCAACTTCCACCACTATTAAATTGAAACCTGTTAATAATAATCTACTTGAGAAACACAACACGATCAACTTCAGCATTATTGAAGCCACAGGTTCGCTAGTAAAAGGTAACAGACTGCAATTATCATTACTGCTTAAGGATGATGAGCTGGCAGGGAAACTTCATACGGTAGAGACAACCACAGGAGCCGGAAAGGTTTTAAAAACTATTGAGTATGATTCCAACGGGCGCATTTCCAAGGTGAAAAGGGAAACAAACGGTTCGTCATATATCGTTACTCAAACCTATTGGTATGATGAAAACGGAAAATTAACCGGTATTGCTGAAATTGCCGGGGATTATGAAGCCTTCTTCTGGGAGAATGGAAAGATCGTAAGATCTGAAGTAGTCGTTGGATTCTTCGGAATCAGGCAAAGTGTTTATGAACATCAAAATGGCAAGTTGAGTTTAAAAAGAGATTTTAATCTTGATCTTAACAGAAATGCAAATGAAACTGATAGATATGCCTATACCTATAATAGCGACGGGACCTTAGCTACAGAAGTACACACTACCCTTATAAATGGAGTCTGGACAGAAATTTCTACCCATACATTCAATTCCTATAGCCAGTTACCAGATCCTTCTTATGGTTTAGAAGTTACTCCATTCCTGTTCCCGCAACAGAATCTTTACATGATCCTGAAAGTTCAAAACAACAGCATCACAGATAATTTTTACTATCTCCACATTTTCGATACAGAAGGAAATTTGATAGAACGCAAACGCAATGATAACCAGGAAAACATCAAATATTCCTACTACTAAAGGTCATCTCAATCAATTCAAAAGCCCCTCGTGATCACGAGGGGCTTAATTCTTTTTTAGCAGAAAAGATTAAAAGAAAAAGGAAAACTCAAATTCTGAAAATTATCCTTTATAACACCTATTTGTCTGTTTTTTAAATTAATACGGCACCTCCTTCAGATTCTGCTGGTATAATTATCGTCATCCTGAACTTCTTTCAGGATCTTATGGTTTGGACTGGGAGAATTAAAGACTGGGGGACTTGGGGACTGGGAGATTTGGAGACTGGGAAACGAGGAGACTGGGGGACTGCATCACTCCTTCACAGCTTCACAGCTTCACAGCTTCACAACTTCACTTAAAAAGAAAATTAGTACCTTCAAAATTCTTCAGCGCAATCAATATGCGGTGGTCTTTCGATAACAGAATATGGAAAAACTTAATAAAGTTGCCAAAATAACCCTGATCTTCTGGTTAATGAAGATTGTGGCAACAACCCTCGGTGAAACGCTTGGAGATTATTTGTCGATGACCTTAGATCTTGGCTATTTAACGGGAATAATCATAACACTGATCTTCTTTTTGGTGGTACTTTCCATTCAGTTAACAGCTAAAAGATACATCCCGGTTTTCTACTGGCTGGTAATTATTGCAACAACTACATTAGGTACTGAAATATCCGATTTTCTTGACAGGAGTCTGCATTTGGGATATACTTTAGGCAGTCTGGTCTTATTTTCGGGTTTAATTCTAAGCCTGGTTCTCTGGAAAAAGAGGTTCGGATCCTTAAGTGTTTATCCTATTTTTGAAAGGGACAAAGAAATTTATTACTGGATCGCCATCTTATTTTCAAATAGTCTGGGAACCGCTTTTGGTGATTATTTAAGTGACGTGGTGGGCTTAAGCTATATATACGGTGCCATGGTCACTGCCGGAATAATCCTTATCGTGGTGCTATTACATTACTTCACAAAAATCAACGAGGTGATCTTGTTTTGGATCGCCTTTATATTCACGAGGCCTTTTGGAGCAACTTTTGGGGATTTTTTAACCAAACCCGTTGCCAAAGGCGGTCTGGACCTGGGAACACTGAATTCTTCAATTGTTTCGGTAATTGTCATTTCCATTCTAATAATTATTTCTCACAGGAACCTAAAAAGAAAACCGGTAGAATAAGTATTATTCGCAAACCCTGGGATATTTTCTAAAAATCCGATTTTAAAAAAAATAGCTAACTTAAGCTGGAAAAGGAAAAATTAGCTGATAGATCTGCTGACCTTCACCGGTGCCCCTGGTTTTCCAGGTTCTGTTTGTAAGACTTTTTCGGCTAATTAGGATGAAGATCTTAGAAAATATTGAAAAATGCTTCAGTAAACAGAAAAAACTGGAGTTAAAGCCCGGCATTATCATGAGAAAATCATTAAAATCATTTTTGATCAGCGTTCTTCTTTTAACCCCATTTCTTATGATTTCCCAGGTAAGAGACAGCCTTTCTGAACCACTTATCCCCACTTCAAAAATCGAACTTCTGAAAAATATAAATATCACCTTTGATATGCGCATGGAATTCCAGGCATATACCTTTAGGGGCGGCGATCACTACTACAACGGAATTCAATTTGAAAACGGATATACGGCCATGGGATTTGCCGCAAAACTGCATGACCGGCTTGACTTTCATTTTAGAAACCGCTTTAACAAAGGTGGTGCCGTGCAAACACTGGATCAGCTTGGCAGCAATATAGAACTGGCATACCTCGACCTGGACCTGAGCCTAAAAGTGGACCTTTTATTGGGAAAAATGAGCGCGTTTTTCGGCGGATATGAATATGAATTCAGCCCAATGTTCGTCCTGGAATACAATGATATCCACAATAACGTGCTGGCGTATGTAACGGGAGCGGGAATTACATTTCAGGCATTTGAAGATCATCAATTTGGCCTGCAGGTATTAAATTCCCGTACCATGCTCTACTCCGATATTTACGGAGACGTGGTGGCAGAAGACATCCAGGAACCCGACTGGCCGGTCGCGGTGGTAGGAAACTGGCGCGGCAGCTTTTTAGACGGAAAGTTAGAAACAAATTACAGCCTTAGTTACTCCAACCAGGTAAGAAAAAGAGGAACTTACTTTTTCACACTGGGCCACAAGTACCAGAACCGTAATCTCACCTTGATGTATGACTTTGATTACAGCTATGAACAAGTTGATACCAAAGGGATCGTAACAAATATTTTTGGAAACGACCAGATCGCTGAGAATGTTACCTATATCGAAAACTGGTTAAGAGCAGAATACCGTTTCAGTCCGAAGTTCAAAGGCCTGCTCACCCTCATGACCAGCACCGCTTACGGAAATTCCACCACCAGCAATGACCACATTAGAACGAGCTACGGCATGATCCCAACCGTATATTACAGTCCGTTTGAAAAAATTGATCTTCGATTTTTTCTGGCTTATATCGGCCGCTATTATGATTATTCCAATTATGCCATTGACAACCTGAACGCTTCCAGTTATAACAAAAATGAAGTACGCATTGGCCTGATTGCACCTTTGCTGTTACTGTAGGATGGAGATTGGTGAATTGGAGATTTGGGACTTGGAGAAGTGGGGACTGGGAAACGTGGGGATTGGGAAACGTGGGGATTGGGAGACGAGGGGACTGGGAGACTTGGGGACTGCATCACAGCATCACAGCATCACAACATCACAACTTCACTTCTTCATTATCAATTACCACGTCATCCTGAACTTGTTTCAGGATCTCCTGGTTTGAACTGGAAGAATTAGAGACCTTTGGGACGTGGGGACTTAGGGACTTGGGGACTGGGAGACAAGGGGACTGCTTCACAGCATCACAGCTTCACTTCTTCAATCAACAAAAGTTTCCTTAAGCACTTTTTTACATCTTTTAATTTCAGAGGCGGAAAGATGTTCAAAGACTTTGATTATTCTTTGTTTATCAATTGTCCGAATCTGGCCAATGGCGATCATTCCTTTTTTCTCATTAGATTTTACAGGAACCCGCGTGGGATATTCTTTAATTTTTGTTGTCATAGGAGCAATAACAATGGTCCTTAAATATTTATTCATTTCATCTGGAGAAATGATCACGCAAGGCCTTGTTTTTTTGATCTCGCTGCCAATTGTCGGATCCAGGTTCACAAGCACAATATCGTATTGATTTAATTCCATTCATCGAAATTTTCATCATCAAAGACATCATTCATTAAAAGTTGGTCATCTTCATTTTCGGCCATTTCCCGGAATTTTTCTTCCCAATTTTTTCGGGGCGAATCAATTGGACGAAGTATAATTTCGTCTTTTTCTAAAATAAGTTCCACTTTATCTTTTATTTGATATTTTTCAAGGATTGTTTTGCTCAAACGAAGTCCTTTAGAATTTCCAATTTGTATAATCGAAGCTTCCATAATATTTATTTTTGTAAATACAAAGTTATTACTTTAAATGAGATTAAATAGTGGGTTTTGTAATTAATTGGGGATGGGTGAATTGGAGACCAGGGGACTTGGGGACGTGGGGACTGGGAGACGAGGGGACTGCTTCACACAACTTCAATACTTCACAACATCCCAACATCACTTCTTCACTTCTTCACTCCATCACTCCTTCACTCCTTCACTGAGTAGCCAAAAAAGTTTTAAGATAACATTCGCAAAATTTTGATTAAAAAGATTGTATATTAACACAGATGTCGCATCTGAATAAAAAAAATCTCAATAAAATCTTTCGAAAATTAAAAAATTCCAATCTGTTGGTGCGGCTGATTAATTTACCCAACCCATAGTTTATATGATTGAAGAACAAACAAAATCCCAAAATCTCCTGGAAAGGAGAAAAAATATAGTGGCCAATGGTGTAGGTGTCTATAACACCGCAACGGTACAGGAAGCAAAAGGAGCCATCATTACCGATATGGACGGCCGGGAACTCATAGATTTTGCCGGTGGCATAGGTGTGGTCAATGCGGGGCATTGTCCCGAACCCGTTGTAGAAGCGATTCGCGAACAGGCCGGAAAGTATATCCATACCAGTTTTAATGTGGTGACCTATGAACCTTATATTCAGCTATGTGAAGAGCTGGCTGAAATTTTGCCTCATGGGGAAAAGACAAAAGCCATGCTTATCAGTACCGGAGCTGAAGCCGTAGAGAATGCTGTAAAAATAGCAAGACAGGCCACAAAAAGACCTGCTGTGCTGTGTTTTACCGATGCCTACCACGGGCGTACCCTTATGGCTATGACCCTCACCAGTAAGGTCAATTACAAGTTTTTTTCCGGACCCTTCGCACCCGAAGTTTACCGTATCCCATTTCCTAATTTCTATAAATACCACGGAACACGTGATATGGATGAATTTGTAGAAACAGAGCTCCAGCGACTGAGTGACAGTGCGCATAGTATGGTTGATGTCAACAGTGTAGCCGCCATAATCATTGAACCCATCCAGGGGGAAGGTGGTTTTAATCCCGTTCCTAAAAAATACCTTGAAGGACTCCGTAAATTTTGTGATGAACATGGAGTTCTGCTTATAATGGATGAGATCCAAAGTGGTTTTTGCCGAACCGGTCACTGGGCAAGCTGGCAACATTACGGTGTTCAGCCCGACCTGAGCACCTATGCGAAATCAATGGGTTCAGGTTTGCCTATAGCTGCGGTTGTAGGTCGTGCCGATATTATGGATGCGGCCGCTCCGGGAACAATCGGAGGCACCTACATTGGTAGCCCTATTTGTTGTGCTGCAGCTTCGGCTACCATTCAGTATATGAAGGACAAAAACCTTAACCAGCGCGCCCTGCATATAGGAAAGATCATTAAACAACGCATGGAAAAAATTCAATCTGAAGTTTCCGCCATAGGAGATGTGCGCGGTATAGGCGCTATGATAGGAATTGAGTTTGTAAAAGACAATGATCCCGCCAATCCCGATTCTGAACTTTGCGATAAGATCGTGAAAGGCTGTGCCGAAGAAGGATTGATCCTTTTAAGCGCCGGGACTTTCAAGAATGTGGTAAGGATACTTTCACCTCTGGTAATTACCGATGAACAGTTGGAACAGGGACTTGATATTCTTGAGAGTCAAATTAGAAAGTATAGTTAGCACCTACATGTTGAATTGCTAAAAAGTAAGGTACGCCTAAGCTTAAAAAAAAGAATAATTATAAAATAATCCACCCCTTTAATGAGACCATTTGCAATAGCAGGAATACAAATGAAAGTTTCGGCGGTCACTCCAAATGTAGAGATGATGAAGCTAAAACTGGATATTACCATGAACCTCTATCCCTGGGTAGAAATGGTTGTTTTCAGTGAATTATGTGGCTACGGCCCCTTAACTCATACCGCTACTCATATACCTGGCGATTTTGAACACCAGATGCAGGCTTTGGCAAAAAAGCATAATATCTGGTTGCTGCCCGGTTCGATTTTCGAAAAACATGATGATAAAATTTATAATACGGCTACCGTTATCAATCCGGATGGAGAGGTAGTTACCCGATACAGGAAAATGTTCCCGTTCTATCCTTATGAAGTCGGAGTGACCCCGGGATCGCATTACTGCGTTTTTGATGTTCCCGGAGTAGCGAAATTCGGACTTTCTATCTGTTACGATATGTGGTTCCCGGAAACCATACGTACCCTGGCGGTTATGGGTGCCGAAGTTATTCTGCATCCCACCATGACCGGAACTATAGATCGGGATATTGAACTCTCCATCGTCCGTGCCATGGCTGCGGTCAACCAATGCTATCTTTTTGATGTCAACGGGCTCGAATCTGGGGGTAATGGTAAATCTATCGTATGCGGACCTGACGGAAGAGTTATTTACCAGGCTGAAGGAAACGAAGAGATATTTCCGTTAGAGCTTAATATTGAACGAGTTCGGCGAAGTCGCGAATATGGAGTTCTACGGCTCGGCCAACCGCTGAAGAGCTTTCGCGATCACATTGGGCAGTTTAATATTTACCAGCCGGGAGCACATCTGCCCTATCTCAATTCGCTGGGGCCACTAATAAAACCGACGAAAATGGAGGCTTTGGCAAAATTGAAAATGAAGGAAAATGAATATGAACCGCCATCAGGACCTACCGGCTATAAGGGATTTGGAGAATTATAATAAAAACAACTAAATATGGGTGGAGTACCATCAAAAAATAAAAAGGAAGAAAAACCAATCAAAAATTACGTGAGTTGGTTTGAAATACCTGCGGTAAACTTTCAGCAGGCCGTAGATTTCTACAATCATATTTACGGGTTTGAAATGGAAAAAAATGTAAATGGCAATTACGCCATGGCTTTCTTTCCCGCTAAAAATGGTATTGGTGGTGCAATAGTGGCCGGCCCAGGTTCCACACCCAGCGATTCAGGACCACTGATCTACCTCAATGCAGGTAATGATCTCAATGCCATTCTTCAGAAAGTAGAAGAGGCCGGCGGAAGGATTGTAATGTCCAAAACCCTGATCAATAAAGAATCAGGCTACTTCGCGATTTTTATCGATTCTGAAGGAAACAAATTAGCCCTGCATTCAAAAAATTAATTTATGATAGAGAAGAAAAATATCAGTTCACATTACTATAATATTGGGCAGTTGCGTATTGATCAATGGAACAGTCTGAAGAGGGAGACTGCGAAACTGGCAAATTCCGAGCGACAATCTGATGATTATAAAACCCACCGTCAACAGGTTTTAAAATTACTGGAAGACTGCATGGGTATTGAGTGCTATTTTGCTTTTCCGGGCCTGGCAAAGATCAATGGCTTAAGTGAAATGCTAAACCGAAAGGAATTTACCGCTCTTTCGCATCAGGTTGCTGAAATTACAAGATTACTGGTGAGTGATGGGTACCGAAATAGTCCTGATTTTACCGAAGATGAGGAACCCGGTATGGAATCCGAAAACGGGGAACTGCAGCAGGGTGTTCGAAAAAACTATTTTGAAGTCCTTTTTGTAGAAGATATTTCAGCGAAAGAAGAAACAAAATTGAGGCATGACCTCAAGGATCTTCGGGGTTCCAATGAGCAGTTTAGTTATGGTATTGTGGTACAGCGTTCTTTTGAAGATGCTATGATCGCTCTGCTCTTTAATTACAATATTCAGGCGGTGGTCGTACGTTATGCTCCACCATACAGGTCTAAAAATATTACCTCTCTTATAAAACCATTTATTCAAAACGCGCTGAATCTTGATTTTTCTTCATATCCCGAAACCGAACTCGGTCCTATCCTTGGAAAAATTATCAAAAAATTCCGACCGGAAATAGACACCTATTACGTTACCGATACAGCACTTAATAATTTAAAAGACAGCACCCTCAAAAGCTTCAGGCGTATCTTTTATCGTGTGGAAGACCTTCAGGAACTACACCTTTCAGTTTTAAGAGGAATTAGCGAACGCTATGAAACACCGTTCTTTTCCGCTTTAAAAGAATACAGTAAAAAGCCAACCGGTATCTTTCACGCGATGCCTATTTCCAGAGGAAATTCGGTTTTCAAATCCAGGTGGATCAATGACTTTGGAAATTTCTATGGACGCAATATGTTCCTTGCCGAAACCTCTTCGACAACCGGCGGTTTAGATTCGCTGCTGCAACCCAAGGGATCACTGAAAAAAGCGCAAAAAATGGCTTCAGATACCTATGGGTCACTCAATACTTTTTTTGTTACTAATGGTACTTCCACGGCCAACAAGATTGTGGTACAGGCGATGATCCGGCCAGGCGATGTTGTACTGATCGACAGAGATTGTCATAAATCACATCATTACGGTCTTGTGCTTGCCGGAGCTTACCCGGTTTACCTGGACTCCTACCCTATTGAGGAATATTCCATGTACGGCGCTGTGCCCCTGGAACAAATAAAGGAGAAACTCCTGAAACTCAAAAAAGCAGGAAGACTGGATCTGGCAAAAATGCTGCTTCTAACCAATTGCACCTTCGACGGTTTGGTCTATAACGTGGAAAAGGTAATGGAAGAAGTACTTGCCATTAAACCAGATATGGTCTTTCTATGGGATGAAGCCTGGTTTGCCTTCGCCGGATTTACCTATAATTATAAGCAGCGAACCGGAATGTTTACCGCGAAAAAACTGCACGAAAAGTACAATAGCAACAGCTATCGCGAAGAATATAAGGCCCATATAAAAAGTCTTAAAAAAGATGAAATTCCGAAGTTGCCTGACCCTGATAAAGTGAGGATCCGCGTCTATTCAACTCAGAGTACACATAAAACTTTAAGCAGTTTCCGGCAGGGTTCCATGATCCATATATGGGATGAGGATTTTCGCCGAAAAAGCGAGAACACTTTTATGGAAGCCTATATGACGCATACTTCTACCTCTCCCAATTATCAGATGCTTGCTTCATTAGATGCCGGACGCCGGCAGGTACAGTTTGAGGGCTATGAACTGGTAGAAAAAAGTATTGAAATGGCGATGGTATTACGGGCCAAGGTCAATAACCACCCACGTTTGAACAAATACTTTGATGTGCTTACGGTTAGCGATTTCATTCCGAAGGAATACCGGGAATCGGGACTTTCTGAATATTACAGTCAGAAAGATGGCTGGAATCGTATGGAAAATGCATGGGCAAATGATGAATTTGTTCTCGACCCCACAAAGATCACGCTCCACATTGGCCGTACGGGCGTTGATGGAGATACTTTCAAGAACAAATACCTGATGGATAAATTTAATATTCAGATCAATAAAACATCAAGAAATACGGTGCTTTTTATGACGAATATTGGGACCACCCGCGGTAGTGTTACCTACCTTACCAATGCCTTGCTAAAAATTGCCGATGAGCTGGATAAAGAATTTATTTCACTCAGCGCCAAAGAAGCAAAAATACGCAAGGACAAAATACAATCGCTAACCAAAGATTTCCCGCCATTACCTGATTTCAGTTATTTCCATCATTCGTTTCAGGCAGTACCCGGTGTACCCGGAGGAAATATACGGGAAGCCTTCTTTTTGGCATATAACGAAGATAATTATGAATACATGCCAATTAAGGATTGCCTTCCTGCCATTAAAGAAGGAAGAATACTGGTGGCCTCGTCGTTCATTATTCCCTATCCGCCCGGTTTCCCGGTGCTTGTTCCCGGCCAGGTTGTGAGTGAAGAGATCGTAAGTTTCCTACTGGCACTGGACGTCTCTGAAATCCATGGCTACCGTGCCGACCTGGGACTTCGGCTTTTTAAAGACAGCGTACTGAACAGGCAGAAAACCATAACTTCTATGGGATCTAAAAACAATACTAATAAAAAACTAATCACTAAATAAAAACATTATGGCTACAAAAAAGAAAACAACTTCTAACTCAAAAGAAGCCACGAATAAAAAGAAGACGCCTGCGGTTTCAAAAACCAGGGTTCCTGCAACAAAAACGCAGGCAAAAGGAAAGAAAACAACTTCTGCTTCGGCAAAAAGCAGTGCTAAAAAAACGACAGCTTCTGCAAAACCGGAAACAAAACGCACTAAAAAAACCCAGTTAAACGGTGTTTCAGATATCCGAAGATCATTTCATAAGAATGAAGAACCTCTTTATTTTATAAGCGCCACGAATTTCAATCTTCTGGGTGCAGACGAGTGGATAAAAGGTTTCAAATTCATCTGCCATATTGAATGTTTTGACGGCTTACATCCAAATGTGTTTTCTCCGCAAAACGAAATTCCGCATGATGATTTTGAAGGAATTGAAGACATCAACAATTACCTGCTTTCCCATCCCGAAGTACAGGATTATATAAAAGCAAGATCTGTAGACGGTCGTGCCGGTAAAGCCATGTTCTTAATGTTCAATGAAAAAACCGAAGAGCTTGCTGAAAAACTGGGTCTTGAAATCATGTTCCCGAAAGCCGAGATGCGGACTTCTATGGACAATAAGGTGAACACCAACAGGATCGCCGAAAAAGCAGGAGTTCCCTGTGTTCCTTATGTGCTATCGCAGGTAAAGGATTATAAAGATCTTACAAAAAAGGCTAAAAAGCTGGGTAGTGAACTCGTAATTCAGACTCCCTTTGGAGATTCGGGCCATACCACCTTTTTTATTTCCAATGAAGAGCAGTTCAAAAAGCACGAAGCTGAGATCATCGAGGAGAAGGAAGTTAAGATCATGAAACGTATACGTTGCAGGGGATCGGCTATTGAGGCTTGTGTTACCAGGCATGGGACTATAGTTGCTCCGCTAATGACCGAGCTTGTAGGATTTTCAAACCTTACTCCCTATGAAGGCGGCTGGTGTGGTAATGAAATTTATCCTAATGCTTTTACACCCGAATTAAGAAAAAAAGCGGTTGAATACACGCAGCTTTTCGGTAATCAGTTAAGAAAAGAAGGCTATAAAGGTTATTTTGAACTTGATTTCCTTATCGATCAGGACAATGGTGAAATTTATCTTGGAGAGCTCAATCCCCGTGTTACCGGTGCGAGTTCCATCACCAATCACGCAGTTTTTGCGCTTGCCGACGCTCCGCTATTTATTTTCCATATCCTGGAATGGATGGATATTGAATATGATTTAGATGTGGAAGCTATTAATGATCGTTGGTCAAGGCAGGAAAATATTGATAGCTGGAGTCAGCTTATCATCAAACGTACCGAAGACACCATAGAATATGTGACCGAAGCCCCAAAATCGGGTATTTACAGAATGTACGACACCGGCCATATTCAGTTTGACCGTATGGATACACACAGAAGGGCCGTTGAAAATGAGAACGAGGCTTTCTTCCTGAGAATTACCAAAAAGGGAGATTATCTTTATGAAGGAGCCGATATGGGAATTCTTGTTACCCGGGGCCGCATGATGACCGATGATTTTCAACTCAACCACCGTGCGAAACACTGGATAAAGGCGATAAGAAACCAGTATAAATCAGAGATGGTTGAAGATAAAAAGAAGCCGAAATTAAGCGGTACTTTAACTAAATAACACAATAGTTTCCGGGCAATACCATGAATTTCCTCATATTTGTTCGGGAACTTTTTTCTTAATCCTGAATAAATTGTAATCTGCCCTGCAATATGCAACTTCATTTTTATGCGATTTCAGAAATCGGGAAACCGGGAGAGAAATGGCAAAAATTATATAATACACATTGGCCGGCCTATCAAAACTGGCTGGAATCAAAAAAAGATTACAAACTACCCACGCTAAAAGCCTCAAAAGCAGCGCTAAAAAAATATATGCCTGAAATGCTTCCTCTCCACAGGCATTTGTGTAAACTGGTAAAGGCAGATCGCAAAGCGGCAGTATTCCTTACTGGTTTTCAGCCACCGGCTTACGTTTTTGGATGTGCCCAGGCGGTTCATAAGGGAAAGGAAGTACGGCTAATTCGTAATTACGATTACCATCCCCATCTTTTAGAGGGCACACAGCTCCTGAGCTCGTGGAACGGAAAAAAGGTTATTGCGACCGGTGATTGCCTTATAGGCGCTCTGGATGGAATAAACGAAGACGGCCTGGCGATCTCCCTTTCTTTTGGAGGTCGGAAAAAGGTGGGATATGGGTTCGGTATTCCGTTTATCCTCCGCTATATTCTTGAATTCTGCAGTACCACAAAAGAAGCGGTTGTAGCTTTAAAAAGGATTCCGTCGCATATGGCTTATAATGTAACCGTGGTAGATAAAAGCGGAAACCATAAAACAGTACGCCTGGTACCCGATAAGCCAGCTATTGTCACTGAAGCTAATTTTGCAACCAACCACCAGGAGACTATACACTGGCCTGAAAATGCGCTGCATAATCAAACCTTAAAACGATCGGCTTCCCTGGAAAAAACCCTGCAAATCAATAAAATGGATCCCGAGGGAATTTTACAGGCCTTTCTCGAGCCACCGCTTTATAACACTCGATTTTCTGAAGGATTTGGGACACTCTATACGGCGGTTTACCGTCCGGAAAAAGGAATAGCAGAATTGCACTGGCCCGGCGAAAAACTGGTACAAACCTTTGAAAATTTCAGCGAGGCTTACACCAAAATCGATTTTAGTAAAGAAGAACAGATAGTTTCATCCTGGGAAGAACCGGGAACAGGAAAAACATCCTCCGAAAAATATCCTCCTGAAGACTGGAAAGAAAACCTCGCTGAAAGCCTTGTGCATGCGGTGGCTAAAGAAAATCCAGATTTAGATAAGTCACAGCTGGAAAAGCTGCGCCGGAAGATCCTGAAACCTGGAGTGATTTCCTGGAGTAGCTTCGCCGGATTCTGGAGCAAGCCAAAAAATCGGTCTGCTGAAAAAGACAAAAAATAAACATCATTTATTCAATAGAAACAATTATGAAATTTAAAAGCGTGAATCCGTATAACGGCAAGCAGGTAGGAGAATATACCGCGCATACTTCAGAAGAACTTGATGCCATCCTGGAGCGCGCTACCACTGCTTTTGAAAGCTGGAGCCAAAAACCGCTTTCCCATCGCACCGATCTGATCAAAAAAGTAGGACAATTGCTGCGGGATGATCAGGAAGATTATGCCCGGATGATCACTATGGAAATGGGTAAACCCATTTCAGAATCACGCGCCGAAGTAAATAAATGCGCCTGGGTATGTGATCATTATGCGGAAAATACAGAAGATTTTTTAAAAATTGAAGAGATAGCTACCGATGCCAAACGGAGTTTTGTAAGACACGACCCTATGGGAGCCGTTTTTGCCATTATGCCGTGGAATTTTCCTTTCTGGCAGGTTTTCCGGTTTGCGGCACCTACTCTTACTGCCGGAAACACCGGTTTATTGAAACACGCTCCGAATGTTTTTGGCTGCGCTCAAATGATGGAAGAGGTGTTCCTGAAAGCAGGATATCCAAAAGGAGTTTTTCAGAATATTATTGTTCATCAGGACCAAACCGAAAAAATAATAGCCCACGACGCGGTAAAAGCCGTAACGCTTACCGGCAGCGAGAAGGCAGGTTCAGCAGTGGCACAGCTTGCAGGAAAATACCTGAAGAAAAGTCTGATGGAACTGGGTGGGAATAATTCTTTTATCGTTTGGGAAGAAGCCGATATTGATCAGGCAGTAAAAACGGCGGTTTCGGCCCGGATGCTTAACTGCGGACAAAGTTGCATAGCTGCCAAACGCTTCATCATTCTGGAAGGCATCTATGACGAGTTTGTTTCTAAATTTACCCAGGCGGTAAGCGAGCTTAAAAGTGGAGATCCTATGGATGATGGGACACAGGTGGGCACGCTGGCCCGGAAAGATCTGGCCGATCAGCTTAATCGCCAAATAAAACAATCTATCGCACAAGGCGCGGAACTTCTGCTTGGCGGAGAACAGGAAAATTGTTTTCACCAGCCTACATTACTTGCCAACGTAAAGCCCGGAATGCCAGCCTTCGATGATGAAACCTTCGGACCTTTGGCGGCGATAATCAAAGCAAAAGATATAGAGGAGGCCTTTGAGCTTTCTGAAAGATCCAAATATGGACTCGGGACTACAGTTTTTACGAAAGATACTGCCAAAGCTGTAGAATATGCCCACCGCGTAAGTGACGGTGCTTATTTCATTAATGAACTCGTAAAATCAGATCCCAGACTACCATTTGGAGGCACCAAACGTTCCGGTTACGGTCGGGAACTCGCTAAAGACGGGATGATGGAGTTTTTGAATAAAAAGGTGGTGTATGTTGGGAAATAGTGATTAGGGCTCGGTGATTGGTGAATTGGTTAATTGAGGATTGGATTGTTGGATCACTGGATTACTGGATTACTGAATTACTGGATGACTGGATTACTGGATGACTGGAAAAAAGAAAATCTGCAAATCTTGATATAAGCACCAGACAAAATTTAACTACTTTTTTTGATAAATATTAACAAATAGAAACCCGGTTCAAATTCTTACAATTTTGAAGAAATATTTATCTCTTGCAGCTATAAAAAATGATTCCTGTCGATTATTTATTTTTTACGTCTAATTACTGAAAACCAGTGTTTTACAGACATTAAAAAAGCCTAATTTTGGATATTTATTAACCTAATTTCCTTAATTATGAAAAATTTATTTTACCTGAGTTTGGTTTTACTCGGAATAACATCCTGTAGTGTTGACCATGAAGAAAAACAGACTAATGACGCTCTTTCTGTTTTTAATTTAAGTGTTGTTAATGACCCTGTCACCCAATCATTTGGACCAGCAGGTTATGTGACCGTATATAATGATGCTGAAACATTATATGTAAAATTCGTGGCCAATCAAGGTCACAAATTAATCAATTCCCGACTTGACATCGTTGCAAATCCAGCAGATTTTCTTGACACTAATGGAGGAAATTTACCTCCAGGAAAAATGGGCAGCTTCGAAAACCAGGGAGGTGTTTCTGAATATATTTATGAATTTCCCTTATCTGATTTTCCTGAGAGTTGTATTTATATAGCACCATGGGCAATTTTTACTGCCGGCGGTCCCGATACCCAGCATTATGCAGGAGATATTTTAGGAGGCAATGATCACCACGAACTATGGTGGTATTTTAAATATGGGGAATGTGCTTTAGATGATGAAGTTGTAGTTTGCGACTCTGCCTATATGCTAAGCAATCCGGAAACTACTTTAAATAGTTATTACCATGAAAAATCTAATGTAAACTGGGGTTGGTATCAATATTATGATACAGCCGTATTTGGATCTTCAGAAGTTTTTGAAATTTGGGCAGGCGCAGGTTTGAATGATCTGGATAAGGGTTTCCAAATAGGTACAGTTACTGTCTCTGTAGATGCTAATGGAATTGTTACTGCAATTCCTACCTGGTTCTACACGTCTATAAGCAATGACATACATGTCTATGTTGGAGAAACCCTGCCCGTAAAAAGACCGGCTCCCGGAAAATTTGTCAATTCGGGTGATACCAATAAAGATGGAAAATTCTATATTATCTTCCATACAAAATCCTGTTGGGCTACGCTATAAGGACAATACAAGATATTTTTATAATTAGAAATAGCCACAGAAAATCTAATTCTGTGGCTTTTTATTTGAGATAAAAAAGAGTGTAGGAGCAAATAAATCGAAAGTATTTTCTTACAATGGAACCCTTTAAAGAGACTGATTCTCATACCTTGCTTTGGAAATTCATCTTCAATTTGTTCCGAAATCTCTTCGTTAGAATTGGGGATTTGTTAAATAGTTAATTGGATTGTTGGATTGTTGGATTGTTGGATTGTTGGATAATAGAAAATCTTCAAATTGAAATTGGTTAATTGGTAGATTAGTGAATTAAATTAACTGAACAATGATAAAGTTCCATGTGATGCCAGGATCGCTGCATTCATTTCAGCTCTTGCTGTATTTACCTGCTGCGGCACTTCAGGCTCTTCCTCAAAAAAGATCACTTTCGGTTTTCCCTGCTTTCGCAAATAATTGCTCAGGATCTTATGCGTGTAATAAGTTGCAGGTTGACGCTTTAGAAAAGGTTCATAATCATCAATCCTACTTACCTGCGCATCTGTATCAATAAACCCAAAACCCTGGTATTGGCCGGATTTTACCAGAACAAAAGCTTCTTCCTCAAAGTGTCTCCCCTTTTCCCTGATCACAAAGGTGGATGATTCCTCGACAAGCGAAGCAATCGCAGCTTTTACTTTTTTATTGTAGGCATGAACAGGTTCTTTTCCCGAGCAAATGCCCTCACAACTCACAATGGAATAATGGGAGCACTCCTCTACATTACTTTGGAGGCTGCAGTATTTAGGACATAGTTTGAATTCCCGGCACAAATACTCCAGTTTTTCCTGGGCCAGTGTTCTGCTGTAAAAAGTGCCGATAGACTCTCTTTTTTTGGTCGTTTTCTCCAGGGCCAGTTGCAGGATACCACGCTGATTAGTATAGCTCACTATCTGGTACACCGGCCCCGGCCTCTTTTGTGCACGGTTGAACTTTGGATAATATTTCCTGATACATTCGGCTTCCAGCAAGAGGGCGATTAGCTCGTTGCCCGTTGTTTCGTGGTCTATGTGATAAGTTTGCTGCCCCAAATTATACTCTTTACTCATTCGGTCATAGAAATGAGAAACTACCCTTTTTTTGATGTTGATCGCCTTGCCGGCATAGATCACCTTATGCTGACGGTCTTTGAAAAGATAAATTCCGGGACTTTCCGGAAGTTCTTGGATCTGTTCGGCTTCGATGTGTGGCGGCAAAGTGGCCTGACGGGAACGTACGTGGAGAAAAGAATTGATCACTTTAAAATCATCGTCCAGCGACAGCAGGCGCTGGAACAGGATCACTGTAGCATCGGTATCTCCTTCGGCGCGGTGACGATTGGAAATAGGAATGTTAATGGAATCGCACAACCTGCCCAGGCTGTAGGAGAACAGGCCGGGGATGAGTTTTCGGGAGAGGCGCACGGTGCAAAGTTTCTTTCGATTGTACTCATAGCCGAGCTCACGGAATTCATTCCGCAGCACATTATAATCGAAATTCACATTATGAGCCACAAATATGGCGTCACGGGTGAGCTCTTCGATCTTTCCCGCAACTTCATGAAATTTGGGAGCATCTTCCACCATCGCATTATCGATGCCCGTTAGCGCCGTGATCTGCCGCGGGATCTCCTTTTCAGGATTGATAAGGCTCGTGAACTTATCAATGATCACCGAATCCTTCAGGAGAACGATACAGATCTCGGTAAGCCGATTTCCGTTGATCCCTCCCCCAGTGGTTTCCACATCAATAACCGCAAATAACTGATCTTTCATACTGGGACTTCAGAAAAGGTAAAAATAGAAAGAATTTTCCAAGTATTGGAATGAATCCATTAGAATGGAAAATATCCCATTTCAGAAAAACAAAAAGTGAACTAGCGAAATTATCAAAATATGAAAATTTCTGATGCGTTTAAAGACCATAGCTCCATTTGTAAATCCGTCCGGGCAGAGATGGGATGCAGGATATTATAATGTTATTTTTCCTCATATTTTTCTACTTTTATACACCAATTGGAAAAACAGGATTTAAAGCTCCTTTGATTTAGCTCAATATGTACGATTTTCTTCATAAAAAGGTAAAAGAAACCATCAGCATCACCGATGAAGAATTTGAATATGCGAAAACCCTGTTTATTCCAAAGAAACTGCGCAAGAAACGCTTTCTGCTGGAAGATGGAGAGCCGTGTATTTATACCACCTTTGTAGAAAAAGGTCTACTACGTAGCTTTACGGTAGATGACAAGGGGAACGAGCACATCCTGCAATTTGCAATGCAGGGCTGGTGGGTGGCCGATCTTTACAGCTTTCTTACCGGTGAAGCTTCAGATTATAATATTGAAGCGCTGGAGGATAGTGAACTCCTGCTTATCACCAAAGATTCCTGGGACCTGCTGTTAAAGGAAGTTCCGGCCTTTGAGCGCTACTTCAGAATTCTAATTCAAAACAATCTTATTGCTACCCAAAGAAGATTAATGGGAACGATGAGTACCACTGCTGAGGAGCGCTATCTTAAGCTACTTGAGCATTTTCCCGATATCAGTCAGCGGGTTCCCCAGCACATGATCGCTTCTTATATTGGAGTAACCCGTGAAACCCTGAGCCGCCTGAGAAGTCAGCTGTATTAATAAATTTTCTTTAGCGAATTAGTTCTGCCAGTGTAGGAAAACCATTTGCATTAAAGATTCAAAACGAATAAAGTAGGCTTACATTATTCAAATTATATTTTACATCTTACTGCTAGTTTTTGTACCTCCTAAACCTAAAACCATTAAATATAGACGTATTTTAGTTACTGCCGGTGCTTCTGGTATAGGCAAGGAAATCGCCAAACCTTTTGCGGAGGAAATAGATAAAATCTGTATTTGCGACATTAACAGGGACTCACTGAAAGATCTTTCTCGGGAAACACCGGGTTCTGTTGTTCTGTATTGCGACATTGGGGCCTGTAAAAGCATTGAGAAGATGGTGGCTGAAGCCGTTAAAAGCATGGGCGGTATTGACATCCTTATTCATAATGCCGGTATTAGCAGGCCAACGTCAATGGAATTTCAGTAGAAAAGGAAACCGAAAATGCAATGCGTTTACAGTCAATCAAGAGATTTGTTGATCCAGCTTAAAACAAGTTCCATATGGAGAAGAGGATTTCATAGGCATGATTTGAGGAGTTAATTTTTGGGGATTGACCAATTTTTAATTTCCCATTGTAGTGGATGGTGAATTCATTGACGAGAGTTTTCATGACGCTGTATTTTGATTGAACAGAGATTTTTTTCCAGCCAGTATTCAAGCTTTTAATGTCCAACCCAGGACCACATTCCGGTCGAAAGAGACGTAAAAATAGCGCAGGCGCGGCCAAACGGCTTTATGACGTCTCCGATCTTGAATGTTGTAGTTTTGATGAAAAAAAAAGAAAAGGAGGGTGGTAAACTTGAAAAGGACTGCTTGTTCTGCCACTGAACAATTTAGAACTACGTGAAGATGAAAATTTCTGGCTGTTCGCCATGGCGAATATGAGGTGAAACTGCTATCATTGAGTCTCAACACTGAGATTTTGGCAGCTAACAATTTTTCTTTAGTTTTAACTATCCTTTTAGAAAAAATGAATACTCATGAAAGTAACTGCTTGTTTGATGCTGTTTTTTTACTCTATTATCGCTAATTCACAAAATGAAGATTTTTCTGAAAAGGTAAGTTCGATTGACAGTATAGTATCCGCCGTTTACCAGGTGATCTCGGGTAAAAAAGGGGAAGACCGAAATTGGAAGCTACACAAAACAATTTTTCATCCCAAGGCAAGAATCATATCTAATTTCGCCAATGACAAAGGAGAATACGAGGTCAAATTCTTAAGTGTCGACGAATACATTGATACTTACCGAGATTATTTCAAGGGCATTGACCTTTATGAGAAGGACTTGATCCACGAAACGGAAGTTTTTGGTAACATGGCCCAGGTCTTTAGTACTTATGGTTCATTCTCAGGGCCTAATGACTCTGAACCATTTAAAATAGGCACGGCGAGCATCCAGTTGTATAATGATGGAAATCGATGGTATGTACTAAATATGTACTACAAGAATGAAAACGAAGACGATAAAATACCACAAAAATACCTTCCTGTAGAAAGCACAAATTAAAATTGGATGCGAGCAATGAATGATCTGAAAATCAATAAACGAGC
This sequence comes from Christiangramia fulva, assembly GCF_003024155.1. Taxonomy (NCBI): domain Bacteria; kingdom Pseudomonadati; phylum Bacteroidota; class Flavobacteriia; order Flavobacteriales; family Flavobacteriaceae; genus Christiangramia; species Christiangramia fulva. The sequence goes on from NZ_CP028136.1 coordinate 3,776,902, forward strand.
TATTCAATCGATTGTTTTTCTTACTGCATTGCTTTTCCAGCACACTATTTGCGCAAAAACTGGTTATATTGCTATTATCCATATGACCGTTATTTATGGAACTGGTGACAAACCAGTTGAAGACCAAAGTGGCATCCCCCAGCACATGATCGCTTCTTATATTGGAGTAACCCGTGAAACCCTGAGCCGCCTGAGAAGTCAGCTGTATTGATATTCACTTTTGAAAAGTTATTCCCAGTCTTATTTTCAGAATAGTTAACAATGAAGCCCCATTCATTTTATTTATCCTGAATTCCCTGCAGGTCTATGGCAGCATCCAATGCTCTAGAAGATTTTTTCAACACCCTCAAGAGATATTTTTGGCAGAAGTGCAATTTTGTTCAATTTTTCCTCCTTTATATCGAATGCCATCAAGGTGCTTTACCATAAATCTCTGGACTTTCATATAATGGTCTTTGTGGTTCTTTACATCGATGTGCTTATCTCTTGAGATCGTGCGGATCTTGCTGTCGTATTCCTGGTATCCCCAGCAAACAGGACATTCACCATCAGGCAAGGGCTCCCTCACCTCCTTTTTCGGCTTTGTGAAATAGGAAAATACATAATCTAAAAGGTCCATATTATTCATTATTTTGTCTTTTCTCAGCTATTTTATTGTTTTTCAGGCTTATAAGTGAGTTCTCCTTCTATGATCCTTGCCGGCTGCGTATATGGATGTTCCCTGCTCTTTTCTTCCCCCATTATATGCATCACTTTCCAGCCTTTTGACTTAAAATGGTCAGAGATCATGGACCGATGGCAGCGCCACCAAACCGCTTCAGAACACATGATTGCAAGGTTTCTTTTTGCTGCTAATCGAGATAATTTCCCTACTGCTTCCCGGAAAGCCTTGGTTTCCATATAATCTGCATAGCCTTTAAATGATTGATTGCGCCAGGAAGTATTTTCAGAATTAGGTTCGGATTTTCTTCTTCCTCCTAAAGCCTCAAAATGAGTATATTTAATGCTCTTCTCAGGTAATGAAATCTCCAAATTTTCCTTACTGAACTGCGGAAACTTACGCGAACCGGGAAAACGTCTTATATCCGCAACCTGTTCAATAGAAAAGGAGCGCAATATCGCCACAAACTCCTTGAAAGTACGAGTGGAGTGACCTATGGTATAAAGGACCTTTTTTTCTGAAGTAGTGGACATATTTGTTCCTGATTTATTTTAAAATTAACCATAGAAAGAAAAATTTAAGTCTTCTCTTATGGCATTTTTAACAATTCAAGCCAAAACCAAATTTTTACTGAGAATCCCGGGCAACTCCTTCTACACGCTCAGCGGTATCTTGTTTAGAAAGGGACAAACGTATGATGCTGTTCTCTTCAGCTCGCAGATCATGAGGTACATTGCCTTCAAGAGTCAGCATATCCCCTTTTTTTATTTCGTACAATTCGCCATTTACGCCAAAAGTAATCATGCCTTCAAAAAGTTCCACCACAATGGGATAAGGTGTTTTATGTTCTTTCATTTGCTGACCTTTTTTCATCGCTATGCGGATCTCCTTGCTGCTATCGGTATCCATTAGTACCTGTACTGCAGGCTTTTTGTCATCAAAACTGAGATTGTCTAATAATGAAGCTGTTTTCATAATATTTTTATTTTAAAGTTTGTTATCCTGCATCGTTTAAGGAGGATCAAAATCATTTATGGGTTAAAATTTCCTTCTGAAAAATGGTTTTTTTTCAGCTTTCCCAAAATGGATCTTTCCATTTACAGGAATTTTCTTCCGTACTCACGTAATGGGAAGTATTTTTTGTGGAAGTGGAATTTTCTTCAATTTCTTTGTAAACAATTTTTTCCTCGAAATTGATATGCACTTCCAGTTCCTCTTCCAAAAGATTGAGGACTTTAATGTCTTCACAACTGCAGGTCAAAAGCCGAAGAATCCTCCTGTGATTCGCCATAGCTCTTTTTATGCGCGTATTTTTATCCTGGTGGGTTAAGAATTCTTCCTCTTTCTGAATGTGAGGAATTAGGAATTTTTTACTTGCCCAATCCACGTAGTGCCTGATCCTTTTGGTAGCAATTCCCGTGCTCAATCCCTGCCTAATATGAAGGCACATTTCTCTAAGTCTCTCGTGGTCATCATTAAACCGCGTTAATAGTTTTGCCGTCATTGAAATATTACTTTTGATTAATTCCAGAATTCATCCCTGGTATTTTCCTCGAATTGCGCCTCTGTATGGTGCTGCTTTATAAAAGCCAGTTGCTCAGCGGTCGCGGCTGCCTGTATCCTTCCAAACAGCTCCCGTTCCTCAAATCGCACGTGTTGATCCAGCTCCTCCTCAATAAGGTTAAGTGATTTCTCCACGTCCTTTTCTTCCCTGAAAAGCCTTTTCAGCCGACGATGTTCTGCAAGTGCTTTTTTGACCATCGCATCCTCCTCACCCAGCACCGGAAAAAGGTATTTTTCCTCAATCTTAAAATGTGGAAGCACGTGGTTTTCAAAGAACCAGTCTGTATAGGCTTTGATCCTTCCGACCTCGATGTTTTTTGAAAACCCCTTTCTTATCTTCCAACAAAGCAACAAGGTATGATGGTGGTCCCTGCTAAGAGGCTGCAGATTTGGATCTCGTTTTATTGGCTTTTTTTTATCCATAATATTCTTTCGTTTTTCTCTTTCAAGCTGATTATCCTCAAAATTGCGCCCGCCAAAGCAAGTGTCGGGCGCCTTAATTCTAAAAAACCCTTATTCTACAATGAATTTACCTTTCATCATGGCATAATGCCCGGGAAAGCTACAAAGAAAGTCGTAGGTTCCCTTCTTTGGCGCGTTAAATTCTATGCTTGTAGATTCCCCGCCCCCAACAATTTTTGTATGAGCAATAAATCCCGTTGAAGGAATATAATCATTGTCTTTTTCACTCATAGCGGCTTGCGCAAATTTTGCAACATCGGTGCCCTGGGTAAGCAACACGAAATTATGGCCCATCACATTTTTGGCTAATTTCCCCGTATGGTTCAGGGTAAGCCTGACGCGGTCTCCTGCTTTGACTTTAATTTCACTGGTGTCAAATCGCATTTGATCATTGGCATTGATCACAATAGTACGAACCGCTTTGCTTTCTTCAATTTTTACTGGGTTTTCTTTTTCTGAAATGACTGCTGAATTGTTTCCGGTAAAGAGCATGACAAGTGCTGCTGAAACTGAAATTAGGTATGTATTCATTTTTTTAATTTTTTCCGAAGTTTTCATTTTACTTCCGGAAGGTGAATATTTAAGTTTTTCTGGACTTTTATAGCTGCCCAGAAGCAGCTTAATTTTTTTACAACTTTATGATTGACATTTTTAAAACTACACCCCTGGTCTTAATTTCCGTAGGCGGCTTTAATGACCAGCGAAAGATTGTTCCAATTGTTCACGGCATTTACGGTTACAGTTATGGAGATAAGTTCCTGTTCTGTAAAATGAGCTCCTATTTCCTCGAGGATTTGATCTATATCTACTTTGACAGGCGAATACATAAGTGCCTCGGTCCAGGTGAGAGCTGCTTTCTCCCTTTCGCTGAAATGATCGCTTTCTTTCCAATCTGAAAGAATTTCAAGCCGCGACATATCTTCTCCCCGTTCCCGGGAATCGTCCATTTGCAATGATTCGCAGGAAGTACAACTATTAATTTGAAAAGCTCTTAGTTTTACCAGCTCCAAAAGTTGCTGCTCCACTCCATTGTGTATTGCACATTCTTCCATTTCCTGGATTCCTTTAATAGCGCATAATACCAATTTTGAATAATTTTTAGTTTCCATATCTGTGTTGATTAATTCTTGTGAATTTTTTCAATTGCAGGAACATGATGTCCATCTGAAGCTTCCGCCAGTAGATCATATATGGCTTTCACCGTATGAGTATAATCTACATAAGCCGCGACAAAGGCTCTGCCCTGGGCTGTAGATTCCTCTTTATGAGCTTTTAATTCAAGGAGCCGCTCATATTTTTCCTTTAAAAGATTTCCTGTGCGGCTATTGAGATCCTTCAAAAGAAGTTCAACTGTACCGGCTTCCATTGCCGCATCAGACTTTTGAATTACTGGAGAAATATTGCCTGCAGGTTTCAAACCTGTATAGGGCTCCCCTTCTCCCTCCCTGTGAAGACGTACAAGGGTTTCAAAAAAGTGCATTTTCAGAAGGTCATAGACCTGGGGATCCTTTTCTTTATATTGGAGCGTTTTCTTAAACAGAATAGTGATTTCGTCCTCATATTTTGGCTCGATCCACTTTAGAACGGGTGCTACTTTTTCCGCTTTTAGCGCTGCATAGGCATCCTTTATCACCGGCCCGTCATAAGAATCACAATGAGCGAAAGTTAAAGGCCCGGTTAAAAAGGCAAGAAGAAGAAAAAGTTGAAGAACAAGATTCTTGCTGTTTCCTGACCTTGGTTTTGCTGAATTTTTCATGAGTTTCTGATTTTTAAATTCACTTCAAAGTTAAACATAAATTCTATAAAGGACAAGTTTATCCTTTTTAAAATTAAAATTAGGTGTTTTAATCTCATCATCTTAAGGATTCTTTAGATATACAGCTCCTTTGGAGAGGTCTGATGCCAGGCTTCCTATAGTGGTCTCCTCAAAAGATTTGAAGAAATCGTTACGTGTTTTTGCATAAGTATGATGCATAGGGCACGGATGTTCATCTGAACATTGGTGGAGCCCCATTACACATTCTTTGAATACAGCCAGGCCATCTATTGCATTCACTATCTCAATTACGGGTAATTGCAGCTGATAGTTCTCACAGTAAAAGCCACCGTAAGGCCCCTTGAGAGAAGTTACGATCTTATATTTGTTGAGGTTTCGCAGGATCTTTGCGGTAAAGGCACTGGGTGCTTCAATTTCTTCGGCAACTTCCTTTACTCCAAATTTAACATCCTCTCCGGCACGGGACGCTAAAAAGATCGCTGCTCGAATTGCATATTTACAGGATTTTGAGATCACTTTGTTGGGTTTTAATAAAGTCAAAAATACAAATAATTTTATAAAAGACCTTTTTATCTTTTATATTTGAGCCTACCCTTGATTTTAGTACCATACTCTTAATCAATTAAGATTTATTTTAGCTATTGAAAGATCCGGTAAAGCAATCCGGAGGTAGAAAAAGCAATAGTATCCTTAATAGAACCCCTTATTTTGTGGTCCGGCTTTAATTTTATATCGAAAAAATCTATTCTGTGATCATACCTACCCCCCTTTCCCTGAATTAACATCTCTTTAGTAAAAATATGTGACATAGATCACACCCATTTCTTATCATAGGTCATTGTTCTTAAGAGGGGTATCCCCTTAAATTTGCACTATAAATAAATTAGTAATCTAAAAACCGAAAATTATGGCAGCTACAAAATGGAATATCGATCCTTCACACAGTGAAGTAACTTTTAAAGTAAAACATTTAATGATCTCTACCGTAACCGGAAAATTTAAAGTTTTTGAAGGCGAGGTTGAAAGCGAAGGCGAGGATTTTAAAAAGGTAAAGAATATTGAATTTAAAGCCGACGTAAAATCTATAGATACTAACAACAAAGATCGTGATGAACACCTGAAATCTGACGATTTCTTTGCAGCAGAAGAACACCCTCAACTGGTCTTTAAAGCTGAAAGTTTTGATGTGGATTCAGATGAAATCCAGGGTGAATTAACTATAAGGAACACGACCAAACCTGTCACTCTTGATGTTGATTTTGGAGGAGTAGTAGAAGATCCTTACGGTCAGACAAAAGCAGGATTGACAGTAAGCGGAAAGATCAGCCGAAAAGATTTCGGATTAAAATGGAATGCTGTTACCGAGGCAGGTAGCGTGGTAGTGAGCGACCAGGTAAGAATAAACGTAGAGGTTCAGTTCATAAAACAGGCATAAATCATTAGCAGCAGCGGAAGGTGAAATAGTCACCTTCCGGGGAACTGCTGAAAAAAATAACAAAACTGATGGCGACGAAAACAATAGCAATTTTGGCAGAGAGCTGGAAAATATCCCCTGAACTATTAAAGGTTCTGGATAAGCCTAAGCTCCGGTTGCTCTTTGTTGCGAAAGATGAAGACAACAAAAAAGGTCTTATTGAAGTATTAAAACCCTTAGAGCTTAATGCCGAGATCGATTTCACCAGTTGTGAAAAAGAAGGATGCTGGGAAGCCGATAGGATCGTGGTTCTGAAACCAGAACAGCCTTCGGTAGAACTCATTGAAAAAATAAAAGAGGTTGCTACTCAAAAACCTGTCTGGGTAATTTCAGAAGATCCTGAAGCCACAAAACAGGTCGACCTTAAGCAACTGCTTCCTAATTCACGGGTAATAGAAATTGGCCTGAAGGAAAAGACACAAGAAATTTCTCTTTGCGGTAAAGATGCCGAAGCTAAGTCAGAGATTCGTCAGTTTTTTGAAAATTCAGACTATCAAATTAAAGAATAAAATTATGCAGGTAAAGATCTGGTCAGATGTAAGATGTCCTTTCTGTTATATAGGAAAGAAAAAATTGGAGGCAGCGCTTGAAAAGTTTCCGCAGCGAGATGAGGTAGAGATCATCTGGAAAAGCTTTCAGTTAGATCCCTCGCTGAAAACAGATGCAAGCTCCAGCACTCTTGAGTATTTTGTAAAGACCAAAGGTGTAAGTGAAGAACAGGCACGACAAATGTTTAGCGGAGCTGCAAACATGGCGAAAGAAGCAGGAATAAACCTGAATATCGAAAAAGGGATCCTGGCTAATTCGTTTATGGCACATCGACTCATTCAACTTGCCAAAACCAAAGATTTGGGAAATGAGATCGAAGAAGTCCTTTTTAAAGCTCATTTTGAAGAAGCAAAGAATATTGATGATATCGAAGTTCTTGTACAGCTAGCCGAATCTATAGGAATGGAGACTGAAGAAGTACGTGATACTTTAAAATCTGATGCTTTCGCTTACGAGGTGAAACAGGATGAAATGGAAGCCCGGAATATTGGCGTGAGAGGAGTTCCTTTTTTTGTATTTGAAGATAAATATGCCATCTCCGGAGCCCAGCCCACCGAAGCATTCTTACAGACCCTTGAAAAAGTTTGGGAAGAAAGAAATCCGGAATTAAAGATATCCGAAGGTGATTCCTGTTCTACGGATGGAACCTGTGATTAGAAAAGAGTAAAATAAAACTGCAATTTTAGACACTACGGGATTTGTAGGTCCAGAAGTTTTAGAAAAAAAATCCTTGAAAAAAAAAGAGCGCTACGCTTTATGAAAATAGAGAAAAGACCGCTGCGCTTCTTAAAAAAAACAGATAAATTAAACTTTACTTTAAAAATGAATAAAATGAAACAAGTATTTACTTTATTAACAATTGCGTTTTTTAGCGTCCCCATCTTTGCACAAACCAGCTGGAAAGCCGACCCGGCACATACACAGATATCTTTTGGAGTAACCCATATGGGAATTTCTGAAGTGGAAGGAAAATTTGACAAATTCGATGGCAGTATTACAGCAACTAAAGATGATTTTAGCGACGCTCAATATGAAATGGTCATTGATGTTCCTTCTATTAATACTGGAGTAGAAATGCGTGATAACCACTTAAGAAGTGCCGATTTCTTTGACGCAGAAAAGTATCCAAAAATGACTTTTAAGAGCACCTCTTCTAAAAAAATTGATGACAATAAATATGCCGTTACTGGAGACCTTACTTTCCACGGAATTACCAAACCGGTAACTCTCGAAGTATGGTACCGCGGTCAGGTGAAAAATCCTCAAAACGGTCAGATCAGTTCGGGTTTTGCCATTTCAGGAAATGTAAAAAGATCTGATTACAATTTAGGGTCAGGTTTTCCTGAAGCTGTACTGAGCGACAACATATTGCTTGATATCGATACCGAGTTCAAGAAACAATAGATCTTTTTCAGGAGGGAGCTGAAGATCTCAAAGCTTCAGAGATTTGGATCACCCTACCGGCTTCCTCTCTTTAAAATTCAGCAGTAGCCGGGTCTTTAACAATGACTTCAGTAAAAATTGGTTAAAATAAATAATATGAATAAAATATTTAAAATTGACTTTTCACCCTCACAGGTTGACGGTGCATTATTGATCATAAGAGTAGCGGTAGCAACTTTAATGCTTACCCACGGAATTCCAAAACTGCAAAGCCTTTTGGCTGGCGGTGAAATCCAGTTTCCGGGCGTAATGGGATTAAGCCCTGCTTTTTCGCTTGGCCTTGCAGTCTTTGCTGAATTTTTCTGTTCCATATTGATCCTGTTAGGACTGGCAACCAGATTAGCCGTAATTCCTCCCATTATCACCATGTTAATAGCGGTATTTATGATCCACCTCAGTGATCCCTTTGCAAACCAGGAATTAGGATTGCTTTATCTCTTCCTTTACCTGCCTTTGCTGATCCTGGGCAGCGGAAGATATTCAGTTGATCAGATGCTTCGATCCGTACAACGCCCGGTAACAACTGAAAGTTAAGCTAGCTCAAATCTGAATAAAAAAAAGTCCTGCGGCTCAAGCGCGGGACTTTTTTGGTTTTATCCTTTCCCATAATGCAGGTAATCTGAAGCTTAAATAATTCCTCCTGCCCTTTTTATTATTTGTGTAAGAATGACGGAAGAGATTCCAAAAATGATCACTGCCAAAATTTGGTTAACACTTAATGGAATAAGAGAAAGCATGGTATTTAAAAAAGGGATCCAATAAGCCAGTACCATAATGAGCAAAGATATTAGAATGGCGCCCCATACCCACAGGTTTCGTGTCACTTTGTTCTTAATAAACGATGTTTTCCGTTCCGGCAGGTTAAAAACATTTAAAAGTTGTCCTAAGATTAAGGTATAAAAAGCCATGTTATTAATTATCGCATTACTATAATCCTGATAAAAAGCCGCATAAACGCTAATACCAATTACTGAAGCTATAATAGAAAAACTGTACATTGCAATGGAACGCCATAATTCTGGAGTAATTATAGCTTCATCTGAAGGACGCGGTGGTTGTTTCATAACATTTTTATTGCCTTTTCCCATTCCCAGTGCCAAAGCAGGAAAAACATCGGTTACCAGATTTAGAAAAAGTATTTGTAATGGCTGCAGTGGTAGCGGTAAATTTGAGACAGCGGCAATAGCCACTGTGATGATCTCTGCCAAATTGCAGGACAACAAGAATATCACAAAATGCCGAATATTATCAAAAATATCCCTGCCCTGCCTGATAGCAAGTTCAGTAGAAGTGAATTTGTCGTCCATGAGTATCACATCGGCAACCTCTTTGGCGGCTTCAGTACCTCTTATCCCCATGGCGATACCAATATCGGCTTTTTTTAAGGCGGGAGTATCATTGACCCCATCACCAAGCATACCTACCACGTAATTATTTCCCTGATAAAATTTTACAAGTTGCAACTTTTGTTCGGGAATCATTCGGGCGTAGATATCGGCCTTTAAAAACCTGCTTTTTTCTTCCTTACTGCAGTTTTCCAAATCTGGCAGATCAGTACCAGTCACTATATTTTCTGAAGTGGTTTCAGGCGTTAACAAACCTATTTCCTGTCCTATTTTTTGCGCCGTCTTGGGATGATCGCCGGTGATCATTACTACTTTTACTCCTGCATTTCGGTAGGTCTGGATGGCTTTAAAAATATCCTTCCTGGGAGGATCTTCAAAGCCGAGGATACCCAAAAGCACCAGGTCATCACCGACATCCGTTCTTTTTATTTTATCATTTCGGTAAGCAAAAACCAGCGTGCGTAAACCTTCAGAAGCCATCTGCTCCCCCATTTCCATCCAGGTTTTCTTATTCGGTAAAGGAACGATCCTGTTTCCCTGTTGAACCCTGTTGCAATGTGGCACCACGGCTTCCATAGCCCCTTTTACGCAAAAAAGATATTTTTCATTTTCCTCATTTATGGTGATCATCCGCTTGCGTTCAGTTTCAAAAGGAATTTCTTTAACACGTGGAAAATTGTTTCTTAACTCCTTTACATTTCCTTTCTGTTCCTTTATAAATTCAATAAGTGCTGCTTCTAAAGAATCACCAGAATTATGCTCATCTAAACCCACATTATTACAAAGGGCCGCAATCTTTAAAATCTGATCTTTAACTGCCTTACTACATGCCAAACCATCCCTGGCAATACTGGAATTTTTGATCTTTTCTTCCTGAAGGATAATGCTGTCGACCCTCATTTTGTTTTCGGTAAGCGTTCCGGTTTTATCGGTGCAAATGATCCCAACTTCCCCAAGGGTTTCAACCGACTCTAAATTCTTTATGATCACATTTTCCCTGGATAGTCTGAGCATACCTCTTGCAAGGGCAATGGTTGAAACGATTGGTAAACCTTCGGGAATAGCGGCCACGGCAAGGGCAATGCCGGTTTTGATCATAAATACAAGATCTTTTCCCTGCAGATATCCGCTAAGAGCAGTAATTGCAGCGAGAATAATGGTGAGCCAGATAAGTTTCCTGCTAAGTTTCCTTAATTTTTTTTCTAATGGTGATCGAGATTTTTCGGCTTCCTGCGAAAGTTTTGTGATCTCACCTATTTTGGTATGATTGCCAGTAGCTGTAACTATAGCCCTTCCGTTACCCCGGGAGACAATGGTTCCACTAAAAACCATATTTTTTTGTTCCGGCAGGGAAATTCCATTTTGTAAAACCTCTGCAGTCTTATCAATTTGGTCACTTTCACCGGTCAAAGCCGATTCTTTGATCGCCAGGCTGTTCGATTTAATTATTCTCCCATCAGCCGGAATCACATCTCCGGCTTCAAAAAGAATGATATCCCCAGGGACTAATAGACTTGATTTAATTTTTTGAATGCCTGAATCCCGTAAAACCCTGCACATGGCAGGCGAAAGTTTCTGAAGTGCCTCTACCGATCTTACTGCCTGTAACTCCATAAAAAAACCTATAAGAGCTGTCATGACAATGACAAAAAGTACCGCCAGGCCTTCGATCCAATTTTGGAAAATGAAAGCCAGGAACATGGCCGCAGTTAAAATGTAAATTATAGGATCGAGGAACTGGCTAACAAAAATGAGAAAGACGCTTTTTTTCTTCTGCTTTTGGAGTATGTTTTTTCCGAATTTTAATTGCCGCTCTATTACCTCATCCTGGCCAAGCCCTTCATCTGTATCAGATTGGATTTGTTCTACAACCTCATCTATGGTCGCAGCATAAGGAGCTTGGATATTTTGAATTTTCATACTCCATGGCTTAAGGATGGTAAAAATGGATTTAGTTATTCGGAAATTTCATTGTCCTCTCTTTTTCTTCCCTGGATATCACTTATTTTGATCCGGTAAATGATTGATTCATCCGGGGCATCCATTTTTGCTGAGAATTCTTTTAAATAGGTGAGATTTTTATTTTTCTTATCCAAAATTATTTTTTTCACTCCTTCCGAAAAACTGTGCAACATATGTTTGGCATCGCTCCTGCTTAATTCTTCAAAAGAACCTTTTACCAGAACCGATTTCCATTTTACCAGGGTTTCAATTTCATCAACCTGGAAGGAAACTATAGGATTTTTACGCATGCAATTAATCTTATTTCCTTCACCGGAATAACTGATGATTGCTTCCTGAGCCGGATCAAAATAATAGGTAATGGGAACGATCTCGGGATTTCCCTTCGCTGTATAAGCAATTCGGCCAATATAATTGTGGCTAAGAATATTGAGGCATTCTTCTCTGGTTAAAGTTTTCATACCTGAAGTATTAATAGAATAACAGAGTTAAATTAATGTATAACATGCCCTTAACCAATGACACTTATCATACTTTATATAATTTATTTTGGTTATTTAAAGGGAAGATTTTCGATTTATGGAAAGCTTATTTTATCTACTAAATATGAATTCCAAATCCATTTAATAATATCAACCTCAGACCCACATAGAAAACCAGAATAGCGGTGAGAATTCCTAAAAATTTCAGGTTGAATTTTTTATTGGAAAGGTAAGAGCCCAGACTTCCTCCCAGTACTACAGCGATGATCAGTTTGAAAATAAGTTCACCATCTACCCGAAAGGTCCCCGCGACATTGAGTCCAACCAGTCCGGCAACCGAATTCACCAGAATAAAGACCGAAGCCAGGGAAGCTATGATTCGCGGATCTTTCCACTTAAGTAAATTTAAAACGGGAGACAGGAAAATTCCGCCTCCGATTCCCGAAACCCCGGATAATAAACCAATACTTCCTCCTAATAAAAACTTTTTAGGATTTGAAAAATCATGAGATTCCAGCTTGCTTTGTACAAATTTTAAGATCATAAAAAACCCGGCAAGAACCAGCGCACTTCCCAGGATCAAAAAGAAAACTTTTTGTGAAAGCCTGATCTGTGCACCCAGGTAGGCCATAGGAATACTAAAAATAAAAAATGGCCATATCAACTTTAGTTTTAAAACGCCGTTTTTTATAAAAACCATCGTCCCAATGGTCACCACACAAATATTGAGAATTAGCGCCGTGGAGCGTATTTCGTAAAAATCGGTAAGGACAAGGCTCAGAATTGCCAGGTAACTGGAGCCGCCTCCAAAACCAACCGAACTGTAGAAAAGGGCGATAAAGAAGAAAATGAACGGCAGGTATTCTATGGGCATATTATGAAATTAGATAGCATTCTATTTTTTCCTTTTTTTTAACTGAAGTTTCAGCATCAACAAAAGCCAGGGCATTTCCAACCGCCATAGATTGGATCATTGACGAACTCTGTCCATCCAAAATTTCCACCTCGCTATTGATAATTCTTGCTTTAAGGAAAGCAGGCCGATCCCCTCTGTTTTCAAAATCATGTTTTACAGGAAATGAATATTTAGGAAGTCCGATTTTTTTAGAGCCGCTGAATTTCTGAAGGAACGGCAATACATAAATGTAAAAACAACTTAATGAAGACGCAGGATTCCCGGGCAGTGCGAATATGAACTTATTGCCTTTTCTTCCAAAATAAAGCGGTTTTCCCGGCTTTTGAAAAACCTTATAAAATTGTTCTTCCACGCCATTTTCTTCCAGTGCCTGTTTTACAAAATCATAATCTCCAACCGAAATTCCACCGGAAAGTATCAAAACATCAGCATTTTCAATGGATTCTTTACTTCCAGCTTTAATCGCCTCAAAGTCATCCTTAATCTGTTTCTTGTTTTCACACTTAAACCCAAACTGTGCGCAGGCGGTCTCCAGGGCGTAACTGTTCGATTCATAGATCTGTCCTTCCCTTTTAGGTTTCCCGGGTTCTACCAGTTCGTTTCCGGTGGTGATCAGGTTAACTAAAGGATTTTTAAAAACCTCTATTTTATTAAATCCGAGACTTCCCATCAATCCTATTCCGGCTGGCGTAATGGAGTAACCTCTTTCGAGAACCACCTGTCCTTTTTCAAACTCCCCGCCTTTTTTTCGAATATACTGGGCTACTTTAGGCTCCAGTTCCAGAAAAAGCTTACTTCCTTCCACACTGGTTCTTTCCTGCATCATCACAGCCGTAGTATTTTCCGGGACTTTAGCGCCTGTGAAGATCCTGACAGCTTCCCCGTCCTTCAGTTTTATTTCGCTCATATCTCCTGCCGCGACCTCCCCTACGATGTCATATTCAGAAAATATTCCGCATAAGGCGTAACCATCCATAGCTGAATTATCAAAAGCAGGCATATCAAAAGGCGCAATAATATCTTTGGAAAGGGAATATCCTAAACAATCATGGAGCTGCCGGAATTCAGATTTTAGTTCCACCTGCTGTTCTGAAATGATCTTTAAAGCTTCTTCGATGCTTACCATTAGCCTCCTATTGAAATCATTGATCTGTTCTTTTCGTAATGTTCGGGATCCATTTTCACATCCATTCCGTCCCGGGAATATTTCTTGCTTTTGATCGCATTTATGATAATTGGATCCATTTCTTCGCCATTGCGCAGCGGCGTTAAAAGATCGGTTTCAGAATTGGCAAAAAGGCAATTCTTCATTTTCCCGTCGGCCGTTAACCTGATTCTATTGCACTCAGAACAAAACGGATTGGTAATGGTGCTCACAATTGCGAAACTTCCGGCATGTCCTTTTACCTTAAAATTATTGGATGTGCTGTGTTTCGGATTTTTTAATTCCTCAATATTCCCGAACTTTTCTGAAACTATATCTAGAATTTCCTTTTCTGAAACACCCTTACTCCAGTCCCATTTATTACCCTTAAAAGGCATAAATTCGATGAATTTAACGGTTAGGTTTTTATAGCGCGTAAGTTCTATAAAATCATTGATCTCATTATCATTGACACCTTTTATCAAAACGATATTCAGCTTGACCTGCATGTCCATCTCCAGCGCCTTTTCAAGATTCTTCATGATCCGGTCAAAATAGTCACGCTTGGTGATGAAAACAGATTTCGCCTTATTAAGGGTATCAAGACTCAGATTGATCTTTTTTAAACCAATCTTCTGAAAAAGATCCAAATATTTATCGAGCATGATCCCGTTCGTGGTGATCTTTAAAGTCACTCCGAGTTTTGCCAGTTCCTCCACCAGGTAACCGAAATTTTTTCTCACCAAAGGCTCCCCACCGGTTAATCGAATCGTATCCACCCCCAAATCCCGGAATTTTGTGGCCAGTTTTATGATTTCCTCCAGGCTCATGATATTTTCTTTTTCCATTAGCTCGATCCCTTCTTCCGGCATACAATAGAAACATCGAAGATTACACCTATCGGTCAGGGAAATCCTGAGATACGTATGCTTTCTTCCAAAATTGTCTACTATTTGCTTCTTTTCTTCAATCATGTCTTTTTCCATCTATCACTTTAAAAACGTGCAATACATGCGGAAATATCGCATCCATGCACTCTGCGGCACCTTTCGTCGAACCTGGCAATGCCAGTACCACTTTTCCGTCCATTATCCCGGCTACAGATCTTGACAACATCGCGTAGGGCATTCGCTGCTGCCCATAATTCCTCATTTGCTCCTCTACGCCTTTTAGTTTCAGATCCAGCAATGGTTCTATGGTTTGAGGAGTTACATCACGTGGGCCAACTCCCGTGCCACCGGTGAAAATGACCAAATCGGTTTTGGCATTTTTTAAAGCCGATTTAATTTCTTCGGGTTCATCGGGAATAATGATAATATCTGAATTGATTCCGAATTCCTTCAATTTTGAAGCAATTGCCTTCCCGGCTTTATCTTCACCCTCACCTTTTGAAATAGTATCTGAACAAACCACAATTTTGGCAGTCAATCCTTCAGAATTGACCTTAAAAGATGATTTTCCACCTTTTTTATTCAGAAGCCGAATTGTCCCAATCTCCACATTCTTATCGATTGGTTTCAGCATATCGTACATCGTAAGCGCAACGACACTGGCGCCGTGCATGGCTTCCACCTCCACACCGGTCTTATAGATGGTCTTCACGGTCATCGAAATGGTAATTTCAAGTCCGTGAATTTCATACTCGATTTCAGAATATTCAATAGGCAGCGGATGACAATCGGGAAGTAGATCAGGTGTTTTCTTGACGCCCAACAAGCCGGCGGCCCTGGCCATTTCAAAAACATTCCCTTTGGGAACCTTATTTTCTCTAATCGCTTTTATTGTTTCTTCTCTCGAAGTTCGTACGACAGCAATTGCGGTAGCTTCCCGTAGCGTTTTTATCTTATGCGTTATATCTACCATCTATTTATTCACTTTCCATTGATGAGTTTCATCCTCGAAAATCTCTTTTCCGAAAATTGGTACATTCGCCTTAATTTCCTCTACAAAATAATTGCAGGCCTCTATGGCTATTTTTCTATGCGCCGAAGAGGTGAACACGAAAAGACAAATTTCCCCGGTTTTCACTTTGCCAAGGCTATGATAAATATGGGCGCAGGTAATATCAAATTTCGAAAAGGTAGCTTCCCTGATCTCATGGAATACATTTTCGGCCATTTCTTCATAAGCCGAATAGTCTATCGCGCTTACTGTTTTGCCATCAATCTCATCGGCTCGAATCTGACCCAGAAAAATGCTGTGCGCACCAATATTTGTTTTAGATTGATGATTCCCAATGGAATTCGCGATCTTTTCCGGCGGAATCGCACCCTGAACGAATACTTTTTTTGGTTTTTTCTTATTCATCGATTAATACCTTTTCTTATTATCGTCTTTTTTTTAGCGTCACCCTGAGCTTGACTCAGGGTCTCATTAATTAACGTTTTTCTCTTCGATCTCATTAGATGCTGAATCAAGTTCAGCATGACGTTCTTCTAAGTTCAGCATGACGTGCTAATTTCTATCGTCACCCTGAGCTTGACTCAGGGTCTCATCATAAATGTTTTTCCCTTCGATCTCAATAGATGCTGAACAAGTTCAGCATGACGTTCTTCTGAGTTCAGCATGACTGGAAATAACAGTTTAATTTCATTCATCAATAATTGTTTCTATTCCTCCTTCAACATTCTTTAAATTTTCGAAGCCATATTCTGCTTTTAATAAATCCACGACTTTACGGCTTCTCTTACCCGACTGGCAGAAGACCAGGATTTCTTCCTCCTTCGGAATTTCCCATAAACGCTCATCAAGATCACTCATGGGAATTTGAATAACATTTTCTGAATTTATCTTCGGCTGCTCAAAGATTTCCCGGATGTCCAGATACTTCCTGTTCTCATCCTTTACTTTACATTCTATACGAACCGGAATAATTCCGTGGTCTTTGATCTTCCCGATCTCCTCTTCTCTCTTTGAAATAGATAAAAGTTGATCCTGCCCAGATAGGACATGGATCAGTTTTAATTTTCCTGAAAGTACATTTCCTGCACCCAGAATGATTTTTAAAATTTCAGTGGCCTGCATGGTTCCGAGGATTCCGGGTGTCACGCCAAGAACTCCAGTCGCTTCACAGCTGATATTCTGCCGTGTGGTCTTTGGAAAAAGACAGCGATAAGAAGGCCCATTCTGATAATTAAAAACCGAAAGCTGACCTTCATTTTTATAGATAGAAGCATACACCCAGGGTTTATCGGCAAGAATGCAGGCATCATTAATAAGGTATTTGGTCTCGAAATTGTCGGTTCCATCCAGAATTAGGTCATATTCCCCACAAATTTTCTGCGCATTTTCGATACTCAAAGCCTCCGGAATAGCCTCCAGTGAGATCTCTGAATTCAGTCGCTGCAGCTTTTGTTGAGCTACCTCAGCCTTGGATTTTCCAATATCCCCTTCATTAAATAAGGTTTGTCGATGCAGGTTAGAAAGAGAAACCCTGTCATGGTCCATCAATCCTATTCTGCCTACACCAGCACCTGCCAGGTATTGCGCGGCGGGGCAACCAAGTCCGCCAACGCCAAGAATTAGCACGCTGGCATTACGAAGTTTCTCCTGTCCGGAAACCCCAACCTCATCTAGTTTAATTTGTCGGTCGTATCTCATCAGCCTCCTGCAAAGGGTGGTAAAAATGCCACCTCATCGCCTTCTTTTAATTCTACTTCAGTCTTCAAATCGTGGTTAACTGCAATCTGTACAGCATCCGGATCTGGAATTTTATAGTTTACTATTTGTCTTTTTTTTAATTCGGAAACCGAAAGCTTATTTTCAAGCTCCAGCACTTCTTCACTCTTTCCTGCTGCCTCGGCGATCATTCCGAAATATTTTACCTTCACTTTCATTTCTTTTCCAACTGCTTTAATAATTCCACATCTTCTTTGGTGTCCACATCAAAATTTCCTTTTTCAAATTTTATTGTCTGAAACTCTATTTTATCATTATAAATGAGTTTTTTGGCACCGTGATCTCCCTTTAGCTCTTTCAATTTTTGAAAAACCGACCTGGAAAAAATCGCGGGAACACCAATGTCTCCCTCATATTCAGAAAAAGTTGCCTCACTTTTATTTTCAATCTGAAGCCGTATCAACTGCTCGATTTTTTCGCGATTTACAAACGGCTGATCTGAAAGAAGGATAAGGAGATGATCCAGTTTTTCAAGTTCTTCGGAAGAGGTTATTCCTTTTATAATACTCGAGGACATTCCCTGATTCCATTCTCCGTTGATAGCTATACTAAAATTTTTACTGTCGATCTCTTTTTTAATTTCATTCGCATTTGCTCCTAAAACCAGCACTTTGGAATCGAAAGAAAAATCATCGGCCAGATCGATCATTTTTTGAAGCAATTTTTTCCCTTCAAACTCCACCAGTTGTTTTGGATAACCAAGCCGACTGGAAGCTCCCGCCGCCAGGATCACTACTCCTATTTTTTTATTTTCGATCAAACTCTATATTTAATTTTTAAAACGCGTTATCCTGAATTTCTCTCAGGATCTCGTAAACTTACTATCATACGTTAATACTTTTTGAAAGCGATTATTCTTCTTTTCATGTATCGGCGTTTCTTTATCACGCAAGGATCTGGCACTTTTCCCTGTCAAAACCATTTGAATTTCAGCTAAAATGGATAACCCAATTTCTGCCGGCGTTTCCGCGCCGATTTCTAGCCCAACAGGAGCATGAATTTTATCCAAAAACCCTTCTTTTAGTTCAAAGCCTTCATCCGAAAGATCATCAAGCATTCGCTGGTATTTTTTCTTCGGACCAAGAATTCCGATATACGGAATCTCATTTTTGTCTAAAAGGAGCTTCAAAACAGCCAGATCATAATTGTAATTATGACTCATCAGCACAAAACAACTTCGGTTATCGATTTCAATATTTTCCAGGGTTTTCTCCGGTTTTGAAACGATCACCTGGCAGGAACTCGTAAATCTCTCTTTATTGGCATGAGTGGGCCTTCCATCGGTCACGATCACATCCCAGCCAAGTAATTCAGCCTGTTGTGCAAGGATCTGAGCATCATTCCCTGCGCCGACAATTATGAGTTTCACCGGTGGCTGATAGTTCTGAATAAAAACATGGCTGGTTTCTTCCCCGAAGCCATATTCCAAAAAATCAGAATTATTGTTTTTTAATACGGTTTCTGAATGTTCCAGGATCTTTTTAAATATATCCTTTTCGGGATATTTTCCGGTTTTCTCTAAATCCTTATTGATCACAAGGCTTGTTCCCGGCTGAACTTTCGTTTTATTCAAATTAAACTGGATCAAAACCGCTACAGGTTCGTTTCTGGTTATAATCAACTTTAATAACTCGCAAGGATTCAGATGATCATCATAATTAATAGGTTCAAACAAAACCTGAATAATACCGTTACAGCCTAACTGTGCACCTATCACCGCGTCATCTTCATCACTGGTGTCATACGTGATCAACTTATTCTTTTGCTGATGCAGGGCAAGAAGTGCTTTGCGCAAAGCATCACCTTCCAGGCAGCCCCCGCTGATTGCGCCGGTAATATTACCGAATTCATCGATGAGCATCCTGGCGCCGGCACGTCGGTAAGAAGAGCCTTCAACATGAACCACCGTGGCCAGAACACAGCCGGTTCCGCTCTTTTTCAGGCGTTCATATTCCGTTATGATTGCATCGAGTTCTCTCATACTTTTGCTGTTCTAAGCATAGTTACCTGTGCTTTTATTTCGTCAGCTGCGAATTTGATATCGGCAAAATTCGTATTTCTCCCCAGACTTATCCGCAGTGAAGCCAAAGCCTGCTCATCGCTTAAACCCATCGCTTTTAAAACATGGGAAGGCTGAACAGTATTGGAAGTACAGGCAGAACCCCGGGATACAGCAAGTGAATTAAGCCTTCTAAGAAGCTGAGTACCATCTATATTTTCAAAAGTGACATTCACTGTATTGGGTAGCCGTTGGGAATTTTTAGAATTGATTTGAGCACCTTCAATACTTCCAAGTAGTTCTTCAAGTTTAATTCGCAATTCTTCTGACCTGGTCGATTGCTCTTCCAATTCAGAAAAAGCAATTTCCGATGCCTTACCAAATCCCACGATTCCCGGAACATTCAGGGTGCCGGGACGCAATGCTTTTTCCTGTCCGCCACCGAATACCTGAGGTTCTATCTCCACCTTATTTTTTTTATTGATATATAAAGCGCCAACACCTTTGGGTCCGTAGATTTTGTGAGAAGAAAAAACCGCGAGATCTAAATTCAGCTGACCAATGTCAACCTGAATCTTTCCTACTGCCTGAGTAATGTCGCTCATAAGCTTCGAGCCTTTAGAATGAACTATTTTTTCAATTTTTCGCAAAGGATGGATAAGTCCGGTTTCGTTATTGGCGAGCATCAGGCAAACCAGAATAGTTTCAGAAGTAATAGAATTCTCCAGCTCATTCAAATCGATATTTCCTTCAGAATCCACATTCAGAAAACTGACCTGAAAACCTCTTTTTTGCAAAGCTTTTACAGTATCAAGTACAGCTTTGTGTTCGGTTTTACAGGTGATAATGTGTCTCCCTTTAGAACGATTTTTTTCACAGAAACCGAATAAAGCAAGATTTGCAGCTTCCGTCGCACCCGAAGTAAAGGTTAATTCTGTCGGTTTACATTGGAGAAGGTTCGCTATTCTTTCTCTTGAGGTCTCCACGGCCTCTTCGGCGTCCCAGCCAAACACATGGTCGCTACTGGCATTTCCGAATTTTTCAGTAAAGTAAGGCAAAATCTCATCCAGCACCCGGCTATCCACCGGTGTGGTCGCGTTATAATCAAGATATATTTTCTTCTCTACTGGCATTGAAAAGCGTTATGTATTTGTAAATATATCGCTGTTTAAAATTTAAGGCTCAGGACGATCCTGAAGCCTTTCATTTTTATTTTAAGCTTTTGATCAAACCGGTTTGCTGATCAACTAATTCCTTCATTTTTCCCTGAAGGTTTTCATATTCTTTTATAATTCCCAAACCTCTGGGAGTCACCTCGGCTCCTCCGCCATGCTGACCGCCTTTTTTCAAAATCACCAGTGGTTCTTCAGAATGTTCGTTCAGCCTTTGAACGAGTTCCCAGGCTTTTTTATAAGACATGTGCATCTGCTCTGCCGCCTTCGATAAAGAACCTTGCTTTTGAATCAACTTTAAAAGCTCATTGGGCCCGGGGCCATAAAACTTTTCTCCATCATCTTCCACCCAGCATTTAAATTTGACCTTTTTCATATTGAAAGTGATCTAATTATGTCTTCAAATCACTTTGCCCCGCACTATTTCTTAACTGATTAATGAACGGCTGATTGTAAAATCTTTTTCCGGTGGCTTTATAAAGGGCGTTAGCAAGGGCTCCCTGCACAGGAGGAAATGGTGGTTCACCAAGACCCGTGGGATCTATATCGTTCTTCACAAAATGAACTTCCACCTCTTTCGGCGCCTCTTTATGACGAATCAACCTGTAGGTATCAAAATTGCTCTTTTGAGGCACTCCATCTTTAAAAGTCATTTCGCTGTATAGAGCATGGCCAATACCATCAATGGTACCACCTTCCACCATATTTTTAGCCGCATCGGGATTCACCACGATTCCGCAGTCAACGGCACAGGTGACCTTATCAATAATGGGTTCGTTATTTTTCACCGTCATATCCAGAATTTGGGCAACGTATGAATTATGGCAATAATAGGCAGAAACGCCACGGCTTAAAGAGGAATTTCCGTTTTCCCAACCAGATTTATCCCTTACCACTTTCAATACGCCTGCATACCGGGCGGCATCGTAATCATTTTCCTTGCCCACGGGATTCTTTTCAGCACGATCGAGCAGATCAAGGCGGAATTGAATAGGATCTTTTCCCATTTCTTCGGCAAGTTCATCTAAAAACGATTGCTCAGCTCCAGCAATAAAGTTAGACCGTGGAGCCCGAAAAGCTCCGGTAGAAATATTCGAACCAATGGTCCAGCTCTCAGCGAGGTAATTATCTACCGCGCCAGCCGGAAAACGATTGGCAAAAAGCGGACTTTCAGGAATTCCACCGGCATTCACATGAAAGGCCAGAAGGTTATTATTTTCATCAAGGGCTGCACGATATTTTACGTGATAAGCAGGACGGTAAACACCATCTGTCATATCATCTTCACGGGAATATACCAGTTTGATAGGTTTTTCCATTTTCTCTGAAATCACCGCGGCTTCAACTAAAAAATGACCATACAACCTACGGCCGAATCCACCACCCATTCGGGTCATCTGGATATCTATATCTTCCAATGGCATTCCCAGGCGTTTATTCACGCTCTTTTCGGCATATTCAGGAGTTTGAACAGGACCGAGTAATTCAGCTTTACCATTGCTAACATCTGCATAAAAATTCATGGGTTCCATACAGTTATGGGCAAGAAACGGACAGGTATATGATCTTTCGATCACTTTCGCCGCGTTTTTAAATGCTTTTTCAGGATCACCATCTTTCCTGACCACCTCCGATTTTTTCGCTTTTCCTTCTTCCATCAGCGCACTGTGAATAGCCGTACTCTCCAGTCCCGTAGCACCTTTCATTCCCGCAGATTTCTCGAGTATCTGGATTTCTTTGGTAAGCTCTGGATTTAATTCCCATTCCACATTGAGCTCTTTCTTCGCCTGCATCACCTGCCAGGTGGATTCACCCACGATAACCACGGGATTCGGAAAAGCATCCACGTCACTCCATTCCTTTTCCATATCTTCAGGATAGGTAGTAATAGTGAAAACATCCTTAATGCCCGGCATGTTTTTGACTTTTTCAGCATCCATAGATTTGAACTGCATTCCAAAAGCCGGAGGGTGCACTACCATGGCGATAAGCATCCCATCTTTATAGGTGTCAAGGCCGTAAAGCGGCTGACCGGTAACAATTTTCTTGGCATCGACATTTTTCCGCGAGGTTCCGATGATTTTAAATTCATCTTTGCTCTTCAGCTCTACTTCCCCGGGGACTTCCAGCTTGGAAGCCGCACTGGCAACATCTCCATAGCCCAAAGTTTCATCACTCCCCGAATGCCTGATAACACCATTTTCAACTGTTAATTCTGAAACAGGAACGTTCCATTGATTCGCCGCAGCAGTCAATAACATATATCTTGCTGTAGCTCCCGCCATTCGTAAAGATTCCCATCCCTGGCGGATAGACTGACTTCCTCCGGCAAGCTGACGAGTGAAAATATCGGTATTCAAAGGTGCCTGCTCCACGATCACATTGTTCCAGTCTACATCGAGCTCTTCGGCCACGATCATAGGCATAGAGGTTTTGACATTCTGGCCTATCTCCGGATTGGGCGAATAGATGGTCACCACGCCGTTGTCTCCGATTTTCAGATAACCATTAATTTCAAACCACTCATCAGGCATTTCCATTGCCATTTCTTCAGCGCCTGCTTCTTCAGCACGTTTACATGCCAGCCAGTTGAATCCTATCACCAAACCGCCACCTGCAATAGATACCGTTTTTAAAAAGGATCTTCTTCCTATTCCTGTTTTTACAATACTCATTTTCTGGATTTTTAATTAAACTGACTAAACGATCTGGGAAGCTTTTTTAATAGCAGCTTTTATTCTTGTATAGGTTCCGCAACGGCAAATATTTCCGTTCATGGCGTTTTCTATTTCTTCATCACTCGGATTCGGATTTCTTTTCAGCAAAGCAGAAGCAGTCATAATCTGCCCGGCCTGGCAATAACCACACTGTGGAACATCAACCTCCAGCCATGCTTTCTGCACCGGGTGATCCCCATTTTCTGAAAGTCCTTCAATGGTAGTAATCTCATTACCTGCAGCCGATGATATCGGAAGCTGGCAGGATCTAATGGCAGAACCATTGAGATGAACGGTACAGGCACCACATTGGGCGATCCCACAACCGTATTTTGTACCCACCATTTTAAGGTGATCTCTTAGAACCCAGAGTAAGGGAGTTTGGGGATCCACGTCAATAGTATGACTTTTTCCATTAATTTTTAAACTGATTTCTGCCATGATACGTGAGATTTAATTTTAATCCTGTTAAAATACTAAAAATATCCGTTTTTATAATAGTAGAAAAGCTGAATTAACAAGTGTCAATCCTACTATTTTTCCCATATAAATAGTGAAGATCATTGAAATTCTCTCCAAAGACATTGGCCAGATAAGGTCATCTTACCAAACCAGCCATCCATTTTACTTTTTCCGGATCGCGATGATCAAAGAATTTACTTTTATGGGTATCCAGTTTTTGAATATTTTCCATGTCTTCGGGGCTAAGTTGAAAATCGAAAACATCGATATTTTCCTTAATTCGTGATGGGGTAACCGATTTGGGGATTACGACAATGTCTCGCTGCAACATCCACCGAAGACTAACCTGGGCCACCGATTTATTATATTTTTCTCCAATTTTCGACAGAACCTGATTGCTGAAAAAGTCGCTCTTGCCTTCGGCGAAAGGTGCCCAGGACTCATGTTGAACATTGTATTCCTTCATCACTTTATGCGCTTTTTCTCTCTGGTAAAACGGGTTTGTTTCTATTTGATTCAAAGCCGGTGGGATTTCATTATAACAAATAAGATCAACAAGACGGTCGGGAAAGAAATTACTAACTCCAATCGCCCTTATCTTCCCTTCATTGTTCAATTCTTCCATAGCTTTCCAGGATCCATAAATATCATTGAAGGGTTGATGCAAAAGGTAAAGGTCAAGGTAATCTAATTGCAATCTTTCCATGGAAGCTGAAAATGCTTTTTTCGCTTTCTCGTAGCCATAGTCAGAAATCCAGAGTTTTGTGGTCACAAATATTTCTTCTCTTGGGATTCCGCTTTCTTTAATGGCATCTCCCACAGCTTTTTCGTTCTGGTAGGCCTGCGCCGTATCAATGCTTCTATAGCCGGCTTCGAGTGCCGCCAATACACTTTTTTTACATTCATCGTAGTCAGGAATCTGGTAAACCCCATAACCTAAAACCGGCATTTCAACTCCGTTATTCAGTTTTACTTTTTTCATTACAACATTAAATTTTTCAACTTCTTAATTTTCATCAATTACCGGATCCTTCGGTTTAGGATCTTAATCTCTTTCTACTATAAAACTCCAATATCTCTTAACCAGTTCTCTACCTTTTTCGCTACTTTTTCTTCCCTGTCGCCTTTTATCGCCAGAAAAACGCCTCTCTTTTCATAACCTCCTTCTACCGAAAATCCTTCGAGTATTTTGCTATTAGGGCATAATCTTTTGAGCTGCTCAAATCCCTGGCCCACACCGTAACCAGCATTGGTATTAAAAGGTATGACCGTTTTCCCGCTTAGATCATTTTCGGTTAGAAAACTTTTCATTGGCGGAGGCATTTGCATATCCCAGGTGGGAAATCCAACAAATACCGTATCATAGGCTTCAAGATTTTCAATTTTTGTCTTTAGAGGTGGCAGATAGCCCTCCTCATTTTCACGATCTACCTGTGCCACTATCTGCTGGTAATTCTCCGGGTAAGGATTTTCTTTTTCCAAAGCGACTAACCTGCCTCCCACTTTATCCTGAATGATCTCAGCAACGGCTTTTGTATTATTGGTCCGGGTTAGGTAAATGATCAGAATATTTCCTGACTTTGACATGGGCATATTTTTTACCTCATTTTCAGTTTTTGTATTACTACATACTGAAAGCAAAAGGCAGAATATGATCAACAAAGGCTTCATAATTAATCTTCTCGTGGACCTCTAAGCTGATTTACAAACGACAGATTGGCAAGTTTCCAGTCACCTCCTTCTTTAACGTACACTTCAGTAACTATAAAATCGTGGGAAACCTCATTGCCGCCCACCTCTGCCAGCAAGGTGATATTGCTGAGTACAATGGCGGTATTTCCTATAATATCAACTGAAACATCATGAACATCGGCTTTTTTATACCATATTCCTCCACTTTTTATTACAGGAATTTCGCGGTCTTTCCCCCAGCTGCCGCCCATATGAACGAACTGCGCTTTGTCATGGAAAAGAACGGCAAGAGAATCGGTATTTTTTTCGGCCATCCAGTCCCATTTCTTTTGGGAAAGATCGAGAATTTCCTGTTTGGTGTCTTTTTGAGACAATTCCGGGGCTTTGATCGCGTTGTAGGCTTCAGCGCTAAGCGTATCAGTCCAGACGGTGGGCTCATTCATGGTGATGGCCAGGTAAGCAAAGTCGCTGTTAGGTGCCGCAGCGTGCCAGTGCTCAATATTAGGATCGCATTTTATAACATCACCTTTTCTAACCACCTGGACCTCTTTCCCTTTTTCCTGATAATAACCCACACCCTGGGTAATATATAATTGCTGACCTTTTGGATGATAATGCCAGTTGAGTTTCGCTCCGGGAGCAAAAGTGGCAAGGGTCCCGTTAAAATCGAAGGTCTCATCGGCCTCGGCCAGATGGTTAAGCCAAACATCACCGGTATGGTGCACATTTGGTGCTTTTTCTCCTATCGGAAAAATATTTGCCTCCTGTGAAAATCCGGGCGTAGAAAGTATTCCAAGGAATAAAATAAGTAACTTTTTCATGTTTTTGTGTATTAGGTTTTTCTGTTATTTTTTATCAATCATTTTCTGCATTTGCTCAGGATACCTGGCGCCTTTGATATCGATCTTTGAGAAAGCATCATCGATTTCCTGAATATCTGAAGCTGAAAGATGTACAGAAGCTGCACCGATATTCTCTTTTAATCTATGGATTTTCGTAGTTCCGGGAATTGGTACGATCCAAGGTTTTTGAGCCAGTAGCCAGCCTAAGGCGATCTGCGCAGGAGTAGCTTCTTTTTCCTCTGCTATTCTAGCTAAAAGATCGACCAGTGCCTTGTTCGCTTTTCGGTTTTCCTCATTGAAGCGTGGAACTTTATTCCTGAAATCATTTTCACTGAACTTTGTACTGGAATCAATTTTTCCTGTTAAAAATCCTTTCCCCAGCGGACTAAAAGGTACGAATCCGATTCCAAGTTCTTCCAGAGTGGGAATTATCTCTTTTTCAGGTTCCCGCCACCACAGCGAATATTCGCTTTGCAGTGCGGTTACCGCTTGCACGGCATGGGCTTTTCGAATTGATTCCACACCGGCTTCAGATAATCCAAAATGCTTTACTTTTCCTTCCTGGATAAGATCTTTCACCGTTCCTGCAACATCTTCCATTGGAACCTTAGGATCAACTCGATGTTGATAAAAAAGATCGATCACATCGGTATTCAGTCTTTTTAAAGATTCTTCTGCCACTTTTCTGATCCTCTCGGGGTGACTATCCAAACCTTTAGCGGGCTCTCCTTCTTTAAATCCGAATTTGGTAGCAATGACGATCTCTTTTCTGATAGGCGCCAGGGCTTCTCCCAGTAATTCTTCATTTTTAAAGGGTCCGTAGGCTTCCGCAGTGTCAAAAAAAGTGACGCCGAGATCATAGGCTTCATGTATCAATTTTATCGCCTCATCTTTTTCGGTCGCCGGACCGTAACCATAACTCAATCCCATACAACCAAGACCAAGGGCTGAAACTTCCAGACCACTTTTCCCTAATTTTCTCTTTTTCATATTATTGAATTTTAAAGCTTTAACAAATATCCTTTAAGATAAAGATTTTTGAAGTATATAAATTACTGGGATCACAACCATTTTTACTGATTTGGTGAATTCAATTAACGTTCTCATAATCTGAACCCTATATTTGTAGAGCATATAAGATTTGAAAAAAATGGAAGATATTTTAAAACTGGAGACGATTTCTCAGTACAACGCTTTGAAGGAAGTTAAAACCAGACACCCGCTTATCACGTTTTTTGATAGCGCGAATGCTAAACCTCTTCCCAGCGGCAAGTTCAACTTTGGCTTTTATGCCGTTTTTTTAAAAGGTGTGAATTGCGGTGAACTGAAGTATGGCCGGAATTCTTATGACTATGAGGAAGGAACCCTGGTTTTTGTAGGTCCCGGACAAACGGTGGGCATCAAAAGCCAGAAAGATTATAACCCAAAAGGCTACGCGCTGCTATTTCACCCCGATTTTATAAAAGGCACCGCCCTGGGAGCAAAAATGAGCAATTATTCCTTCTTTTCTTACGAATTGTATGAAGCGCTGCATTTATCGGAAAAGGAACAGCAGATCATCAAAGACCTGTTTTCAAAAATAGATTATGAATTAGATCAGTCTATAGATAAGCACAGCAAAACCATCATTGCTAATAATATCGAATTGCTGTTGAACTATTGTGAACGCTTTTACGACCGGCAGTTCATCACCCGTGAAAACCTTAACCAGGGAGTTTTGGCGAATTTTGAAAAGTTATTGAATGATTATTTTCAATCTGAAAATCCACAAAAATACGGTCTTCCTTCAGTGAGTTATTTCGCGGGAGAACTGAATCTGTCTCCTAATTATTTCGGCGACCTCGTTAAAAAGGAAACCGGAAAATCGGCGATGGAGCATATTCAGTTAAAATTGATCGATATCGCTAAAGACAGGATCTTCGATGCCGATAAATCTATTAGCCAGATCGCCTATGAATTAGGTTTTAAATATCCGCAACACTTCAGCAGGGTTTTTAAGAAGAATACCGGCTATTCTCCCAATGAATACAGGTCGCTGAATTAAAAAGGCATTAAAAGGATCTTTAAAAGTTATATTAAAATCTTCCTAAAAAAAGCCTTTAGTAACTATTGTTACTTTCTAAGAGCATTAAATTTCTGAAATTATGGTCTAATTTTAAATACAGAAACTAATGAAATATTATAATGTAAAGAAAGTCAAAGGTTCTTTTGAAGAGGTGATTGAAAAAACAAAAAAGGAACTTGAAAAAGAAGGTTTTGGCGTGCTTACCGAGATCAATGTCAACGAGACCTTTAAAAAGAAACTCGATATTGATTTTAGAAAATACAGGATCCTTGGCGCCTGCAATGCTCCTTATGCCCATAAAGCGCTGACCGCTGAAGATAAAGTTGGAACCATGTTACCCTGTAATGTGATCGTTCAGGAAACTGACGCAGGTGAAGTTGAGGTCGCGGCTATAAATCCCATCGCCTCTATGATGGCTATTGATAATGAGAAACTAAAACCTATTGCTGAGGAAATTAAAAATAAACTTGACAAAGTGATCAAAAACTTATAAAAAAAGGGAAAAGCAGCAAAGCTTCTGGAAAATATCAATGTTATTTTGAAAATTTCGTACTTTTCTTTCAAATTTTAAAAAAATGAAAAAATCCAGACTTTACCTCTTTATCTTTTGCCTGTTTGGCATCACAAGTTTATCCAACGCCCAGGAATACCCAAACACTCCTCCTGAAGTTTCACCCATGCCAATGAAACCGGAAATGACTGAGATCTGGGAACCTGAAGTTCCTGTCATCACTCCCGGAGAAAAGCCTGGAGATGCGCCTTCAGATGCCATTATTTTATTCGGTGGTAAAAACCTTGATCAGTGGGTAAGCCAAAATGACACCACCAAAACCGCTCCATGGGCGATAAAAGATGGTTATTTTGAAGTGGTTCCCGGAAGTGGTGGGATTCAGACAAAGATGAAATTTGGTGACCTCCAGCTGCATTTAGAATTCAGTGCACCTGATAATTCAGATAACCAGGGACAGGGACGTGGTAACAGCGGACTCTTTTTCCAAAATCGGTACGAACTCCAGATCCTGGATTCCTATAAAAACCGAACCTACCGTAATGGTCAGGCAGCCAGTATCTATAAAGATCATGCTCCATTGGTCAATGCCATGCGTCCGCCCAATGAATGGAATAGTTATGACGTGATTTACACCGCGCCTCGCTTTGACGATAATGGAAAGGTAGAATATCCGGCTAGAATAACCGTGCTTCATAACGGAGTGGTTGTTCAAAATAATTCTATAATTAATGGCCTTACCCTTTATATCGGGCTGCACCATTATCCCGAAGCCCACGGTAAAGATGTAATTTCCCTTCAGGATCATGGCACTCCGGTTCAATTCAGAAATATCTGGGTCAGACCACTGTAAATTTTCTGAAATTAAGCAATAAAAAATCCCGCATTAAGCGGGATTTTACCTTTTGAATATAAACTTCTGGATTAGTCGATTAACTCAACATTGATCGCGTTCAATCCTTTTTTTCCTTCACTTACATCAAATTTTACGTGGTCATCTTCACGAATATCATCGATAAGTCCACTGTGGTGAACGAAGATATCTTCATCTGAATCACTTGGTTTAATAAATCCAAATCCTTTGGAAGTATTAAAAAACTTTACTTTTCCTTCTTGCATTACTTTGCGTATTAATATTATTACTTCGCCATTTTCGTTTTTAGATTGTATGGCCTCCAATCCTTATCTTTATTTTATCCCGCGCTCAGGCCGTCTTTTTGTCCTAACTGACGTAACATTTTAAAATGCTGACCTATAGCGGTGAAAAAAGTGTGTTTGTTATGATATGGTAACCCATATTCCCGTGCGGTTTCTGCCACGATATGGGAAATCTTACGATAATGTACATGACATACATTAGGTAATAAATGATGTTCTATCTGGTAATTTAATCCTCCTATGAACCATGAAAAAATGCGGCTTTTTGGAGAAAAATTGCTGGTGGTCATCAGCTGATGGCTCGCCCAGTCGCCTTCGATAAACCCGTTTTCATCGGGTAAAGGATATTCGCTGTTGGGTACAATATGCGCCAGCTGAAAAACAGTGGTAATAAGTAAACCGGTAACGAAATGCATGCTTAAAAAGGCCAGAACAATTATCCACCAGGATATAGGAACCACAATAATGGGTACTATCAATACCAGTGAAAATGAAATCAACTTCCACATGATCGCCTTCATAAGCTCATTGCTGAAATATTTTTGATCTTTAAAGAATCCCATTTTACGATAGCGTGCCATTCTCACAAAATCTTTTACCGTCACCCATGAAACAGTAGACAATCCATAAAAAAACCAGGAGTAAATATGCTGAAATTTATGGATTCCATACCTGCGGGTATGAGGTGTAAATCTTAAAAAGAAAGGCGGGTTAATATCGTCATCAGCTTCCTCTACATTGGTAAAGGTATGATGCAAAACGTTGTGCTGGATTCGCCAAACACTCGCATTGGCACCGATTAAATTCAAGGTATAACCAAGATATTTATTTACCCGGCTGTTTTTGGAATACGAATTATGAATGGCATCATGCATGATCCCCATACCAATTCCGGCCATTCCAAAACCACTTAAAATATAAAGGCTAAAAAGAAGCCAAATACTCTCCACGATCCCAGTATTGATGACAACAAGCGGAACCAGGTACAACAGGCACATGATCACTGTCTTCGCGATCATACTGCCATTGGCATGTTTACTCAGGTTATTTTTCTTGAAATAGGAATTTACCCGTTGTCTCAGAGTCTTTGAAAAATCAGATCCTCTGTTTTGACTGAATCTTGGATTACTTTTGATACTTATTATTTTTAAACGTCGTCTTTTTGGTAATTCAGATTAACTTGAGAAGATCCTGTAAGAAATTAAAAAGTGAAGAATACTAAATTGAACAACGCAGCAAATATAGTCTTATTTAAATAGCTTAAACTATTTT
Source organism: Christiangramia fulva (assembly GCF_003024155.1). Lineage (NCBI taxonomy): Bacteria > Pseudomonadati > Bacteroidota > Flavobacteriia > Flavobacteriales > Flavobacteriaceae > Christiangramia > Christiangramia fulva. The sequence goes on from NZ_CP028136.1 coordinate 3,808,246, forward strand.
ATCAGATTAATTTTCAATAAACTACAGAATAAGGATATTAAGAAGCTAATTTTTTCACATTTACAGCCGTCATTCCTTTCATTCCTCTTTCAAGATCGAAACTCACTTTATCGTTTTCCTGAATTTCATCCACGAGGCCGCTGATATGAACAAAATATTCTTCGCCGAATTTGGTTCCTTTAATAAAGCCATATCCCTTGGAATGATTGAAAAAGGTAACTTTTCCTTCGGTTTCAACTTCTTCGGGCTCGCGATCTTCTTTTTTGGGAACATTGATTTCAATGTCTTCGGCGGCAACTTCAACTTTTTGGGAAGGATCCGGAGGCGTATCGGTGAGATTTCCGTCGGCATCTACATAGGCGATCATATCTTCAAAAGAAGCACCTTTATTAGAATTATCTTTACGCTCCTGCTTTTTGCGTTCTTTTTCTTTACGCTTTTTTAATTTTTTTTTCTCTTTTTCAATTTTACTTTGTGTTTGTCTGGATTTTGCCATATATGTTATTTAATGAATACTCTTTTTCATGTTTTGAACCACTAAACGAATTCCGGTAAATGAGCGGGAAGTATCTTTTTGAAGGATGTATTCGGATAGTTGGGGGATTTTTTCTGTCCCACACTAAAATTTTTCAAAAGTAATTATAAAAACTGACAAATCTTAGCACTTCAACTTATAATATTGAGAATTATTCCTTCCTATTATTCATTTTTATTTCCTATTCTGAAACTACAGATCCTGAATTTTTCTCCAAATTCGAAAATTGCATATCTTCCGGATATGAAATTCCGGTTCAGATTTTTAATTCTTTCCCTACTGATTTTCTGCAGTGCGCAAGCTCAGACCTTCAATTCTTCACTTACCGAATACCGTTACGGCAGTTACGAATTAGATTCCCCGTATAAATGGAAAAATACTTCAATTACCATTACCGATGATACCATTACCGTTATTACCCATCAAAAAAATGGTATGGAAGCGCAGCGTTGGGCCGTCAATAATCAGGAAATTGTCAAAAAAGAAAATTCAACTGTTCATCAATATTTCACACAACTGATCAATGCTCCAAAAAACAAACTGCTACCTACAATATTCAGTGTTTGGAAGAATAATAACGGAAAAATCGAATTTATAGATATGGAAATCCCACCATTATCAAAAAGAGAAGAAGCTCCTCATATTACGGCCAGATTTCATATTGACTATACTTTTTAAACCGGCAACCTGTTACCTACACAGAAAAACCACTAACTTTAAGCTCGATTTAACCAAAAACACAAAAAATGAATAAATACTTTTTTTCTTCATTATTACTAGCTTCAATTCTATTGACAGGCTGTAAAAATGAAAGCCGGGAAAATGATGAAACTATCGAAAAACAGGATTCCACTATGGTGGCTTCAGGAATTGATATTCAGAAAAAGGTGAACCAATATGCCGAAGTGAAACTCACTTCAGATGTTTCTAAGCTCACCGAAAATCAGAAGAAAATAATTCCTCTTTTGATTGAAGCAGCAAAAATTACCGACAGCCTTTTCTGGTATCAGTCTTTTGGCGGCAGGGATACTTTAATGCCGAAACTTGATGAAACCGCTGCAAAGTATGTTCAGATCAATTATGGTCCGTGGGACAGGCTGAATAATCTTGAGCCTTTTATCAAGGGCTACGGAGAAAAACCGGAAGGGGCTAATTTTTATCCGGTAGATATGACCAAAGAAGAATTTAAATCGGCAGATGTCTCTGATAAAGACAGCCAGTACACTTTTATCAGGAGGGATGAAAACGGAAACCTGAAAGGGATCTGGTACCATGAAATGTTTCCTGAAAAAGTGAAAAAAGCAGCCGATCTTTTAAAGCAGGCTGCCGAACTGGCTGAAGACCCAGGATTTAAAAAATACCTTAAGCTTCGTGCCGAAGCTTTGCTAACCGATGAATATTACCAGAGTGACGTGGCCTGGATGCAAATGAAGAACAATTCGCTAGATATGGTTACCGGGCCTATAGAGTCTTATGAAGATCGTCTTTTTGGAACCAAGACCTCTTACGAATCGTATGTACTTATCAAAGACAAAGAATGGAGCGAAAAACTGGCAAAATATATCGCCTTTCTTCCCATGCTTCAAAAAGAATTACCGGTAAAAGCGAAATATAAAACCGAAAAGCCCGGAACGGAATCTGATCTTAACGCCTATGACGTGGTCTATTATGCGGGTGATTCGAATGCCGGAAGTAAGACCATTGCCATTAATCTGCCAAACGATGAACGGGTTCAGGGTAAATATGGCAGCAGGCGTCTTCAGCTAAAAAATGCGATGCGCGCGAAATATGATAAGATCCTCGTTCCTATTGCCAATGAACTTATTGCCGAAGACCAGCAAAAGAACATCACTTTTGACGCCTTCTTTGCCAATACAATGTTCCACGAGGTCGCTCACGGCCTGGGAATTAAAAATACCATCAATAAAAAAGGTACCGTTCGCGAGGCGTTGAAAGAAAACTATTCGGCTTTAGAGGAAGGAAAAGCTGACGTGCTTGGGATTTATATGATCACCAAACTTCACGAAAAAGGTGAATTAAAAGACGCCGATTTAAAGGATTATTACGTGACCTTTCTTGCCAGTATCTTTCGTTCAGTGAGATTTGGAGCTTCTGAAGCCCATGGAAAGGCCAATATCGTTCGTTTTAATTATTTTAAAGACAAAGGCGCCTTTACCCTCAATGAAAATGGCCGTTACAGCGTAAATATGGAAAAATTCAAAGATGCCATTAATGCTCTTTCCAATGATATTCTCGTGCTCCAGGGAGAAGGTGATTATGAAGGCACTGGAAAATTATTCGAAGAAAAAGGAAAGATCGACGAACAGCTTAAAGCTGCCCTTCAACAGCTCCAGGATAAAAATATTCCTGTAGACGTGGTTTTTGACCAGGGAGTGAATGTACTGGGCCTCGAATAAGAAATTTCACTGAAAACATTTAAAGAATCTGGCGGAGTAAATCTTATTACCCGCCAGATTTTTTTGCTTAAGCCAAATCATGAATTTCCTTTGCTGCTCTGGCTCCCGAGCGCAGGGCTCCTTCCATGGTACTTCTCAAAATACTGGTATGCTCCCCGGCAAAATGAACTCTTCCATGCGGTGCCTGAAGATCTTTCAGATATTTGGTAACATCCCCTGGGCCAGGCCAGCTTGGCCCTCCAAGAGCATAAGGATCTTCGCTCCAGGCCTTGGAATAGAATTTCTGAAAATGTCCGTCGATATTTGGATACACTATCGCCAGATTATCATGGGCCATTTTTTTGAGTTCAGCATCAGTTTTGCGGCCAATCTCACCAGCAGGCGGACCGGCAGTCATAGTTTCCAGCACAGCCGGTTGAGTCATGGATGTGCCGTTTGTTAAATGCGGATAAACCTGCTCTATTGGCAGATCGGTAATTGCAACCCCCGATATTTTTTCATCCCAAACAGGTTTGTCTATTTGCGAATATGTACGCGTAATATTTAGATAAGGCCAGTTTTCAGACGCGCGTTTTTTTGACGCACTCAGCTCCGGACTAAATTCTATTTTATTCATGACCTTTAAAGGAATGGTGGAAATCACATAATCTGCTTCGTGGACTTCAGGCATTCCACCCATGGTAGTAACTTTAACTCCTGATCCCGTATCTTCAATTTTCTTTACCTCTTTTTCATAATGTATGATATTACCAAGTTTTTCAGCCATTTTACGTGGAAGTTTATCATTCCCTCCCGCAAGTACAAAGGGAGTACCACCCATAAATAAACCAAAATCTGAAACCGCCATCGATAAAGCAGAAGTTTTTGTTGGAACAGCTCCAAACCATTGTGTTGCCTGTATAAGGTTTACAGCGCCTTCGCTGGCTCCCTGATTTTTCAGGTATTCGGCCATAGAATTTTTATCAAGAGTGACCAGGGGTTCTTTATCCCACAGATCAGGGTCGCCAATTTCCTGGGGAAGAGTGTCTATAATATATTTTTTCACTATTCCCATGGGTCCTAATTTCTGCTCTTCTTCGGTGAGGTCATAAGGCCATTTCACATTTTCTGCACCTCCCACCGTAAATTGCTTTCCGTTCAGATAATAGATGACAGGTTTTTCAGGTAATGGATACGGTGCTTTTTCCAGCCCAAATTCGTTGATATACTTTTTCGCATGCGTATAAGCATCAGAATATCCTGCAGCACCTCCCTCAGCATATAGTCCTTCAGAAAAAGGTTTTCTAATAGTGGAAACCCTGCCTCCTGGACGATTTCTTGCTTCAAGAATGGTCACATCATGACCGGCGTTCTTAAGTTCCCATGCCGCAGCCAGGCCGGCAAGACCAGCCCCAAGAACCAGCACTTTTTTAGGCTTATTAGTTTTGTCGTTAATAAAACTTTGAGCTGCAAGCATGTTTGGAAAGAAAATTCCTGTTCCCAGGGCTCCAGCTCCCAGACCGAGGCTTTTTAAGAATTGCTTACGTGAAATTTGTGTTCCTTTTTTTTTCATGAGTAAAGGTTTTTGGTTAGTTATTTTCTTAATCTGCTTAGTAAAACCAAATGTGGAAATGATATGGTGTAGGGAAGATTCATTTCCTTCATTAATGAGGGACTCTTAAATTTAATAATTTTTTTTAAATAAAGCTCGTATTTACTGAAAATCAGGTAAATGAAATTTTTTTTATAAATTGTAGTTCAACCATAATTAACCAAAATCCAATTTTTATGAAAAATTTATTTCAGCTAAGTTTATTATTCATACTCATTACCAATTTTGTTTTTGCGCAGGAAAACAACGAGGCAAAGACGGCTATAGAAAATAATCTTCAAAAGCTTGAGAATGCTCTGCAACAAAAGGATTTTCAGAAATTCGGTTCCGTTTGGACCGAAGATGCAATGATAAAGTTTTCGGGCAAAGACCCCGTTACGAGTCGGCAGGCAATTATAGATATGCACCGACCTATGGCAGAGCATGGAATTAGAATCGACGCAACTACCAAAGAGGTCTATGCCAATAATAAATTTGCTACAGAAATAGGTACTTATAAGGTTATAAATGCCGATGATCAAACTATCGACACGGGCTACTACTCTACTCTCTGGAAAAAGGTAAATGGCGACTGGCTTATCTTTCGCGATATAATTAGCTCTTCCGTGCCACCACAAAAGGCAGAAGGAAAATAAAATTTTTTTAAGTGCCAGGCTATAAGTTTAGGCTTCCGGCCCGGCACTTTCTTTTAGTAAAGGTTTAAGCACTTCCCAGACATTTTTGGCTACGATCTTATCGCCTTCCGCAGTGGGATGAATCCCGTCCTGCTGATTAAGCTCAGAGTTTCCGGCCACACCTTTTAATAAAAACGGGATCAGGTACACATTGTTCTTTTCAGCCAATTCTGGAAAAATTTTACGGAACTTCTCCGTATAATCCTGTCCCATATTAGGCGGGATCTGCATTCCGGCGAGAATGATCTTTACCTCCGGATTCTTTTTTCTCACCTTATCAATGATGTCCTGGAGGTTTTTTCGCGTTTCTTCCAGGGGTATTCCCCTTAAGCCGTCATTGGCCCCCAATTCGAGAACAAAAATATCCACGCCCTGTTTCAGCACCCAATCCAGGCGATTTTTACCCGCAGCCGTAGTCTCCCCGCTCAGCCCGGCATTTATCACTTCATAATTCAGTCCCAACGAATCTATTTTTTTCTGAATTAATTCCGGAAAAGCCTGCCCTTCCTCCAAACCATAACCGGCCGTTAGACTGTTGCCGAAAAAAAGGATGGTTTTTTCCTGGTTTTGATCTTTGGAAACCAGCGTTTTCGCTTCTGATTCTTCTGAAGTTTTCTGCTCCTTTTTTTCAGAATTCCCGCAGGAAGTGATCAATAACAGTAGAACAAGCGTTAAACTTTTGAAAGTTTCGTTCATTGAAAGGTATTTATTTTTAAAAACCATTTGTTTGTTTAGCTTTATACTTCAACTCTCCCGGATTGCGAGAGAAGTTTTTAATGAGGTGGTTAATTTTTTAGTTCTTTATTCCCGGGCCATAAAATCCTCCTGTGAGTAAAGAAAACCAAAAGCTGTGAAATGGCAAAAATTTTAAAAATCGAAAACCTGAATAAATCCTATAAAAGCGGATCGAAAAATATAAAAGTGCTCGAAAATATCAATTTTGAGGTTGAAAAAGGTGAAACTTTTGCCATTGTAGGGCCTTCCGGAAGTGGGAAAACCACGCTTCTAGGCCTTTGCGCCGGACTGGATAATCCCGATAGCGGAATGGTCGAGATTGCCGGCACTGACCTCCGGCTGTTAAATGAAGATGAAAAAGCGGCCCTGAGAAATGAAAAAATAGGATTTGTTTTTCAAAATTTTCAGCTTATACCTACGCTTACGGCAATTGAAAACGTGGCGGTGCCTCTTGAACTGCGAGGCGATAAAAAAGCCGTTGAAAAAAGCAGGAAATTACTGGAAAAGGTAGGCCTTGGCGACAGGCTTGACCACTACCCTTCTCAACTTTCGGGTGGAGAACAGCAGCGAGTGGCGGTGGCAAGAGCTTTTAGCAATTCCCCTGAAATTCTTTTTGCCGATGAACCTACCGGGAATTTGGATGCGGAGACCGGCGGCAATGTAATTCAACTGTTACTGGAACTAAATCAGCTTTCAAATACCACGCTTGTGATCGTCACTCACGATATGGAACTGGCCCAGAAAACCGAAAATATCCTGCATATCAAAGGTGGAAAAACTTCCGGAGTTAGTAAAAACCTCCGGCCATGAGCAAAAGCTTTAAAAATTCAGGATCTTCCGGCTGGTTGCTGAAAATGGCATGGCGCGATGGTAAAGCCAGCCTGGGCAGACTTTTCCTCTTTATGGCATCTATAGTGCTGGGAATTGCTGCCGTGGTTTCCATCCAGTCTTTTAGCGATAATTTGAAGAAGAATATTTCGCTGCAATCCAAATCCTTAATGGGTGCCGATTATATAATTGAAAGCAACCATCCACCGGATGAAAGAGTGCAGGAGATCATCGATTCCCTTGGAGGGGCCGATGCGCGGGAAATTAGTTTTGCTTCCATGATGGCGACTTCCAGAACCGGAAATACAAAGCTCATGCAGGTGCGGGGAATTGAAAAAGCTTTTCCGTTTTACGGAAAGTTGGAAACAACACCTTCAGGAGCTTCCGAAAGTTTGAAAAATGGAAAAGCCCTGGTAGATGCCACTACTATGCTTCAAATGAATCTAAAAGTTGGCGATAGTATCAAAATCGGGAAAGTAATTTTACCTGTTGGAGGCGCCTTGAATTCCACACCGGGAAGTTCTGGCTTATTCAGTTCTATCGCGCCGCCGGTGTTTATTCCATACGGGTTCATTGAGGAAACGGAACTGGTCAAAACCGGAAGCAGGATCGATTATAAATTTTATTTTAAAGCGAACGCGAGTACCGATTTGGAAAAACTGGAAAAAAAACTGAATCCTATTCTGGATGCTCACGATGCCGATATAGATACGCACCTTTCTACCAGCAGACGGCTGGGCAGGCGCTATGAAAACTTCGGAAAATTCCTGAATCTGGTAGCCTTTGTGGCGCTTCTGCTAGGTTGTATCGGGATCGCGAGCGCCATCCATATTTATATCCAGGAAAAACTGAAATCGGTAGCGATTTTAAAATGTCTCGGGGCCAGCAGCAGGCAAACTTTCATCATATTCCTTATACAACTTATCGCTATCGGATTGCTTGGAAGCATCCTCGGAATTCTGGTGGGGCTTGGCCTGCAACAGCTTTTCCCGCTAATTATGCAGGATTTTCTTCCTCTTGAACTTGAAATATCCATCGCCTGGAAAGTGATATTTATGGGAATGATCATAGGAGTATCAATGGCGGTGCTTTTTGGACTCTATCCACTCACTTTCACTCTTAAAACTTCTCCGCTCCAGGCATTGCGAATTGATGAAAGCAAAACTTCCGGTTCTAAAAAAGCCGGAGCAATAATAGGAGGCCTCCTGGTGCTTTTCCTTTTTGGCTTTTCCTTTTGGCTGCTTGAAGACTGGAAGTATTCTTTATCATTTTTAGGTGGAATAGCGGTGGTTTTTCTATGTCTTGCCGGAATCGCAGGTTTGTTTATTTATCTGATTAGGCATTTTTTTCCTTCGAAATGGAGTTTCGAGGCAAGACAAAGTTTACTGAATCTTTTCAGGCCGCAAAACCAAACCCTGATCCTGATCCTTGCCATTGGCCTTGGAGCATTTTTAATTAGTACGCTTTATTTTACCAAAGATATGCTGCTTTCTCAGGCAAAACTGGAAGATCAGGCTAATAGTCCGAATCTCATCCTGCTTGACGTACAAACCAATCAGAAAGATTCGGTAGCTCAAACCGTAAGAGCACAGGATCTGCCGGTGATCGAAGCAATTCCAATTGTGACGATGAAGGTGAAAAGTCTTGCCGGAAAACCGGTTGAAGAGATCAGAAAAGACACGACTTCCCAAATTAACCGCTGGATCCTGGATCATGAATTTCGCACTACATACCGTGATTCATTAATTTCTTCCGAATCTATAAGCAATGGCAATTGGGTGCCAAAAATGAAAGATGATCAGGAAATCGTACCTATTTCGGTGAGCGAAGATTTTGCAAAAGACGCTGAAGTTTCAGTAGGTGATGAAATTATTTTTAATGTCCAGGGAGTTCTTTTGAAAACGAACGTGGAAAGCATTAGAAAAGTTGACTGGAGCAGGATGCAGATGAATTTTTCGATCGTTTTTCCGAAAGGAGTACTTGAAGAGGCGCCACAATTCCTGGTATTAACAACAAAAACCCCCAACCCGCAGAAATCGGCTGAATTACAGCAGGCTATTGTAGAAAAATTTCCAAATGTTTCAATTATTGATCTGCGGCAGGTGCTAAGCGTCATTCAGGAAATTTTAAATAAAATCTCCTGGCTGATCAATTTTATGTCGGCTTTCAGTATCATCACAGGAATAATAGTTTTAATCGGCGCCGTTAGGACGAGTAAATATCAGCGTATAAAGGAAAGTGTGCTGTTGAGAACGCTCGGGGCCAGGAAAGAACAGATCCTGAAAATTCTTGCGCTGGAATATCTTTTTTTAGGAATGATAGGTTGTATTACGGGAATATTCCTCTCTCTTTTGGGAAGCCTGTTATTAGCCTATTTTGTATTTGATTCCACCTTTATTCCATCTGTAGGCCCCTTTGTGTTCCTGCTTCCGGCCATTGTAATACTTGTGGTGGTCATAGGCCTGTCAAGTAGTTTGAGCGTATTAAAAAGTCCACCACTTCAGGTTTTGAGAAAAGAAGTTTAGCCCGTATCGTTTTATAAGTAACTGTATCCAACAAAGTTCAATTTCTAAAATGCTCATAATCAAATTTTACATATCTTTAAGATTACTTTAACTTTTAATCTGTTTTCCTATAAAAAATTATATGCCTGCCAGCTCTGCAAAACTATCCTCGATCACCTCGAGTGAATTGTTGATCATCACTGATCTGGATGACCATAAAATCGTTTATTGCAACGATAAAATTCGGTTGGAGCAGGAAAAAAACTGGAAAAATAGACCCTGTATGGAAGATTTTTATGAAAATCTGGTGCATCAGGACGACCTTTCAGATTTTCTAAAAACTTTGAAAAGAGTTAAAAAACCGGCAAGTAGTTTTGGACGGGAACAGGTTGTTCGATTCAGAAAAAATCCTGATTCCAATTGGGAAGAATATGTATTTCAGCATCGGCCATACAAAGGCCATAAAGATCAGCAGAAAAATATGCTTCTCAGCATTGCGGCAAAAAATAATAAGAAAGAGCCAAAAGATGATGATTATCGGCAGATGTTCAATACTATAGATGAGGCTTTCTGTATTTTTGAAATGATCTACGATTGCGATGGGAAAGCGACCGATTATTTATTCCTGGAAACAAATCCCGCTTTTGAAAAACAGATAGGACTCGGAAATGTTGTGGGGAAAACCATGCGGGAACTCATCCCTGACCATGAAGATTACTGGTTTGAAGTCTATGGTAAGGTCGCGCTTTCAGGCAAATCAGTTCGTTTTCAGTATCAGGCGAAAAAAACCAAGCAGCGCTGGTTTGATCTTTTTGCCTTAAGAAGAGGTGACCAAAACAGCAGACAGGTAGCGGTTCTTTTTCGGGATATAACCGAGGAGAAAATGGCAAAACTCAGCCAGAAGGAAACTTCAGAAAAACTGCAACAAAATATTCTAAGTCACCAGCAGGAGCTTCAGAAATCAAAAGAGCTGCTTCAAACTGTTTTTGATACTACTAACCTCGGAATTGCCGTTTTAAAAGCCCAATTTGATGACAAGGGAGAGATAAAAGATTTCTTATACCTGCGCATCAATAAAGTATTGAAAGACTTATATAAAAAGGTTGATCCGCTTGGCAAGACCTTTCTGGAAGTTGCTAAATTTGGATTCCGTCCGGAATTATTTGAAGATTTCAGCGAAGTGATACGCAGTGGGAATGACATGGATAAGGAGATCCATCTTGACCGTGCAGGAAAAAATTTATGGTTCAGAATAACCGCAAGGCCTCATTCCGATCTTCTAATCGTAAGTATTGAAGATATTACCGGGGTAAAACTCGCAGCCCAAAAGCTTGTCGAGGCTTTACGCTTCAAAAAACATTTGGTAAGGACCACGCCGGAAACTATTATGATCGTCAATCTCAATAGTTTTTCTGTGCGATATCTCAATAAGGACCTTTTTTCAGAAGAAGGCATGACGAAAGAAAGGATTGAGGGAACTTCCCTTCCTGAGATTTTGCCATACATTCATCCGCAAGACAGGGAAAAAATTACAGGTCTCCACCGCACACTTCTTAAATCTGGTGAAGAGGAAATTCATGATACAGAAATCCGTTTAAAACTTGATGGTTCCACCTGGGAATGGTTTAGCGTTCGTGGCTCTATTTTTCAAAGGCGGGATGAGAATTGGGTAGATGAATATGTGCTCCTTTTAAGAAATATTCATCAGCAGAAGAAAACAAATCAGGCATTATTGAAAGCCGAAAAATTTTCGATCCAGGGAGAAATTGCCCGTACACTTGCCCATGAATTACGAAATCCGATTGCAAGTATAGGAATGGCTACCGAGGTCATCGGCCATAAAATGGAAAAAAAACAAAAAGAAGATCTGAAGAATTATTTGGATATTCTCACTCGCTGCACCAAAAGATTGAATGTACTGGTTGGTGATCTATTGAACTCTTCTAACTATTCGCCAACGGTACTTCGCAAGGAAGATCTGGGGAAAATTGTGGAGGCCAGTATTGAAAAAGCTGCAGACAGGATTTATCTCGCAGGCATCGATCTAAAGAAAAATTTCGATGGTGTCTATTCAATAAAGGCAGATAAAGAAAAACTGGAAATCGCGATCCTTAATATTCTTGTAAACGCCAGCGAAGCAACTCCTCCCGAAAAAGGGAAAGTTGAAATTACGATCAAAAGTGAAAATTCTTCATTTATCCTCATCATAAAAGACAATGGAATTGGGATGAAAAAAGAAGAAAAAGAACGATTATTCGATGCTTTTTACACCAATAAAAAAACAGGTACCGGTATTGGTCTAAATTCGGTAAAAAACATTCTGGAAGAACACGATGCGAAGATCGAAGTATGTAGCCAACCTAAAAAAGGATCTACTTTTATGATCCATTTTCCTAAAATTAAAAGTTAGAAAATATTTTCCGGAGATATTTTATAGAAGTACCAGGTAGAAAGACCATGGAAAAACCTCTTATCAGCTCATCCTTTTTCTCCAGCAACTTCCAAAGTTCAAAATATTTAATAGCCTGATCTACAAGGAAGCATACTCCTTGTATTATTTTACCTCCCAATAAAAATAAAACAACCAGAGACACCAGGATTTTCAGCATAATAATGGTTGGTTTAATCAAGCCTACCATCAAAATTGCAGAAATTATTCCCAGAATAAAGGCGTTAAAAGATGACAAATGCAGTCCGAAAATGGCGAAAAAAGCAACACCGGAAGTAGTTAGAAAAGAAGTGCTTTCCCTAAGGCCGCCTACATTATCGTAAAAAGATACTTTAGCTTTTTTCGTCTTATTTTCCGAAGAAGAATGATCTATTCTTTCTTCTTCAGGCTTAACAGGCCGCATACAATAAGCACAAATCTTATATTTCCCGCCCACATACCTCTTTTCCTCGAACTCGCAATAATGGCAACTTTGCTGAGATTTCATTTGAATACATTTTAAATTGATTCTTTCCGGGGATGAGAAACATAAAGTATTAAAAATAAAGATTGTAAAAAAGGGGAAAAACACCCTAATTGACTAATAATCAATAAAAAAGACTCCCGAAAATGGGAGTCTTTTACTCATTGAGCTATTTTTATTTAATAACCTTAATTTGATATTCCTGGGTTGAACTTTTCACCACAAAGAGATAGATTCCTTCCTCCCATCCACTATGATCTAGTGGCCAGTAGTATTCTCCCCCATCTTTACTTACGTCAATTGAAGTTTCATCCAGTTGTCTTCCGTAGAGATCGTAAGCTCCTATGTGGAATGTTTCGTCAATTTCTCTTGGTGAAAAATTAAACCACACACCTTCTGGCTGAAGAGGGTTGGGATAAACGGTTAATCGATAGCTGTTCGAGTATAAGGACAAACTTGCTGAATAACAGCCAGTAGAAACCATGGTCCTTTTCTTTTCCTTTCCTTTGCTATCTTTCCAGGAAATAGTTACCTGAGTGATTCCTTTGGGATGTACAGGAGTATAGAAATAATTATCTCCGGGATTTGCTATAAAGGATCCTCTTCCTGCACTTCCTTTATATTTCTTAACCTGCCAATTCACCTCTACACTACATGAAGAAGGATTGTTGACCAGCCAACGGCTCATATTTTCGACATCTGAGCATACTTCCGAAATATTAAGTATATCATTACCTATACATTCAAGAGGTTCGTCAATTCCATCACAATTCTGATCTATTCCATCTCCACGAACATCAAAGGCTCCTGGATAAATGGAATTATCTGAATCATCACAATCAGTGTTTAATAAACTGTAACCTTCTCCAGGATCTGAACAATAAGTTTCCCCAGAATCAGATTGAGCTCCAAAGCCATCATTGTCATTATCAACATAATAAATTGTGGTAGCCCTACCGATATTTTCATCGAAAGGATCACAATCTTCTTCATCAGCAATTCCATCATTATCATCATCTGGATCACAGATATCTCCCTCTGCATCCCGGTCATAATTTTCCTGAAGTGGATTATACGTAAAAGGACAATTATCCAGAGAATCAACTATTCCATCACCATCAGAATCTGTTCCTTCCACAGTATCAGGTGTATTAGGGTCACAATCATCGTCAATTCCGTTCCCTAAAATTTCGGTTACGGAAGGATTAATAGCAGAATTGCTATCATTACAATCGGTGTTGTCGGCAACATATCCTGAAGGAGCTGAGCAAGCCTGAACAGAAGTGGCCGCATCTCCATATCCATCAGAATCGATATCTGCATACCAAGTAGAGGCGGTACTCAGGTCAAGATTAGGATCCTCATCATCAATCAATCCATCGCAGTCATTGTCAATACCATCACAGACTTCTGTAGCTCCCGGATGAATGGTTGCATTATTATCAACACAATCGGTGTTATTTAAAACATAACCGGAAGGTTGTGTACAAGAAGTAGTCGAGACTGCAGGATCACCATAACCGTCACTATCAACATCCGCATACCATACCGTATCAGGATTGATAGTAGCATCCGTATCATCACAATCGTTATTATCTAAAACATACCCGGAAGGAGCTGAACAAGCCTCAATAGTATTTCCGGGATCGCCGTAGCTATCATTATCAGTGTCGGCATAATACGTAGTTTTCACGCCTTCATCTACCTGTCCGTCACAGTTATTATCTACACCGTCACAGACTTCTATAGCTCCGGGATGAATGGCAGCATTGCTATCATCACAATCGGTGTTGTTCAAAACATAACCCGTGGGCTGTGTACAAGAATTAGTCGAGACTGCAGGATCACCATATCCATCACCATCGGTATCTACATACCAGGTTGCAGGAGAAGCGCCATCATCAATTTGACTATTACAGTCATTATCTTTTCCGTCACAAATCTCTGGAGCTCCGGGATAAACCGTATTGTCGTTATCATCACAATCGGTGTTGTCGCCAACATATCCTGAAGGAGCTGAGCAAGCCTGAACAGAAGTGGCCGGATCTCCATATCCATCAGAATCGCTATCTGCATACCAAGTAGAGGCGGTACTCAGGTCAAGATTAGGATCCTCATCATCAATCAATCCATCGCAGTCATTGTCAATACCATCACAGACTTCTGTAGCTCCCGGATGAATGGCAGCATTGCTATCATCACAATCGGTGTTGTTCAAAACATATCCCGTGGGTTGTGTACAAGAATTAGTCGAGACTGCAGGATCACCATATCCATCACCATCGGTATCTACATACCAGGTTGCAGGAGAAGCGCCATCATCAATTTGACCATTACAGTTATTATCTTTTCCGTCACAAATCTCCGGTGCTCCGGGATAAACCGTGTTGTCGTTATCATCACAGTCCGTGTTATCGGACACATATCCTGAAGGAGCTGAACAAGCCTCAATAGTATTTCCAGGATCACCGTATCCATCATTATCAGTGTCGGCATAATACGTAGTTTTTACGCCTTCGTCAATTTGTCCGTCACAGTTGTTATCCACACCGTCACAGACTTCTGTAGCTCCCGGATGAATGGCTGCATTATTATCATCACAATCGGTGTTGTTCAAAACATAACCCGTGGGCTGTGTACAAGAAGTAGTCGAGACTGCAGGATCACCATAGCCATCTCCATCGGTATCTGCATACCAGGTTGTGGGAGAGGCACCATCATCAATTTGACCATTACAGTCATTATCTTTTCCGTCACAAATCTCCGGTGCTCCGGGATAAACCGTGTTGTCGTTATCATCACAGTCCGTGTTATCGGACACATATCCTGAAGGAGCTGAACAAGCCTCAATAGTATTTCCAGGATCACCGTATCCATCATTATCAGTGTCGGCATAATACGTAGTTTTCACGCCTTCATCTACCTGTCCGTCACAGTTATTATCTACACCGTCACAGACTTCTATAGCTCCGGGATGAATGGCAGCATTGCTATCATCACAATCGGTGTTGTTCAAAACATAACCCGTGGGCTGTGTACAAGAATTAGTCGAGACTGCAGGATCACCATATCCATCACCATCGGTATCTACATACCAGGTTGCAGGAGAAGCGCCATCATCAATTTGACCATTACAGTTATTATCTTTTCCGTCACAAATCTCCGGTGCTCCGGGATAAACCGTGTTGTCGTTATCATCACAGTCCGTGTTATCGGACACATATCCTGAAGGAGCTGAACAAGCCTCAATAGTATTTCCAGGATCACCGTATCCATCATTATCAGTGTCGGCATAATACGTAGTTTTCACGCCTTCATCTACCTGTCCGTCACAGTTATTATCTACACCGTCACAGACTTCTATAGCTCCGGGATGAATGGCAGCATTGCTATCATCACAATCGGTGTTGTTCAAAACATAACCCGTGGGCTGTGTACAAGAATTAGTCGAGACTGCAGGATCACCATATCCATCACCATCGGTATCTACATACCAGGTTGCAGGAGAAGCGCCATCATCAATTTGACCATTACAGTTATTATCTTTTCCGTCACAAATCTCCGGTGCTCCGGGATAAACCGTGTTGTCGTTATCATCACAGTCCGTGTTATCGGACACATATCCTGAAGGAGCTGAACAAGCCTCAATAGTATTTCCAGGATCACCGTATCCATCATTATCAGTGTCGGCATAATACGTAGTTTTTACGCCTTCGTCAATTTGTCCGTCACAGTTGTTATCTACACCATCACAGACTTCTTTAGCTCCCGGATTGACTGTAGCATCATTGTCGTCACAATCAGTGTTGTCGGCAACATATCCTGAAGGAGCTGAACAAGCCTGAACAGAAGTGGCCAGATCTCCATATCCATCAGAATCGTTATCTGCATACCACGTGGAGGCAGTACTCAGGTCAAGATCAGGATCCTCATCATCAATCAATCCATCACAGTCATTGTCAATACCATCACAGACTTCTGTAGCTCCCGGATGAATGGCTGCATTATTATCATCACAATCGGTGTTGTTCAAAACATAACCCGTGGGCTGTGTACAAGAATTAGTCGAGACTGCAGGATCACCATAGCCATCTCCATCGCTATCTGCATACCAAGTAGAGGCGGTACTCAGGTCAAGATTAGGATCCTCATCATCAATCAATCCATCGCAGTCATTGTCAATACCATCACAGACTTCTGTAGCTCCCGGATGAATGGCTGCATTGCTATCATCACAATCGGTGTTGTTCAAAACATAACCCGTGGGCTGTGTACAAGAATTAGTCGAGACTGCAGGATCACCATATCCATCACTATCAACATCTGCATACCATACCGTTTCTGGATTGATAGTAGCATCCGTATCATCACAATCGGTATTATCTAACACATAACCGGAAGGTTGTGTACAAGAAGTAATCGAGACTGCAGGATCACCATATCCATCACTATCAACATCTGCATACCATACCGTTTCTGGATTGATAGTAGCATCCGTATCATCACAATCGGTATTATCTAAAACATATCCTCTAGGTTGTGTACAAGAAGTAGTCGAGACTGCGGGATCTCCATATCCATCACTATCAACATCTGCATACCATACCGTTTCTGGATTGATAGTAGCATCCGTATCATCACAATCGGTATTATCTAAAACATAACCGGAAGGTTGTGTACAAGAAGTAGTCGAGACTGCGGGATCACCATATCCATCACTATCAACATCTGCATACCATACCGTATCAGGATTGATAGTAGCATCCGTATCATCACAATCGGTATTATCTAAAACATAACCGGAAGGTTGTGTACAAGAAGTAGTCGATACTGCGGGATCTCCATATCCGTCACTATCAGCATCTGCATACCATACCGTTTCTGGATTGATAGTAGCATCCGTATCATCACAATCGGTATTATCTAAAACATATCCTGTAGGTTGTGTACAAGAGGTAGTCGATACAGCCGGGTTACCATAACCATCACCATCCGTATCTGCATACCATACCGTTTCTGGATTGATAGTAGCATCCGTATCATCACAATCGGTGTTATTTAAAACATAACCGGAAGGTTGTGTACAAGAGGTAGTCGATACTGCGGGATCTCCATATCCGTCACTATCAACATCTGCATACCATACCGTTTCTGGATTGATAGTAGCATCCGTATCATCACAATCATCATTGGTTGAACTCCAGCCGGTACCAGGATCACTACAGAATAAGGTCCCTGGATCACTGCTATCTCCATAGGTATCACCATCGCTATCAACATAATAACGTAATGGAGTCTCACAATTAGGAAGAATGTTAACGGTATAATCCTCAACTTCGCCATACTGAAATTCCTCACATGGAGAAGGCTTAGAATACATTTTCATAGAAATCCGCATCCTCGTTGGCCCTAAATTAGTAGTGGCAGGAACGGTAAAATCAGCACTGGCTACATTATTAGAACTACTAATATCTATTGCCAATTCTCCGGGATCTTCAAAATCTCCATCAGCATTATAATCAATCCACGCCCTATAACTTTTTGGAAAGCCTGAACCGGAAGGACCGGTGTTTTCAATTGTAATATTGTAAAGATTTTCCTGTTGAAGATCTGTAGAAATTGACGTGAAATCTGTATATCCTGAATCATCCCCAGTAGATGAGTTATCAATTGTAGAAAATGCAACTCTAGTAATAGAAACGCTAGCATTTGTTCCACTGGATGAACAATAGTCGGTGGTAGAAAAAATCACCGAATTAGTATAGTCAGATGGACTTCCAGCACATATACTTCGAATCTGAACTTCATATTCGGTTAAAAGTTCGAGGCCATTCAACGTATAAAAAGGATATCGAATATCGGGAATATTATTCCAAATTGTAGATCCGGTTTTTCGATATCTTAATTCATAAGATGTGACCCCCTCAATAGGATCCCATGAAAAGGAAGCATAATTGCTTCCCGCGCCGGTAAGAATAAAGTTTTGAGGTACTGTTGGCCCCGTACAGGCAGCGGCCTCACCAAGAAAAATGGTATAATCTTCAACTTCACCATAATTATCACCATTACAGGGATCTCCAACTGACGTATAATGAGTTCGTATTCGCATTCGTTTTGGACCGGCAGGATAACCTACAGGAGCCGTTATATCTGCCAGAAACTGATTACCTCCATTCTCTGACTCATACATTAATTCCGAAGAATCAAAAATTTTATTATCATTCCAGTCAATCCAAACAGACAAGTAGGGATTATAATCCTGGGTTTCTCCCACATCAACAGTTAAAGCCTGGATTTCTCCTGGAAGAATACATGTTGCTAAAGAAGTATAATCAGCATACCCCTCTCCAATACTAGTGTTGGAGATTCCCCCTATATTAACAGAGGCTATGTAAAATTCATCTAAATAATTGTTTGGAGGATTAAATAAACAATATTGCGCTGATTCGTCATAATTCGCTACATAATGTTTCATCTCCCTGACTGTCCTCGCCCCATCTCCTTCAACAGGATCGCCAGCCGCTTGTCCTAAATGAGTAACACCCGGATCTGAAAAATAGGGTATGTGTGTTGTTGGATTTCCATCAGTAAATTCTGTTGAATTCTGATAGGTCATTATATCAGAATAATATAAGCCATCAGAACCCTGCCATCTCCATCCTGCAGACCAGGTATTTTCCGGCCAGTCATACCAGTTTGTGGGCCCCGGATCGGTGGCTTGATATTTATTATGTCCAACGCCCATCATATGTCCGATCTCATGAATAAATGCATCGGTATATAAGGCATAATTTACCCTGACGTTAGAAAAGGCTTGTGCAGGTGCTCCGAAACGAGATTTTAACGGAGTAGAAATACCTCCATTACCAGAGGTGGGATAAGATGTAAGCATAATTACCAAATCCCCAGCATAATTTTTTCGGAGCTCATGAACATTATCTAAAATTCCGTCATTAATCTGCAAAAGAGCTCCCCAATCTGTACCCAGGCTTTGTTCGGTGTAATTTACCTGTTCCGAATGACTTAAATTAAATACTACGCCTACGCCATTGTTAGTTACAACCTGATTCGCCTGAGAAATTGCACTTGCTATTACTGCATCTATATCGGTGCCATTGTCTATAGCCCATGTTGAGGCTGCCGGAGTGTAAACTACCAACAAATTTATTGTTGCTGTTTCCTGTTCTCCTGGTAAAGTGACTGAACAACTTGAAGGGTCAACAATAATATTTGATGCCTTAAAAGAATTATTTAAATTTTTTGAGGTTTTTTTCTGTATTCCATCTGAAGAAGTTCCACATTTAAAGTCTTTATATATTTTTTCATCCAGGCGAAATAAATAAGTTTTACCTGTAGCAATATTTTTCTTTGTAATATACCGGGCATTTAACTCAGGTATTTCAATATTTATTAAATAAGAACTTTTCGAAATAGTGATATACCCGAAGGCATATTCATAATTTTTAAGTTTTAAATTTATTGAGGTTACTCCGTTAACATCAGTATTCATATTCTGAATAACAGAATTGAATTTCCTATTGTCAAATAATTCCAATTTGATGAGATCACCTTTGTTTAACCTTTTATAATTTTTAATTTCCGAATTAAGCTGAAAAGGCCTTGCTCTACTTGCATTGGAGAAAAAAGGCCGATTTCTCTCTGCCGATCCAATTTCGCCAGGAATTGAACCTCCCTCATTAATATTAATTTGATTTTGCGCAGTTATTGTTAAAGACAATAAAATTGAAAGATAAAATAGATTATCTCTTAAGAAAAGGTAAAAATTTCCCATTGTTAGAAGTGTTAGTTAGTAAAATTACCTGTAGGAAAAAGCAGATCAATTTTAAAAGAAAAGGGACAACTTGTAGGGAATTTAATATTATACAATTTCTTGTATAAATTTTAAATAATTGGATACCAATTATTTGGAAGTTTAAATTAAGGGCTTTTATCGTTTTCCTATATAAAGGAAAACCCTTTATTTTAGTTTTTCCTTATCATTATTTTCATAGCTATAAATTTTATAAAGGTTCTCTCTATCTCTTAGGAAATCAGTTAATAAGGATCTTTCAAATTTGCTTCGATTGAAAGCTTTCTAGCGGTTATTTTTTTTCAGTTCAATCCAATCTTGCTTAGAATTTGATTATAAATATCTTTAATTATAAGTAAAGAGTCTCGTAGGGAATACCGAATGGGATTTGTAATCTTTCTGTATCAAAAAAGTAGGTTGGTGCAATATAAATAATCATGTAAATTCTGAAAAGGGGAAAAACACCCTAATTAACTAATAATCAATAAAAAAGACTCTCTAAAGTGAGAGTCTTTTACTTATTGAGCTAATTTTATTTAATAACCTTAATTTGATATTCCTGGGTTGAACTTTTCACCACAAAGAGGTAGATTCCTTCCTCCCATCCACTATGATCTAGTGGCCAGTAGTATTCTCCCCCATTATTACTAACTTCAAGAGAAGTCTCATCCAGCTGTCTTCCGTAGAGATCGTAAGCTCCTACGTGGAATGTTTCGTCAATTTCTCTTGGCGAAAAATTAAACCACACACCTTCTGGCTGAAGAGGGTTGGGATAAATATCTAATGTCATCCCTATATCGCTTGATAAAGTACTTGCCATTTGTAATGAAGCTGCGAGCGGACAATTAGCATTATTTGCGTTGGCATACAAAGAACTCAGGTCATTAGCCTCTTTGTTCCCATATACAGGATTATCAAAAAGTTCTCTCGTTCCATCAAGAATTTGATTTGCAGTTAATGGAAAGTCCACGCCGGTATTACAGGCATTTAAAAGAGCAGCTGTTGCTTCTTTAGCTAATTTATTAAAGCCTCCGCCTTTTAATGTCAAAGCTTCTTGCAAGGTCAATGATGGGGCTCCTATTCTTGAGGTATTCGTAATTGCAAAAACAGTGAAAAAACTTTGATTTTGGGAATAACTTGAGCACCAAAGATTTGTGGTAAACCAATAATCTGTACTACATCCTTCTCGATCAACAACTACCTGATTAAGAGGACAAACTGCATTATTAGCTAATTCAAGTTCCCCTCTTAAGGCCTTTGCTTCATTTCTACCGGCAGCAGGATCATCAAAAACAGCCTGCACGCGTGAAACTATATCAACTTCCGTAATGGAATATAAAACACCTGTATCACAAGAGTTAAGAATTGCAGCTGTAGCCTGTTGCGCCAGTTTTCCCCATTCTCCTTTTTTACCATCCAGGGAAGAAAGGAGTGTAAGATGACCAAGTCCCTGTTCATTTGTAATTCCAAAAGTAGAATAGAAATCGTCCTGTTGATTATGACTATCACACCAGGTAATCCTATTTTTCCAGAAATCGGCTGAGCAACCTTCATCACCCAGAGTAATAAGATCTCCATCTAAACAATCATTATCAATACCATCGTTAGGAATTTCTGTCATGCCGGGATTGATTTCTGGGTCAGAATCATCGCAATCACCTGCCCTGGAAGTGTAACCAGGTTCTGAAGCATTACAAGTTTCAATAGCTCCGGTCTCGGTACCGTATGTATCTCCATCTTCATCCGGATACCACGTATAAAGTGAATAGTCTCCTAATGTAACTTCAAAGATCACCTCCTGCTCTACTGAGTTTCCATTTGAATCGGTAACTGTAAAGAGAACAGTCTGTACACCAAGATCTTCGCAGGTAAAATCTACACGATCGAATATCATTGTAGATATGGCACAATTATCTGTACTTCCATTATCAATATCATCAACTGTTAATGTAGCTATTCCATCAACATTAAGAGATAGCGTAGCATTTTCCTGAACTACAATGGTTGGTGGTTCGTTATCTTCCACTACTATTTCAGCAGTTAATTGAGCGGTAAAACCATTGATATCAGTAACGAAAACTGTATAAGTACCACTTGAGACATTTTTTAAGTCTTTTGAGTCAGCTTCAGTATCTTCTGGTGCTAATCCATCATTATCCCAGTCGTAACGATAAGGCAAAGTACCTCCGCTAACATTCAATATCACCGAACCATCTGCTGCAGAACTACAGCTTTCATTAATTACTGATGAAGAAAGATGAAGATTTTCGACAAACACAGCTACAATAGATTTATTAGCATCCATGGTAACACTTGTACTGCTATTACTTTGGGAGATATCGCCGCGCCATTCCAGGAATGTCCAACCTTCAGCAGCAGTCGCAGTTAATTGTACTGTCTCATCTGAGCTATAAGTTAAATTATCAGGTAACTTTGCTACGGTTCCCTGTCCCTGAATATCAACCGCCAAGGTATAGGAGGCATCTGGAATAGGTTCAAAAATTGCAGTAAAATTCTTATCTGCATCTACTAAAACAGAGGCTGGATTTTCAGAACCGGTAAGGTCTCCAGTCCAATTTTTAAAGTACCATCCCTGTGCAGGAATCGCCTGAACAGTTACCTGATCATCCTGTGCATATTTGTATAGGAGAGGATCTTTTTTAATTATACCCTGACCTTGAGTATTCCCCTTAAGGACAAACTGGGCTGCAGTGCAAAATTCCCCGGTTATAGAATTATCAAGAATATCATATTCAGGTAAAGATGTATTTTGAATTTCAGCATATATTTTATAATCTGTATTAACTACAGTCCATTGAATTGCCGTAGACAAACTACCGTTGGCTGCTGCTGAAATCGAGTTTTTGGCTATAGGAATCGTATCGTTTTGGGCTATATAATAAAACTGAATATCAGCATCTACATCAAGATCTCCTTCATTGACCAGATTTGCTGTAATATTCACTTCTTCTCCACCAACCGGACATTCAATATCAAAATTAAGGCTTTCAAATGTCAGGTTTGGAGCATCACCAACTATAATAGCCCTCGAAGCTTCGTTATTAGATTCATTAGATTCACCAATAAGATTATCAGGATCTACAAATCCCCTAATAATCCTGGTTCCTCCAGTCGAACTTGCAAACGGAGCTGAAATTGCAATAGTTCCATCCTGACCAGGATCAAGTGCCGGTATTTCAATTTCTTCACCTAATAAAACATCATCGACTACTACTTTCGCCATAAAAGGATCTGATCTCATTACTCCTATATTTTCATACGATAGGAATATATTAATAGGTTCATCTATGTCTGGATTCAACTCGGTAGGTGAAATATACTCAGACAAAACTCTTAGATCTGGCTGTGGTTCCCTGATAAAGATTGATTTTTCATAACTGTTATTGGCTTCATTACATTCTACATAATTATCAGGGTCATCTACAGTAACCTTCAAAATATGTTCTCCGGCTTCTGAAAATGTATAAGGAATCTGCACCACAATGCCTGAGGAGTAAAAAGTTGGTCCCACATTAGTTAAAGTTGTACTGGCTATAGGTTCACCATCCAGATAAAAATTAACTTCAGCATCGGGAGCTGTAAAAAGACCCTTATTTTTAATAAAGGCTTCGAGTTGCTGCTGAGTATCACGATAAAATCCGCCATTCCAAACTCTTCCTGCAGGATCCGGCTTGAAGTCAATACATAAAGGCATAGTTGCCTGATTGTCATTTTCAGATACTTCAACTATAGAAAAACCGGGGTCAAGTACTACTTGTACATTATGATTACCATAGCTGGCAATACTGGTTTGGACAGAACGGGAAATAGTCATTCCCGGATCAACATTTTCTGTGATCGTTAGTGATTCTTCTCGCTGCTGCCCATTTTCAGTAATAATAAATTTGATATCAAAAGGGGCTATAGCCGTACCTGTACCATTATTTCTAAAAGTAGCCTGTATCTCAAAATTTGTACTTTCAAGAGGTAAGACCGGATTTACCGTCAAATTATCAACGTTAATCTTAAGATTGGGAAGCTCCGGCGGAGGTGGTAAATGTGATATTGTTTTAGAATAGTTGTTATTAGACTCTGAATATTCGGTAATTGCTCCTTCTTCATCAACTTTTACAGATAATACGTGATCATTAGTATCATTAAAATTATAAGGAACTTCAAAAACAAAAGCTCCGCATTTATCTATTTCCGAAACAGTTTCAGTATGAATTAGATTATCATCTATATAAACATTGGCGTTAAATGCTGATGTCACACCTACTCCACCAATATTATTCACACGAATATTAAAAGTGGTTGCCTCCAACATATTCACCCGTGAAGGAATGCTTGACTGATATGATATAAGATCCGGAGAATTTGGAAGAACCGTTACTGCCCTATTTGTTGAATTATTGTATTCACTGCTTTCGGCTACGGTATTATTTGAATCAGCAGTAGAAATAAAACTACAATTGTTAGGATTCAGGCAATTGGTAACAGAATTCACAGTGACTGAAAATGGAAAGCTTTGAGAAGCTCCGGGTTCTAAAGAGCTTATAGCTACTTCCCCTATCACTTGCTCACAATTATAATATTTGAAGGTGAAATTTTCAGCAGTTAAATTGCCTATATTTTTAACTGTAGCCGTTCCGGAAACCTGTTCCCCTGCTAAAAGATTAGCGTTAGAAAGACTAATGTCTGATATTAAATCGGGGCTTGGAGGAGTTTCTAAAACCTCAAATGTCAAAGGTCCATACTCTTGTGATAATGTATAATCTGTAATGTCGCCCGATACTGAATAAGTTCCAGGAGTATCTGGTACCTGAATATACAGGTCAAACGTCCCATCTGATCTGGAATAGGTTTGACCGGACCTTCCTCCTTCTATTGTGCCGGTTAAAGTTGCTCCTGCTACATCTGGATCTACTCCTTCAGCAATTCCATAATAGATTGAATTACCAGTAATATGAATATAATCTTTTGGATATAATTGATTTTCTGTTAAAGAAGCGTTGATCGTTATACCTCCGGGAATTACATAATCTCCTACTATAACCGGCCTAATTGCAAAATTGTCAAGTTCATTCTGCTCATCAAGTAAATCAGTTTCATCGATAACAACCTTTATTGGGTAAAATTCAGCTATAGCAAAGCTATGCTCCCACTCAAGGGTCAAGGTTGAATTTGCTTCAATTAAAGGAACAGTTTGTGAAAATAATTGCTGATCTTCCGCATAGACCGAAACCACAAAATTCTCAGCCGGATAATCTGAAGGATTATGAATTCGCGCATAAATTTTTATGGGTTCGTCTAATGCCGGATTTTCTTTACTAAAGGAAATATCACTTGCAAATATTGATAGATCCAGTAGATTATCGGAAACAAAAGGAGCCGCACTAAAAGAGGTTTCTACCATACAGCCATCTGCAGTTTCAGTTATAATTCTGGAATACCATTGTAATTCTTCGAGATTTGTAACGCTGGCCGTATATATTTTTCCATCAGTAACGTCAGTATCTGTGACATCTAATTCCTGCATACTTATTATTCGATCAAGTGGATCTAAAGCATCCCCATCACCGTTAGCATCTAATTCGACTTTTGGGAAACCATTCGCAGGTAATGAGCCATCAGGATTGGAATAAACCACCTTAAATTCAAAATTGGCATCAGTAGTTCCATTTTGAGGTGAGACGAATTGATCAAGGTTGTAGGAAGCTACAGAAGATAAAGTAGCCGTAGCTGCAACTTTTACGTCAAACGTCTGATCTTTTGTGGCAATATTTCCGACCGCATCACTAACTTTCCAGGTGATCACTGTTGTTCCTTGAGGTAATGTATAATTATCGAGGGAAATTAATTGATTTCCAACAAAGGCTTCAACAGTATATCCGCTACAGTTATCTATTACAGTAGGCTCTACGATTTGAACCTCTCCTGAACAGGCAGAAGTAACAATCGGATCGTTTAATGTAATTGCAGGAGAAAAATTATCACTAACCTTTACGTTTACTGTACAGGTTCCAACGTTGCCGTAATAATCGGTAACACTCAAAGTTACGGGAATTGTTTTACCGGCGTCCGTACAAGAGAAGCTCGAAATACTAAGTTCTTTAGTATCAATTCCGCAGTTATCCGTAGAACTCACCTCTATATCAGAAAGATTAATACTGGCGCCTCCATTTTCATCCAAAAACACCTCAAAATCCTCGTTGCATTGTACCTGAGGAGATTCGGTATCTCCTAACATACCATTCAAGGGTGTCATATTGTATAGAGGGCCATCAAGAGAAGTATTATATTCAAAGACGTTCACGTAATATTCCTGGTATTGTTCTAATCCTGAAACTGCAACCGAACTTCCTGTTCCGTCAAACACAACATATCCTCCTCCTAACAAATCACCATTACCATACACAGCATTTGCAGAATATGTCGTTAGATTTGTAGGAGTAACATTTATAGGTTCATTACTTAACACAACAATACGTCCGTCCCCGTCTCCATTCGTCCATGAAATAGTAGGGTTTGTAGTGCAATTATCAGTAACACTTAAATTTGATGAAATGGTGGTTGGTGGTCCAAGGGTTTTTTGGCTAGAGGTGTAGGCGGGAACCATGTAGAGCTCTCCTGTACTGGATAGGGAATATTCATAGAACGAAAAATAATATTCTTTACCAGCGTTTAAACCGTCAAGGCTAAAACTATTGCCAACATCATCATATACAACGAAATTTCCATTCCCTATTTCCTGACCTGATCCGAAAGTGGAGTTTGAATTATACGTAGTAAAATCGGCAGGGTCTGTACTAACGGGCCCTCCTTCTCTTGCAAGCACTAACCTTCTGGAACCATTCCCTGCGACAAAGTTAACATCAAAAGAATTATAATTAATATTGGTGAACTCTGCCGAAGAAACTTGTGTAATAGGTCTTTCTCCATATGTTTCCAAAGCAAATTTATATCCTGGCCGTAGATAGAGTCTTCCAGAACTTCCATTGTATTCAAACAAAGCAAAATTATAATTAGTTCCAGATTTTAAATTCGAAATGTTTACATTATTACCACTTCCAGAATATAAAACAAAGTTACCTGTAGTACCAATTTCATAATAGGAATTGCCCATGCCACCAGCGTAGCTAGAATAAGATTTTAAATCTTCAGGTTCAACTGACACGGGGCCTTCTTCTCTTCCAATTAATATTCGAGAAGTTCCGTCACCTTTGGTCCATGAAATATTTATATTACTTGTGCTTCGGCTACTTATAAACGCATTACTGGCCTGAACAGTAGGAGCAGAAAGCGTAGCGCCACTACCTTCTAAATAAGTATCCGTTAAATAATAAGTCTCGGTACCACTCCCATTATATTCAAAAACTTTAAAATAATAAGTAGTAGATGGATTTAAACCATAGAGCCAAGTACCAGAACCTCCCGTACCACTATAAACTATAAATTCTCCAGGAGCTATTTCTGTACCATTTCCAAAAGTTGCATTTGCAGTATAGTCAATACCATCTTCAGGTACAGCAGTCACAGCACTACCTTGTTTAGCAATTACTACGCGTTTTTGCCCATCTCCTGGAGTAAAATAATAGACAAAACGATCCCCATCATTATAACTTGTCGAAAAGCTACTACCCGCCACTGTAGGATAAGAACTGGTAAGCTGACTGCCAGTAGCACCAGGTCTTAAATAAACCGGACCATAATTGCCGTTATATTCAAATAAAGCAAAATGATAGGTCACATTCGGATTTAATCCCGTTATCCTTATTGATGTTCCACTTCCTTCGTATAGAACTTTTTGATCATTGGTTTCTATACTGTAGCTATTACTTCCAGAATAGGCCAGTGCATTGGAATAAGAACTATAATTAATTAAATCCTGAGGCTCTGCGTCCACGGCGATTTCCGGCCGCCCTATCAAAATTCTACGTGTTCCATCGCCATTGGACCAGTTGACTGTCATCTCTGAGCCTTTTACATTACTAAAAGTAATATTACTCGCCTGCATAGTAGGAGCAGAAAGCGTAGTGCCACTACCTTCTAAATAAGTATCCGTTAAATAATAAGTCTCGGTACCACTCCCATTATATTCAAAAACTTTAAAATAATAAGTAGTAGATGGATTTAAACCATAGAGCCAAGTACCAGAACCTCCCGTACCACTATAAACTATAAATTCTCCAGGAGCTATTTCTGTACCATTTCCAAAAGTTGCATTTGCAGTATAGTCAATACCATCTTCAGGTACAGCAGTCACAGCACTACCTTGTTTAGCAATTACTACGCGTTTTTGCCCATCTCCTGGAGTAAAATAATAGACCAAACGATCCCCATCATTATAACTTGTCGAAAAGCTACTACCCGCCACTGTAGGATAAGAACTGGTAAGCTGACTGCCAGTAGCACCAGGTCTTAAATAAACCGGACCATAATTGCCGTTATATTCAAATAAAGCAAAATGATAGGTCACATTCGGATTTAATCCCGTTATCCTTATTGATGTTCCACTTCCTTCGTATAGAACTTTTTGATCATTGGTCTCTATACTGTAGCTATTACTTCCAGAATAGGCCAGTGCATTGGAATAAGAACTATAATTAATTAAATCCTGAGGCTCTGCGTCCACGGCGATTTCCGGCCGCCCTATCAAAATTCTACGTGTTCCATCGCCATTGGACCAGTTGACTGTCATCTCTGAGCCTTTTACATTACTAAAAGTAATATTACTCGCCTGCATAGTAGGAGCAGAAAGCGTAGTGCCACTACCTTCTAAATAAGTATCCGTTAAATAATAAGTCTCGGTACCACTCCCATTATATTCAAAAACTTTAAAATAATAAGTAGTAGATGGATTTAAACCATAGAGCCAAGTACCAGAACCTCCCGTACCACTATAAACTATAAATTCTCCAGGAGCTATTTCTGTACCATTTCCAAAAGTTGCATTTGCAGTATAGTCAATACCATCTTCAGGTACAGCAGTCACAGCACTACCTTGTTTAGCAATTACTACGCGTTTTTGCCCATCTCCTGGAGTAAAATAATAGACCAAACGATCCCCATCATTATAACTTGTCGAAAAGCTACTACCCGCCACTGTAGGATAAGAACTGGTAAGCTGACTGCCAGTAGCACCAGGTCTTAAATAAACCGGACCATAATTGCCGTTATATTCAAATAAAGCAAAATGATAGGTCACATTCGGATTTAATCCCGTTATCCTTATTGATGTTCCACTTCCTTCGTATAGAACTTTTTGATCATTGGTCTCTATACTGTAGCTATTACTTCCAGAATAGGCCAGTGCATTGGAATAAGAACTATAATTAATTAAATCCTGAGGCTCTGCGTCCACGGCGATTTCCGGCCGCCCTATCAAAATTCTACGTGTTCCATCGCCACTGGACCAGTTGACTGTCATCTCTGAGCCTTTTACATTACTAAAAGTAATATTACTCGCCTGCATAGTAGGAGCAGAAAGCGTAGTACCACTACCTTCTAAATAAGTATCGATGAGATATTCAGTAGAAAAATCGCTGCCGTTGTATTCAAAAACTTTAAAATAATAGGTGGTCGAAGGATTTAAACCGTATATGTAAGCTCCCGTATTGGCATAATAAGAGTTGCCATTATATACAACAAACTCTCCAGGAGCAATTTCATTTCCCAGACCAAAGGTAGAATTTGCTAAGTAATCGGTGCCATCCTTGGGAGTAGCTGTTATCGCATTCGTACCGGCTATAATTATTCTTTTTTCACCATCACCTTTCGTGAAATTTACGTAAAATCGATCCCCATCTATATTCGAAATACTCCAATTCGAAGAGGCGGTAGTTGGTGCCTGCGCATAAAAATTAAAACTCAGTAAAAATATAATTCCTACTAAAAGTTTATGCATCCTGCATGCATGGAAGAGGCTAATTTTAGTTTCCATAAGTATACTCTTTAATGGTTAGTTATAAATTGAAATATTTAAAGAAGAGTATGTAGGGAAACTCTTTATTTTATAATGGTTATTTTAGATGTATGACTGTATTAATACTCTACCGTTATTTCATTGGAACAATAGGCACTATTGGGAATGCAAACTTTTATAGTTTCTATACCACTACCTTTGCCTATTTGTAAAGTTTCATTTCCATCATTTGGTACTGTAACATATAGGCTGCCATTTCTATAGATTTCAATGTTATCGGAAGTACCCGAAGGAGTCCAGGAAAGATTGGCATAAGATCTACCTCTACTTGTACTTACTTCTGCAGATAATTGAAGGTCTACCGGCTGGGGCTCAGGAAGGGGTTGAACTTTTATATACATCTGTTTATTGTCAGTTCCTCCCCTATCATCGGTAATAACAAGAGAAACTTCAAATATTCCTTCTGCTTTATAGGTATAAGAAGGATTATGAAGATTAGAGGTCGAACCATCCCCAAAGTCCCAACTCCATTTTTGAATTGAACCATCAGGATCCGTACTTCCATCCCAAAAATTAACCTTTAAACCTTCCGAGGAAAATCCAAAATCAGCAATTGGAGACATATTGGCCAACAGCGATGGGTCATCTACAAATACTGGAGTAATGGTTTCAGAACAATTAACATAACTCAATTCACATATTTGAAATACATCGTCGCCTTTGCCTGTGGTCGTCAGTTTGTATACTCCCTCATTATACCATTGGGAATATTTTATGCCGTTTTTATAAATTTCTACCATCTCATCATTGGTCGGATCCCAGGTGAGTGAGATAGTTATTGTTCTCTTATCTTTATATGCTAGGGCTTTTAAATTAAGATTTGGTGGATCTGGTGGTGTAAAACTAACTTGACCCCACTGGCTATTTAAAAAGTTGTTATTACCGTCTACTACGTCATTAATATAGTTCGATGTGGAATTTGCAATAATGGCATTACTGACCTCTTCGGGCGAGGAATCATTATTTTTTTCGAGATATAATGCTACTACTCCAGCTACATGAGGTGAAGCCATAGAAGTACCACTTTTTTCAGTTGACGAGGTATTATCTTCGTTCGAAGCAGAGGTAATATTAACCCCTGGAGCATAGAGATCAACACAGTCACCATAATTAGAAAAATAAGCCGCCCTGTTATAAATATCGCTGGCACCAACTGTCAAAGCTTCGGGTACTTTTGCCGGGGAATAAAGACATGCATCATCTCTACTGTTTCCGGCCGCTATTACATAATTAATTCCTGTTTGAATAGAGTTTTGAATGGCTATGTCTAGGGGATTAGTTCCAGAATTAGATGGACCTCCCAAACTCATATTGACCACAGCTGGTTTAATTGCGTTGGCAGTAACCCAATCTACTGCAGCTATCACCCTTGATTCAGGAGTACTACCAATGCAACCAAATACACGCACCGAAACTAATTTGACTTCTTTAGCTACTCCAAAAGTTTTTCCACCAACGGTTGCGGCTACATGAGTTCCATGACCGAGGCAATCCTCACCAGCATTTTGATTTGGATCAGTATTTCCAGGATCTTCTTCAAGAACAAAATCATGGCCATTGGAAGCTCTTCCTTCAAATTCTTCATGGGAGTAATTGATCCCAGAGTCAATAATATAAGCGGTTACCCCTTTCCCTGTAGCTGTATAGGTATAAGCCCGATCCATTTTGATCTCTCGTTGATCAATTTTGTCAAGTCCCCAGGTAGGATAATCCTGAACGGTAATATCTCCATTGGTAGCCAGAGTTTGATCTTCCTTTATAAATTCTACCAACGGATTATGTTTTAATGCTTCTAACTGATTTGGATTTAAGTTAGCAGCAAAACCTGTAAGGGTATGTTTGTATTTATATTTAACCTGACGATCAGGAATATTTAGTTTTTGAGAAAGATTGTTCAGTACTGATGCCGCCTGGGAACTCATAGCAGCTGGTTTGGAAGATAAAACAATTATATATCCGGCCGCAAATTTATCAGAATTTTGCCTTACCGAAAGATCAGATTTATTATAACCATTTTCTTCTACTATATTTTCCCGTGTACAAGACCCAAAAATCAATAAAATAATTAATAGGAAAGCAAATCGGAAAAAGCCCTTAAATAAATTAGTTTTCATAAGATTCCTTTTAAAAATTAATTTTCTAAATAATTACACTAAAGGATTGAGGGCTTAAATCCGGCTCAAGCTTGGATTTATAATTTTAAAAATAGATGGAATAAGAATAGTAATCAATCCCCTTTTGGGGGGATAAAATCCAAAAAGTTAAAATTAAATTATTTAAAGGTGGTAAGAACTGACTGTTCGCAGGCAGAAAATTTATTATTTTGTTTAAGTGCAGAAATTAAGGGGATAAGGGAATCTGAAGGTTTTGTATTGATGATTTTTATTCCCACAGGATAATTCTTAATGATATTCTTTTTATCTGGCGTGGCTCCTCCTATTAGATTTTCATTCGCATTTTCCAGGGAAATAGCATATTTACTCGATGATAGTGATGCTTTAGGTTTAGAAGATGACATGAACTTGTTATCGTAAAAACAATTAAAATCGGCGTTTTTTATTTCAATTCCCGCGATTGTGTTGCCTGAAAATAGATTATCGTGTATGGTGTTATATGCGCAAATGGTATCTTCTGCTATCATTTTTATTCCAACTCCATTAGACAGGTTTATATTTCCAGAACAATCAGTGCCAATGAAGTTATATCTAACGATATTAAGTTGTGTGCTTTCCAGTAAAATACCGGTATCATCGCTATTGGCAATTATATTTTCTTCGATGATATTGGAATAGCTCCCAACGCAATGAATTGCAATACCATTCCCAAGATCCAGTTTACCCTCTACATCAGTGCCAAAGAAGTTACCCGAGATTCTGTTATTTTTAGAAAATATTCTAAAATTTATCTTTGGATTAAATCTATCTGCAACATATACTCCCGTTTCATTTCCGGCAATAATATTTCCCTGCCCGGGCAGGCCTATTATATTTTCTTTACTAGCGCGTATAAATATCCCTTTTTTCTGTACTGGAAGAGATATATTTTTATTCACATCAGGACCCACTATATTGTTAATAAAGGTAATATTACTACTTCTTATTTCCACACCATACTCATTAGCTGAAATTAAATTTGAACTAATAAAATTATTATTCCCATTAGGAGAAAAATCTAAACCTGTAATTTGCCCTGTTTCCTTTTTCCCAGTCCAATCTGTTCCTATATAATTTCCTATTATTTTATTTTTGGAAGATGAGATCAACATCCCAGCCCAGTTTCCGGAAATAACATTTCGCTCATTCTCATTATAACTTCCTATTTGATTATTTTCAGAAATCACGTAAATCCCAAAAATATTAGGCAATCTAGTTTTTCCGTCACCTTCAACTCCAATAAAATTAGATTCTATAAGATTATTTTCCGTATTGATGTTTATTCCACATCCCATACTAAATTCGATAATCCTACCTTTTGGATCCACAATTTTTTTTCCAAATCCTCCAATGACGAATCCTTTGATAATACTTCCTGAACTATTTCTTTCTAATTTAAAACCCGTTGGAGTTAAATCTTCATTTTCTATACGCTGTTTTCGAGTAACCCCGCGAACTTCGGCGCCATCCAGAATTATTTGTAAGCAACCGGGTTGATAGTCTTTTTGAGTAGTCGCATCTAAAATTATTGTTTCGGTTAGTTTGGGAAGATTCTTCTTTAATTTTATACGGTGAGGACCTATGCCGGGAATATTGAAAAAGACGAGTGTCTTATCTGGATATTTATTAGCGTTTTCTATTGCTGCACGCAGGGTGCAATTTCCATTCTTATCGGCACATACTTTATCAGCCAAATCAATATCGGGATAATCATCTGAACTATTGACCGTAAATTGATCCTGAGCAATCAAATTTGCATAGAGAAATAGGAAAGAAAAAAATAGCATCATTTTTTTCATTCCAGTTCAATTTTTTCAGATAGTACTTTCGCTATTGCCTCTTTCCCACAGTTTACATGAAGTTTAGTATAAATATTCTTTAAATGCGAACGGCAGGTTTCGTAGGCTATCCCCAATTCTGATGCCATATATTTTATACTGTAACCTTTTACCAGAAGGTTTAAAACCTGAATTTCTCTTTCAGTAAGATCGTAAGAGAATGTTGATTTTCTTTCTATCTGTTTGAAAGAGCTTAAGACTTTTTTTGCTATCGAAGGCGACATTGGTGCACCGCCTTTTTCAACTTCTTTAATTGCCTTTACCAATTTGAAAGGTGAAGTTTTTTTCAGAACGTAGCCATCTGCTCCGGCACATAAACTTTTAAAAAGTTTTTCATCATCTTCAAACTGGGTGTACATCACAATATGAATAAGTGGATTAAATTCCTTTATTATTGGTATCGCCCAGATACCGTCTTTACCCGGCATATCTATATCTAAAATAACAATATCCGGATTTAACTTTTCCAGTATATTTTTCACATCTAAAACATTTGAAAAATCACCCACAAGAAAATATCCTTCCTCGTTTTGAAGCAAGGAAACCATAGATGCCCTTAGAGAATCATTATCCTCGAAAATTAAAAGGCGTGAATTCATACACCAATTTACATATAATCCTAACTCTTATCTATCCCCTTTATAGGGCAGAATTGATTTTCTAGTTCCTTCCTAAAAATTTTTTCCACAAATTCGGTTTATCAACAGGCAAAGAAATACTTATTGTTGTTCCTTTATTTATTTCGGAAGTTATTTCTAATTGTCCTTTCCAGTTCTTTATGCGTTTTTTCAGGTTCACCAAACCATTTCGGTGCGTGATCTGCTGAGGATCAAAGCCCCGGCCATCATCATGGTATATTAAACGAATTGAGTTACCAATTTTTCTTATTTCAATAGTGACATTTTGAGCATTTGAATGCCTTACAATATTGTTTATGATCTCTTTGCTTATTAAAAAAAGCTCCCGTCTCTTATGCATCTTAAGATTTACGGAACTAAAATTTTCATTTTTTATAATCTTATAAGATATATCAGCACTTTCCAGGAATTCTCCGGCATAACGAATTATTTTGGCTATTATCTCCTCTACAGATTCATCGGTTAACCTAATATTCCAAACAATTTCATCTAAAGCTTCTGAGGACGCCCGAACTTCCTTTTCAATATCTTCCAACACTTTCGTAACCGATTCTTTCTGGTTTCTGTAAATAGCTGAAAGCAAATTAATTGAAGTTAAACGTGATCCAAGATCGTCGTGGAGATCTGCTGATATTTTATCTTTCACCTTCTGCATTTCCATCCATCGGTTTAGTCTATACCTGTAAACGGAGTAAATGACTAAAATTATTAGGGTAATAATTAGAAAAATAAACCACCAGGTCCGCCAGAATGGTGTGTCAATATGAATTCCCATGGTACTTACCGGTGCAAATTTATGAATTACATTATTTAAACGGACTTTGAATTTATAATCTCCCGGTGGCAAATTGGTGTAGGATGTAAAATTACGACTTCCTGAATTTATCCAATTTTTGTCATAACCCTCAAGCATATATTGATAATTAAAGTTATCTGAAAAAAGATAATTTGGAGCTGAATAGGTTAATGCTAAAGAATTTTGATTGTAACTGAGTTGGATATTTTTAAGATATACAGTATTCGTATCCCTTTTTATAGGAATATTGTCTACTAAAACCTCGTTGATCCTAACATCGATCTCTTCGGGTTTATACTTAAAATTATCAGGCGTAAAGAAGTTTAGTCCGTTGATCCCTCCAAAGTAAATGGTGCCTTCGGTATCTTTATAATATGAACCGGCTATAAATTCCTTACCCTGAAGACCATTAGCAGGATGAAATTGCTGGATTTCCTCAATATTTATTTTATCGCCGACCTTTTCGTAAGTCAGACGAAGTAATCCTTCATTGGTGCTGATCCATAATTTTCTGGAATTTTCCTCCACAATCCCATTAATGATATTGGTAGTAAGACCACTTTTTTTACCAAAATTTATAAATTTTCCCGTATTTAAATTAATGGCATATAATCCCTTTCCAGAAGTACCGATCCATAACCAGTTATTCAGGTAATAAAGAGTATTTATAACCACATTTTTCAACTCTCTGTTTACAGTTTTACTTAACTCTTGAAATTCCAGATCTTTTTCACTGAAAAGTTGAATTCCTCCAGGATCAAATCCTACAGCGATGAGCGAATCATTAATTCTTGTTATAGATTTAACCGCGCTATTATCCGCGCCATGAGGAGAAAATTCTTTTACCTCTCCAGATGATTTATTTAAAGAAATTAAACCGGAAGACTGACTACCAGCCCAAAGATTATCCTGCGAGCCTTCCAGTAAACACCAGATGATCTTTTTTTTCTCCTCCTCATCGTCAAACACTTTTTTTTCATTGGTTTTTGAATTAATTACGGCAATCCCGCGCCCGTGAGTTCCCATCCAAATATTTCCTTGCTTATCTGCCCGCAGTGCATTGATTCTCAGTTTATTTTCGGTTTTAAAAAGGGAATCTACTTTGATACGTTGGAAAGAATATTCATCAATCTGTTTGATTAGATTCCCATCTGCAGCTAGCCAGAGATTATTATCCTTATCTTTAGTGATGGCCCGCGTTTGATATAATGAAATTTCTTTTGATAGATTTTGGACATCTAAAAAGTGAAAATCTCTAAAACTCTTATCAAAATAGTTAATACCTCCGCCTTCCGTGCCTATCCAAATAGCGCCTTCACTGTCTTCAAAAATGCACAAAATATAATTGCTTGAAAGGGTACCTCGCCTATTTTTATTGGTTACCAAATGCTCATTATTCCTATATTTCTTATCTAAAAGATATAAGCCCTGCCCATAAGTTCCCAACCATTGCATAGCATCATCTTTATGATGATGTGATAAATGAACATATTTAGGAGCATTGGATTTATGGAATTGGTTTGAATTTACCGGAAGTACGAATTGATATTCCTTGGTGTTGCCAAAAAAAAGATTACCAAATAATTCTTCAGCCCATATAATATTTTCACCGGATAAATAAGAAGCGGTATGGTTTTTCTGTATCTCATTTATCCCGTTATCTGTAAGTATCCAAATTTTATTAGTAGAATCTTTGAAAAGCTTATTGATTTTATCGGAGCTGATTTTATTAGATAAAGGTGCAGTAGCATAAAAACGACTAATAATATCCATATTCCTATTTACCAGGTAAACTCCATCATTCCTGGTAGCCAGCCATATTTTGTTATCATCTTCTATCAATAGGTCTATCAAAGGAGGAATAACAATCTCTGAATTATTAAATTTCAAATACTTGCAAAAATCGCCTGTCTTAAGAGCCATCTTTTCAAGTCTGCCCCCACGAACTATCATCCATAAATCTTCGCCGTACACTTCTATTCTTCCCGTTCGCACATCAGTTCCGGAAACATTAAAATCAAACGATATAGGATAATAGGTGAAATTAGTACCATCATATTTGTTAAGGCCATCGGGAGTAGCGATCCACATATAATTTAAACTATCCTGGGTAATATCAAGCACGGTATTTTGAGAAAGCCCATTTTCAACACTTATATTCCGGAACCAATAGTTCTGCTCCTGACTGCTTAATAAGTTTGAAAAAAAAAGCAAAAGGTTTAAAAAAATAAATTTCCAAATACTTATCATAGAAATTGTTACGCGACTACAAATCTAATTTAGTATAATAAACTGGATTTAAACAGGGGAAAATCACCCCCCAATTCAAGTTTGAATATTATTAAATATTATATTTTCTAAATATTTTCTAATAAAAAAATTTCTTTAAATAATAATTAACGGCACAGTAGGCCGAAGTTAGAGATTGAATGATTACCTTAAATAACGAATCAACCTAATAAAAAAATGGAAATTTTTCATTTAGAAATAGACGATGTTAACGATTTTATACCAAAACTTGCCGATACTCTAAATATTAGCTATGAAAATAATCTCGGGGAGCAAAAACTAATTATTCCAGACTCTCTGGGTAGCGGTTCCATCATGGGAATAAATTTTCCCAACGGTGTAGGTTTATATACGTACCAGTGCCAATTATCCAAAGATGTTAAACTTCAAATCAACCATAGAAAGATCCAGCCTTTAAGGTTTGTTTATTGCATGGAAGGAGAATTGGAAAATCATTTTAGCGGAAAATCTGGAAATATTACGATCACTCATCATCAACATCTTATTTACGCCCCCTCCAGGGGAGATAATCATCATTTTATTTTAAGAAAAGATCAGCATTATAACATATGTTATCTCGAAATAGACAGGCTCCGCTTTCAGGAATATCTCTCTTTTAGTCTAAGGGATGCGGAACCAATATTCTATGATATTTTCAGCGATGTAAAAGGAGAGGAAAGAGTTTGTGAGCTAGGTAAATTCAGTCTTCGCACCGCCGAAGTTATTAAAGAGATAAAAACCTGCAATGTGGATGGCTTTCCACGTATAAATTTTATGGGAGCAAAAGCCCTGGAGATCTTGAGTTATATGCTTTATAGATTTAAGAACAAAAAAGATGATTTTCACAATAATAACCTCAAGGAAAAGGATCTTAAAGCCATAGAGGAAGTTGTGGAATATATTGAAGACAATATTGCAAATGCGGGAACTGTACAACAGCTCGCACGCCGTGCAGGCATAAACACCAATAAACTGCAGGAAGGTTTTCAGGCAATCTACGGTAAAACCGTTAATGAATACCTTCGCGATGAAAGGCTTTCAAAATCACTTGATATGCTGTCCGATGGCAAGAAAAATGTCAGCGAAGTAGTCTATGAGCTGGGCCTTTCAAGCAGAAGCTACTTCTCAAAAATCTTTAAGGAAAAATATGGTGTTTCGCCGCGAAAAGTACTACAGGGAACACCTGTTGAGCAGGAAGAAAACCTGGCGAAATAAGAAGTCGATAATTTTAATAAAAGGGTGTTTTTCCCCTTTTACGGGATTATTTCCTGTTCTATATTAGTGAAATAATTTAGTACTGATCTTTTAGTTGCACTTCCCCTCCTGGTGCAAAAGCCTTCCCCCAATTTTAAGTAGAAATGTTAAGCAATTTGATAAACTCTTTCAAAGGGGACAATCATTCATCAATCAAGATCATCAAAATTTCATTAAAATTTGAATTAGCCATTCAATAAGTATTGCTTATCATCTCTATTTCATCTCACAGTTGAAGTGTCGGTATCTACCGACACTTTTTATTTTTTTCTTCCATAGAAATTTCTACTTTTCCGGGTATGTATAAACATTTCAAGATCTATAAGCCCTATGGTTTTTTGAGCCAGTTTATCTCAAATCAGAAAAAGCAGGAAAAGTCACATTTTCTGGGAGAATTATTCAATTTTCCTGAAGGGACCATGTCTATAGGTCGGCTAGATAAAGATTCTGAAGGACTTTTACTGCTCACTAACAACGGCAAATTAAGCAAACTTATCACCGCCGGAAATGTAGAAAAGGAATATTACGTGCAGCTTGATGGCGAAATTACCGAAGAAGCTTTATCACTGCTCAGAAATGGGATTGAAATTAGTATAAACGGAAAAATCTACCTCAGCCTTCCGTGTAAGGCTTTTAAACTGAACAAAACACCTGAATTCCCCGAACGAGGCAAAAAGATAAGGGATCCCCGGCATGGCGCAACCAGCTGGATCTCAATCACCCTCACCGAAGGAAAATTTCGCCAGGTACGAAAAATGACCGCCGCCGCAGGATTTCCCACGCTGCGGCTGGTTCGCGTTCGTATAGGAAATGAAAAAATTGAAAATATGCTGCCGGGAGAGGTGATCGAAAAAGAATTTTTCGAACTTTAACCTATCGCTTATCAAACTCCATTATTTCCAGTTGCCCGAAATTACAATATCGATTTATTGATTACTCAAACTTCTTTCAATTTTAAAAGCAGCTTCAAACAAACGAAAAGTTTCAATGGCTTTTTGTGACGCCAGTTGAGTTTCCTGTTCAGAAAAATCTCTATTTCTAATTTCTTTCTGGAATTTATTCCAGCCCTTTGCGTTCTCCTTTGAGGCATTATAGAAATACTGTTCGGGAAGCCCGTGGAGGGCCCCGCAATATTTTATTTGCTTCCCAATCATCATTCCTCCCATGGCCGAGCCTTCGACCACATAGGCAATTCCCAGAGCCTCTATCTCATCTTTACATTCAAAAGGAAAATCCCAGAAAAAATCGGGGTTTTTAACTCCCAAATTTTCAAGATCCTTTTTTATCCTTTCTGCCTTCAAAAAAGGATGAAAGTTGAGATATTTTTGAAGCAATTTTTCTGTTTTCCGGTAAGCCTGAAAATTCTGAAGTAAAAGCAACAAATATTCTTCGTGGTTAATACTGTGATCAATAATTTTTTGAGCCAGATTTTTACTTTCCAGTGCTTCATGGATTTCCCGGGTTTCTTCTCTCAACCTATTCAGCATTGTCATCAATTTTAAATCGGCTAATGGCCTGTTTTATCTTTTCGATATTATCAACCTGTTCGGCATTATCTGCATCGATCTTTGCCAGGTATTCATGAATTTGATTCACGGTTATCCTATTATTCCTAATACGCTCCCGAACTTCATCCCTGGCAGTCATATTCACCACCACTTTTTTAAGAAAAGGCTCCAACTTAGCGGCCAGGTTCTTCATATGTTTTTTAAGGATGTACCCGGAGGCTCCGCTTAATATAGTATGAGCCGCAAGCTCTTCATCATTGATAGTTCCGGTAACAAAGATCAGCGGCAGTTCTTCGTCAAATTCCTTTACCATTTCAAGTACATCAAGACCTGTAAAACCAGGTAGATTATAATCTGAAAGTACAACATCGGGTGCGAAATTTATCAGAAATTCCCTGCAGCCTGTAAGGGTATCGGTAACTTCAATTTGAGATTTTTCGGCAATTTTTCCCAGCTGTCTTTTTATAAGACCTGCATCAACTTCATTATCTTCAACAAGTAATATTCTCAGGGGCGTTTTTATCATCTTCAGGAATTAATCTTTTTTATTAAATTTTTAAAAATCAGAGGTAAAAATAAAAAGCGGCGCCTTTTCCCGGTTGACTTTCAGCCCATATATCTCCACCATGTTTTTCGATAATCTTCTTGGCAATGGCTAAACCAATTCCGGTTCCTTTAAAAGGCTTTTCAGCAAATCTTGTGAATAGTTGAAATATTTCTTCTTTCTTTTCAGGGTCAAAACCTATCCCATTATCTATTACGAAATAAACAGTTTTATCATGAAGGGCTTTTGATCCGATTTCTATTTTAGGTTTCTCTGCTCTTTCGCTGTATTTCAAAGCATTCATTAGAATATTCGACCAAACCTGCACCAGCATTCTTTTATCCGCCATCATCTGCGGCATATCTGTCTGGACTATTATTTCTGAATGAGGATAATTAACTTTAAGGTTGAAAGATTTCAAAATATCCTGTAATAATTCATTTACAGAAAACTCAGATTTCTTCAATTTCACTGCAGAAACACCTGAAAAGGAAAGAATATCGTCGATAAGCGCATTCATTTCAGCTACTGAATTCAAAATGGTGCTTATAGCCTGTTGGCCGGGCCCATCTAGTTTATCGTAATAATCTTCTTTTAATATTTGGGCATATCCATCAATTCCGCGCAAAGGAGCTTTTAGATCATGGGAAAGTCCGTGACTGAATAACTGCAATTCCTTATGAGCCTTAAAAAGCTGTTCATTGAGGCGTTCGATCTTTTGTTTTTGCTTTTGAAGGATAATATTGCTCAGGCTTTCCCTAATAGCCCTGGCCGCGCTTATTTGATAATCCTGCCAGGAATTGGAAATGCCGGTGAGCTGCTGGGTCCATTTTTTAAAAGATTTCCTGGGAGTGATTCGTTGCTTTTGCTCATCAAAACTGGCTTTTTTATCGGGATTCCCTCCCCAGCTTATATTCTGAACCACCTCAGGCCGAAACCACATAAGAAAATCATGGTCATTATTTCCCAGTTTTACAGCCAGGATTCCTGAAGCGGTACTGATAAAAGTCTTTGCCGGTTCATAAAATTTGCTCAGATTCCTGGTGAAGAACAAAGCTTCTTTACTTTTAGATAAAAAATCTGCCGTGAGCTTTTTCACCTGCT
The DNA here is from genome assembly GCF_003024155.1 of Christiangramia fulva. Taxonomy (NCBI): domain Bacteria; kingdom Pseudomonadati; phylum Bacteroidota; class Flavobacteriia; order Flavobacteriales; family Flavobacteriaceae; genus Christiangramia; species Christiangramia fulva. The sequence continues at coordinate 3,850,361 of NZ_CP028136.1, forward strand.
TTTTGGTGGGAGTTTTTCCAAGTAATCTTATTTTTCCATTAAGAATTAAGGCTCCACCGTCACATTCCAGCAAATCGGTAAAAATTGTCTTTTGCTTAAGCAAACCGTTTTTGATCTTGTCTTCATCTTTCATCTGTTCGACCAGTTCTGTGCGAACTTTCCCCCATTCATCAAGCTTTTGAATATACCTACGGGTTTCTTTTAGCGATAATTCATTGGAGAAGATCTGCGTTAAAAATTCACAGGTTTGACGATGATAAAAGCTTATAATTTTTGCGGAATAGTGATGGCATGCCAGCAATCCCCATAGTTTTCCATTGCTGATCAAAGCTGCAGTAAGCGAGGCTCCCACTTTCATATTCTGAAGATATTCAATATGAATCGGGGAAACTGCTCGTAATTCAGATTTTGAGAGATCGATAGGCTGCAGATTTATTGGCGATATTTCTGGTTGAATGGGTACCGGACTGCTGTTGACATCAGCTATGATCCTCACGCGATGCTTTAAAAAAAGTTCCCTCGATTGTTTTGGAATATCACTGGCGGGATAATGAAGTCCAAGCCAGCTCTCCAGTTCATCCTCTTTTTCTTCAGCTACTACTTCCCCATTCCATTCTTCATCAAATTTATAGATCATCACCCTGTCATAACCAAAGATCTTTCTGGTAATAAGGGCCGCCTCATTGCATAGCTCGGCTGGTCCCTGAGCAGCTCCCAATTTTTTAAGAATATGGCTTAATTGCCGCTGGTATTCATACGGATCATAACCAGTTTCTTTTAGCTCAAAATCAAGAATAATACTTTCCCCAGAGATATGAGGAATGATCACGAAATTGCGGTTATTTATACTTATTTCTTTAACTACCTGGCTTTCTTCCTTTTGGCTGGTATTCGCAATTTCCCCGCTTATCACTTCGCCAAGTAAATGCTTTAAATTTTTACCGAGCAGTTCTTGATAAGAAATGCCGAAGAAAACTTCGGCATTCTCCCCGATTTGGGTGATGTCAAGATTTCTCTTATCACAAACCACAATAACCCCGTGAGCCTGTGATTTTCCGATGATGTGAATGGGTTCTTTTTCGCAGTTGCTAATATCTACCTTCTGTGGGTAGTATTCCCTTTGAGACATCTAGCTGGCTTTTAATTTAAAGTAAAAGGTACTTCCAACTCCAACCTGCGAATCCACCCAAATAGTACCTTCATGTAAAAGCACGATCTTTTCAACGTGCGCCAGCCCCACGCCGGTTCCGTCTACGGAGTCATTTCCCGGCACACGATTAAAAATGGTAAATATATTCTTCCTGTCTTCTTCAGAAATTCCCACGCCATTATCCATTATTGAGAAAACCCAGTAATCTTCTTCCCTGTAAGCGGAGATCCGTATCTCCGGTTTTCGGCCTTTCGGAACATATTTAATAGCGTTGCTGATGAGATTCTGAAATAATAACCTCAACTCGATTTCATAACCCTGGATATGAGGCAGGGAACCAGAATGGATTTTTGCCTTCGAATCTTTTATACTCTTGGTGAGATCGTATTTTACGACTTCTACAACTTCATTCACATCTACCGTGGTTTTTCGCCCGTTTTTCCCAATCCTTGAATGTTCCAGCAGCGCACGAATCTGTGCAGAAAGGCGATCTGAAGCATTCTTGATATACTTCACATAATTCTCTCCTTTTTCGTCAAGTTTGTCGGCATACATCTTGCCCAGCACATCGCTTCCAAACTTTATGGTAGAAAGCGGCTCCTGGAGATCGTGAGAACAAATAGAGACAAATTGTTCAAGATCGCGGTTGGCCCTTTCAAGATCGGCCTTCTGCTCTCTTAATTGTACCTCAGCCTTTTTAAGTGCAGAAATATCCACACAGGTGTACCTGATAGTGAGAAGGTTTCCTTTTTCATCTTTCTCGGCAGTGGCATTAAGGATCACGGGGAGTTTCTCCCCGTCTTTCGTGATCATGTCCTGGCTGATGTTGGTCAATTCGCGGGATTCCTTAAAACTTTCCTTTAGTTTATCTGCCGAGGTATGGGAATCTTTGTCGAAAAGATCAAAAACAGTTTTATTGATAAGCTCTTCTTTGCTTTCATAACCAAGCTTCTCTACCACCTTTTTATTGCATTGTACAATAAGTGAGGTGCGTGGATCGACGCTAAGGTGCAAAACCGGATCATCTTCATAGAATGATTTAAAGCGTTTTTCACTGGCTTCCAGTTTTTCCCTTGATTTTTGAATGCTTTCAATATCAATAAAAGAAATTACCACTCCATTTATTTGTTCGTCAGATTCTATATAAGGGGAAATTCTTTGCAGATAATTTTTACCTTCCCGGGAAACGATATGTTTTTCCAGTATCTTCCCTGTTTTGAGAACCTTTTTGCAGCGATCAAGAAAACTGCGTTTACGGCTTAAACCAAAACTATTGGTAAAATTATCTATAGGCCGTCCCACATCTCCATTTATCAGACTAAAATGTTTTTTAATGGCGGGAGTGAATTTTCTGATTTTAAAACTGCTGTCAAGAAAGATCACGCCAATATCTGTACTTTTCAGTAGGTTGTTCATATCGGCGTTCAAAGCAGCGAGATCATCCATTTTCTGAATGTTCTCCGCATTAACGGTATTGATCTCTTCATTTACGCTTTGAAGTTCCTCATTAGTACTTTGCAATTCTTCGTTAGATGCCAGTAATTCTTCATTGGCAGCCTGCAGCTCTTCATTACTGGTCTCAACCTCTTCCAGTGAAGTTTGAAGATCTTCCTTGGTCTTCTTGAGTTCCTCTTCAAGACCGGCGACATATTCTTTGGTCTGCTCTGAAGGGCTGATCTTTGGAACCTCTTTCATTTGCTCCAGATCCAGCTCTTTTTCAACAAAAGTGATAATATAATTAACCTCGCCATTAAGATTGTGTTCGGTAAAAGGTTTTACAATAATATCAGCACCAGTGTTTATCCCGTTTTTAGTAACGATCGCATCGCGGTAAATTACTTTATCATTCTGTTTCTTCGCCTGGTTAAAGGTTGTTTGCACTACATATTTGAGATCAGATTCCAGCATATCTAAAAGGTTAATCGAAAATCCGCTCACGGGAAGGTTGGCGTATTTTCGAAATTCCCCCACTGCATGAAGTATGTTATAATTGGAATCTACAAAGACCGATGCCCCTCCAAACTGCTCCAGAAGTGTTTCATGCAGCTGCTGCTGTAACTTCGTTTTTATTGGATTGCTTTTAGCATTGTTCCTGAAAGATTTTCGATCCCTGCTCATTTTATTCTCTATGAGTTTGGCTCCATTGATCTTTGAAGCCGCTGAAGCTCCAGGGGTAATACCACTATTAAGTCTTTTACTCGGTACTATATTCCTGTAAATTTTCCAGCGCCGATCTATTTCGGCAAAACTATCACGGTTGCTGTTCACACTTTCACTTGTACCTAAAACCAGCACACCATCTTTTTTTAAGGCGTAATGCAATACGTTCATCGCCTTTTTCTGAATGCTGTTCTGAAAATAAATCAGCAAATTTCTGCATACTACCATATCCATATTGCTAAAAGGCGGATTTTTGATAACGTTATGCTTGGAGAAAATAACCATTCTTCTGATTTTCTCCACGATTTGGTAGCTATGCGATTTACTTAAAAAGTACTTCAGAAGGAATTCTTTAGAAACATCTGCCACAATACTTTCAGGATATTCACCCTTACTTCCAATATCGAGATGCGGTTTGGAAATATCGGTCGCGAAGATCTTGATGGTAAGATCTTTCCCTTGCTTTTCCATTTCTTCATAAAGGCTCATGGCAAACGAATAAGCCTCTTCCCCGGTACTACAGCCAACATCCCACACTTTTAGGACTTCTCCATCTTCTTTTTCTGAAATAAGTTTAGGAAAGACCTTTTCTCGTAAAACCTTCCACACCTCCTCATCTCGGAAGAATTTGGTAACTCCAATAAGAAATTCACGATACAGGATCTCAACCTCTTCCTCATTTTTTGTGAGATATTCATAGTAATCGGCGAGGTTTGGGCATTTGCAAATATTAACCCTTCTTGCCACGCGTCGTGCCAGGGTAGCATACTTATATTCCCGAAAATCAAGCCCCGCCTTTTCGTCTATATAATTGAGAATTTTATTAAGCTCCTTTTCGTCATACTGAACATCACCATCCTTAAAATGAAAAATTGGTGGAGTAGAAATGAAATTTTTCAGCTCCGGGCCCATTTTCGCAACCGGCAGTATGTAATCTACAAGTCCGGTATTAATAGCACTTTTAGGCATCCCGTCAAATTTCGCTTCTGAAGGTTCCTGCACCATTACCATTCCATTCTTTTCTTTGATAGCTCTCGCTCCACGAGTTCCATCGCTTCCGGTTCCGCTTAAAATCACTCCTATCGCCTGCTCTTCCCTTTGCTCGGCAAGCGATTCAAAAAAGATATCAATAGGAAGATTTAATTGCTGATTCTTTGGCTTTTCACTTAAACACAGCCTATTATCCTCCAGAACCAGGTTATGTGCCGGCGGAATAAGAAATATTTTTCCCGGCTGCAGCTCCATCTGATCTGTGATCTGTACTATGGGTAAATTGGAGTTTTTGGTAAGTAATTCCCCCATCATGCTCTTATAATCTGGAGAAAGATGCTGAATTACCACATAAGAGTTGGTATCGCTGGCTGGTATGTTCTTAAAAAAGGATTTTAAAGCTTCCAAACCTCCGGCACTGGCTCCCACGGCAATAACTCTTGAATGTTTAACTAATTTTTCTTGTGCCGTATTATTTTTTGGACTTTCCTTGGTTCTTTTCATTAATATCAATCACAGGTTTAGTGAAGGCAAATAACTTCTTCTTATAAAATGTTAATTATAAATAATTTTCGTCATACCAATTACGGTTTTTATAACAAATATTGCGGTTATTGGAGCTAAAGCCTATTTTTAGGAGTTAAAAATCGCTCCCATTAAAAAAAATTTAACTTTTCAACTTTTGTGCCAGCTCCTTTCATTAAAGGGACTGCCAAAGTAACATGCGGAAATGGCAGACGCAACTATCTATAAATCCTAAATTATTCTTAAAGTTTTACCTGAGAATTACGCAGGAGAAAAAAATATGAGCCAATTTAGGTTTTGAAGATCTCCTATTTGTTTTATGAATTGAATGCGAAACTCATAAAAAGCACCAGCGTAATTTTGTGATTTTTAAAAATATATGACAGATGACTGAGGATAATTTATGAGAATTTAATTTTTTATTAATGTTTTATTATAGAATTGAAGCTTATATTTTTCCAGATTTCAGATTTTACCCGAATTGGCTGCCGGCTTCGCACAGTCTTTGTGCCATATACAGCCAAAAGGTTTAAAACCAGAAAATAAATCAAAAAAGAGAAAATGAAAACATTAGTAATTGGAGCAGGAAACATGGGTCTTACTTACGCCGAAGGAATGGCCAAATCTCCGATATTGAATCGCAGAAATTTAATGGTATTCGATAAATCGGCCGATGTCATCGCAAGACTTCGTGATCTTGACCATTTTGATGTATATGAAAAACTTGAAGAGTGTCTTCCTAAAGCCGATATGGTTTTTATTGCCGTAAAACCATATCATTGTGAAGAACTTTTCGCCGAAATGAAACCCATGGTAAACGAGGAACAAATTTTTGTTTCTCTAATGGCAGGAGTTACCATTAATAAGATCCAACAGGGACTTGGGATCAGAAAAGTGGTGAGATCAATGCCAAATTTACCTGCCCAGGTGGGAAAAGGAGTAACCTCTTATACCCAATCTAAAGAAGTATCGAGAGTTGAACTTTTAATGGTTCGCAATCTGCTCGATACCACAGGAGAGTCAATCCATGTAAAATCTGAACAATTTATAGACGCTTCCACAGGAATTTCAGGAAGTGGTCCCGCCTACGTATTCTATTTTATGCAGTCTATGCTGGAAGCCGCTTTAAAAATGGGATTCTCAAAAAATGATTCCCGCGTCCTGGTAAGTCAGACCTTCGAAGGTGCGGTAGAACTATTTAACCGCAACGACCTTTCTCCCGATACCTGGATGGAAAGAGTAGCGTCTAAAGGTGGGACTACCCGTGCTGCTTTAGATTCAATGGATGATAACAATGTAAAAGAGCTCATAAAAGAAGCTGCCTATGCCGCTTTTGACAGAGCTGTTGAACTGGGAGAAGAAAAATAATTCTAAAAAAGTTAAACCATAGAAGATCAAAATGGATAAAAAAAGAAGAATTGTTGTAAAGGTGGGAACAAACGTAATGACCAACAAGGATAACCGTATTCTTGGACCGGTATTAAAAAGCCTTGTTCGCCAGATTGCCAGCCTTTACGAAGAAGATATACTTACCGTTCTGGTATCGTCTGGATCTGCAATTGCCGGGAAAGAAATTCTTGGCGAGATCAATATTAAAGACGACAGCAAAAGACGACAGGTTTATTCTTCGGTTGGACAGCCAAGAATGATGAGGCATTATTACGGCATTTTCCATGATTATGGAATGCGCTGTGCCCAGGTTCTAGCTACCAAAAGAGATTTTAGTCCGGGAATTCACCGGGAAAATATGATCAATTGTTATGAATCTCTTTTATCTGAAGGAATCATTCCTATCGCCAATGAAGATGATGCTGTTTCGGTGACCATGTCTATGTTTTCAGATAATGATGAACTGGCAAGTCTTGTAGCCGAATTGATAGGAGCTGAAAAACTGATCATTTTAAGTGATACCGAAGGACTTTATACCGGACATCCGGAAGATGACGATTCAGAAAAACTGAATAAGGTGCAGATCGATGAAAATGTTGAAAAATACGTTCAGGAATCTGACAAAGGTGAGGGTGAAGGCCGCGGCGGAATGGAATCTAAGATCAAGATAGCCAAAGGCACGGCAGCCAAAAATATTACCACCTATATCGCTAATGGAAAACGCGAAAATGTAATTCTGGACATTATGGCCGGAAAATCGGTGGGAACAAAATTTACCTCGTAAAGAATATTAATAACTTAAAGAAACGAAGAAATGAAGTTGATAAAATCAGAAGTTAAAAACAAGGTCCTGCAGTCCATGATGAAAATCCTTGACCGCAGGCGAAAAGAAATTATCGAAGCCAATAAGAAAGATCTGGACGCTTTTAGTAAAGACGATCAGGCCATGTATGACCGCCTTATCGTGGATGATAAGAAAGTTGACGGGATGATCCAATCTGTTAAAGAAGTGAGGGAGCAGGAAGATCCTGTAGGCAAAGTAATTGAACACCGAACCCTGGATACCGGTCTTGACATCACTAACAAAACAGCGCCTTTCGGGAATATTCTTATTATTTACGAATCTCGTCCCGACGTAACTATCGAGGCGGCCGTACTTGCTTTTAAAGCCAACAACAAGATCTATCTCAAAGGTGGGAAAGAAGCCATAAATTCTAACAAAATTCTGGAAGAATGCTGGCATGAAGCACTGGAAGAGAATGGTCTCAGTAAAGACTGGATCAAACTTTTACACCTCGACAGGACTCAAACCCAGGAATTTTTGAAAAATCCGCCGGAACAATTAGACCTTATCGTACCCAGAGGCGGAGAACGTCTGATCGCATTTGTTAAGGAACATGCTACCGGGGCCGTTCTGGTGAGCGGTAGAGGGAACAACTTTTTATATGTCTCTAAAAATGCCGATTTTGAGGTAGCAAAAAAAGTGATGCTGAACGCCAAGATCGATAAAATCTCAGGTTGTAACGCTTTAGATAAAGTGCTGGTTGATAAAAATATCAACAATTATGAAAGTAAATTGAAAGAACTTCAGCAGTTATTCCGCGATAATAAGGTTTCTGTGCTTGTAGATGAGGAAGTATCAAAAGTATTGACCGATGAAGAGAAAATCCCTTCTGAAGATACCTGGTACGAAGAATTCCTCGCTATGAAGATCGTAATTGGAGCGGTGGACGGCCTGGATGCAGCGATCGAGAAGATCAACAAATATTCCGGAGGCCATTCAGCTTCTATTATCACTACCGATAAAGACGAAGCCCTGACTTTTATGGAACAGGTAGACAGCGCTGCGGTCTATCACAATGCCTCCACCCGATTTACCGACGGCGGACAAATGGGCGTGGGTGCCGAGCTCGCTATTTCAACCGACAAACTTCACCACCGCGGTCCCTTAGGATTGAAACAATTAGTAACGAATAAGTATTATGTACTTGGTGAAGGGCACGTGAGAGTATAAATTTGAAATTCTATATAATAAAAAGCGCCGTTTGGCGCTTTTTTTATGTAACAATTACCCATTAATTAGGTCTAACCTTGAAAACATCAAATTTTATGAGAAAATTAATTATGGGGCTTGCAGGGGCAATGATGCTGTTTTCCTGTAAGACCCGGCAAGTTAACACCCCGGAGCAGCCCATCACTGCTACGATCAATCTGGTAGATGTCCAAAATGATAAAGTTCAGGTAAGCGTAGATCCTGACAGGTTTACCAGCGACACCACCACTTTTTTTATTCCTAAAACCGTTCCCGGCACCTATTCTACCGATAACTACGGAAAGTTTTCTGAAAATTTTAAGGCATTCGACTACAAAGGCCGTGAAATGAAATTCAAAAAGCTCGACGAAAACAGCTGGATGATCACCCATGCGAAAGATCTCGATAAGGTGACTTATCTGGTGAATGACTCTTTCGATTGGGAAAATGAAGGCGGCTTATATTCCATGGCCGGCACAAATATTTTAAAGGATAAGAATTTCCTTTTAAATCTTCACGGTTTTGTGGGCTATTTTAAAGGAATGAAAGAAAAACAGTATAAACTGGTAATTGAAAGGCCTTCTGATCTGATCCCCGGCACTTCGTTAAAAGTTTCAACTACTACGGCTGATGACGCTGAAAATACTAAAACCGATATTTACAATATCAATCGTTATTTTGAGGTGATCGATCATCCTATCATGTACGCCGAACCGGATACAGTTCATATTGACGCACAGGGAATGGATGTTATTCTGGATGTTTATTCTCCCAATGACAAGTTTAGCGCACAGGATCTTAAACCTGCGGTTAGCCGAATGATCAGGGCACAGAAACGATTTATGGGTGATATCAATACCACCGATAAATATGCTATTCTGCTTTACCTTGCGGAAGAAGATAAGCCTGACGCACGAAATTTTGGTGCCTTAGAGCATCATACTTCAACAGTAGTGGTACTTTCAGAATCTATGACAAAACCGGCTCTTGAAGAATCCCTTACCGATATAGTTTCGCACGAATTCTTCCATACCATAACGCCTCTCTCGATTCATTCCAAAGAGATCCATTATTTCGATTATAACGATCCGAAAATGTCTGAACATTTATGGATGTACGAAGGAGTAACCGAATATTTTGCCAATTTGTTCCAGGTAAATCAGGGCCTAATCTCCAATCAGGAGTTTTATGACCGGATGGTAGAAAAAATTCAGACTTCCAGGCATTTTGACAATTCCATGTCTTTTACTGAAATGAGCCGGAATATCCTCAAAGATCCTTATAAAGACAATTATTATAATGTCTATTTAAAAGGCGCACTCATTGGAATGGCTCTTGACCTCCGCCTTCGTGAATTAAGCGGCGGAAAAATGGGAGTGCTCGAGCTAATGAAAAAGCTCAGTGAAAAGTACGGAAAGGATAAACCTTTCAGCGATGAGGAATTAATTCCGACCATTGTAGATTTGACCTATCCTCAAATTCAGGATTTCTTTGATAAATATGTAACCGGCACTACTCCTATTCCATATTATGAATTTTTTGCCAAGGCTGGACTGGAAGAAGAAATGGTTATGAGTGAAGTGGGTTATTTCCTGAATGGCCAAACTCCTTACGTTTTTGCCGATCGGCAAACCGGAGATATCTATTTTCGGGATGATATTGAGCTCAATTCCTTTTTAAAAGGCCTTGGAGTTAAAGGTGGCGATGTTCTGAAATATATAAATGGTGAAGAATATACTAGTCAAAATATTTTTGAACTGATAAAAGAAACAGAAACATGGACCGTAGATGCGCCTATCACTATGACTGTAATTCGCGATGGTAAAGAGATTACACTTGAAGGCAGGATTGTAACCCCCATGGACAAAACGAAAAAACTGGTTGAAAATCAAAATGCCGATGGAGACGAGATCGAGATCCGTCACGCCTGGCTAAAAGGATAATCCTTATTTTAAATAAGTACAATGCCGCCGAAAAAAATTTTCGGCGGCTTTTTTGTTTTCATAAGCAACGAAAAAAGATAACTTGTTATCTTTAAAACAAATCTAAACCAACCACCGCATGGAAATCCCAATGTTACAGGATATAGTTGTGATTCTGGGCCTGTCGATCTTTATCATTCTGGGCTTTCAGAAAATCAAGCTGCCTTCGATCCTGGGATTTCTCCTGGCCGGGATTATTGCCGGCCCCTATGCATTCAACCTTATAAGTTCCCGCGAGGAAGTAGAATTACTTTCAGAAATTGGGATCATTTTTCTGTTGTTTGTGATCGGGATAGAACTTTCGCTAAAAGGCCTGGCCTCTATAAAAAGAATTATTTTTCTTGGAGGAGGGATCCAGGTGGGCGGCACCATTCTCATCACTTTTCTTATCTCCTACTTTACAGGATTACACTGGCATACGGCAATTTTCCTCGGATTTCTTTTTAGTTTAAGCAGTACGGCTATCGTGCTTAAGCTTTTACAGGAAAAAGGCGAAGTAAGTGCCCCACATGGACGAATAGGCCTGGGAATTTTAATTTTTCAGGATATTATCGTGGTCCCCATGATGCTTTTCACGCCGTTGCTGGCCGGAGAAACACCAAATATTCTGAGTACCGTTGCCATAATGGCCATCAAGATCATCGCAGTACTGATCATTGTTTACCTACTCGCGCAATATATTGTCCCGAGAGTTTTAGGCTGGGTGGTGAAAACTAAAAACCAGGAACTTTTCATCCTAACCGTAGTAGTTTTGTGCTTCGGGGTTGCCTGGCTAACTTCTACAGTAGGACTTTCTTTAGCTTTAGGAGCTTTTTTCGCCGGACTCATCATTTCAGAATCTGATTACAGTCATCAGGCTACGGCAAATGTCCTTCCGTTCCGGGAGATCTTTATCAGTTTTTTCTTTATTTCGGTAGGTTCACTTCTGAATCTTCAGTTTTTTGGTGAGCATTTTTTTATCATTTTAATGCTGATAATTGGCGTTGTGCTCATGAAAATGCTGATAGTTGGCCTAACGGTTTTAATATTGCGTTACCCCTTCCGAACTACTTTAATGGCAGCTTTCAGCCTTTTCCAGGTGGGTGAATTTTCGCTTTTATTATCCAGTGTGGGTAGGGAAAGTGATATTATTCCTGAAAATATCTATCAGTATTTCCTGGCAATTTCGATCATCAGTATGGGAATTACGCCCTTTTTTATTTCCAATGCGGAAAAATGGACCTATGCGATTTTAAAAGCTCCGATCTCTTCAGCGGTTAGAAAAAGACTCGAAAACATCAAAAAAAATGCAAAAGCTGAAGAGGAATTTTCTGAAGAAAACCTTCACGACCACCTTATCGTTATCGGCTACGGAATTAATGGTCAGAATATCTCAAAAGCAGCGAAAAATGCCAAAATTCCTTATGTGATCCTCGATATAAATCCGGATACCTTCAGAAAAGCAAAAAACGGAAAAGAACCCATCATCTTTGGTGATGCCACCAATCCCACCATTCTTAAACACGCGCATGTGCAGGAGGCCAGGGTGGTGGTTATTGCCATTTCAGATGCCAATGCAACGAAAAAAATTCTCACGAACATCCGCCAGTTTACCCAAACAGCAACCGTGATCGTGCGAACCAGGTATGTAAGGGAAATTGAAGAGATCATCAAACTGGGCGCTGATGAGGTAATTCCGGAAGAATTTGAGACTTCCATAGAGATCTTTACCCGCGTGCTCAAAAAATATCTTGTGCCCTTTGATGAGATACAGGATTTTATCAACCAGGTAAGATCTTCAGATTATGAGATGCTTACTTCTTTAAAAAAAGAACCTTACGCGCCTGCCCTTCAGCATCTTAATATTCCCAATAAAGAGATTGTAACTATAAAAGTGCAAAGGGATACCCGCAAAATCGTAGGAAAAAGTATTGAGGAAGCCGGGATTGGTAAAAATTACCAGGTTACGGTCCTGGCCATACATCGCGACAGGAAATACCTTACCGAAATTTCTCCTCAAACAATAATCCAGCAGGGTGACCTCCTATATTTATTCGGACATCCCAATAATATTAACGATCTCAATAGCATGCTTACTTTTCGATAGCGCAATATTTTCCTAAATTTAAATTCAATATAAATTCAGAACAACCAATGAGCCATAAACCAGAAAAAATCAGGCGTTATTACAAATTCATCCGGTTCATGCTAAAGTACTGGAACAGTGATATTTTTCGAAAAACCAGTGCCATTGCCATGGACGAAGGTTACGATGATGACGATGATGAAAGGAATGAACATAAATTCGAGCAATCTCCGCAGGAACTCGTAGAAGATCTAAAAGACATGGGGCCAACTTATATCAAGCTGGGCCAACTACTATCTACCCGTCCCGATCTACTGCCAGACGAATATCTGGATGCACTCGCAAATTTACAGGATAATATTTCGCCGGTTCCTTTTGAAGATGTTAGAGAAATTGTGGAAGAAGAACTGGGAACGAAAATTTCAAAAGCTTTTAATTTTTTTGAAGAAAAACCCATTGCCAGCGCTTCTATTGGCCAGGTACACCGCGCAGAATTACTTTCAGGGCAACCAGTGGCAGTAAAGGTACAGAGGCCGGGAATTAAAGATCAGTTTCTCAAGGACCTGGAAACGCTTGATGAAATGACCAAAATGGCCGTAAAGCACCTGGAAAAAGCCAAAACTTATGCCCTGGACGAGGTTTTTGCCGAATTGAGGCATGTACTTCTTAATGAACTCGACTATAAAAAGGAAGCTCAGAATCTTAAAACTTTAAAAAGAAATCTCCGGGATTATGAGCATATAATCGTACCGGCTCCCATTAACGACTACAGCTCAACGAGGGTCCTCACCATGGAATTTGTTTCCGGTAAGAAGATCACTTCTCTTTCACCTTTGCGCCAGATAGAAAGTGATTTTTCTGAACTGGTCGAAGAGCTTGTGGAAGCCTACCTTCAACAAATTATCAATGACGGATTTGCACATGCCGATCCCCATCCCGGAAACATAAAGTTCACCGCGGAGAATAAGATCGCGCTGATAGACCTGGGAATGGTAGCGAGATTTAGCCCTCATTTACAGGATCAATTAATTGCCCTTCTTCTGGCAATGAGCAAGAGCAATGGAGAAAAGGCTGCCGATGTTCTGCTGAAGATGAGCGAACAGAATGAATGGTCAGATAAACATAAGTTTACCAAGACAGTCACGCAGGTGATCATGGAAAGTAAAGACAGCCGGGCCAAAGATCTTGAAACCGGTAGAATTCTTATTCAGCTTAATCGTCTGGCCGTAAATACGCATATTAAACTTCCTGTAGAAATAAATATTCTTGGGAAGATACTTCTTAATCTTGACCAGATAATAGCCATGCTTGATCCCGATTATGATCTTAGAATGGCGATCCATGACAATGTTACCGGGATCATGCGCAAGAAAATGCTGAGCGAGTTAAAACCTGAAAACTTCTTCGAATTGATCCTTGAGACGAAAAATTTTCTGGAAAAAATGCCGGGGCGAATGAACAGAATTTCAGAAAACCTTGCCAATAATGAGCTGAAGATCGAGATCGATGCCATTGATGAAAAGCGGGTTACCGACGGGTTTCAAAAAGTGGCGAACCGCATTACCCTGGGGCTTATCATTGCCGCGACCATTATTGGGGCTTCAATGCTGATGCAGGTTCCTTCAGATTTTACTATTTTCGGCTATCCGGGCTTAGCGATGATCTTTTTTCTGCTCGCAGCTGCCGGCGGAATAATGCTTACTTATGTAATTATTTTCCGGGATGAAAATCTGGATGATAATAAGAAAATTTAAGCTTCATTCATATTTAGATGTAATTTTTCAACTTGAAAAAATTACCAATTTTAGGTATATTTTGAAAAAGTCCAAAATGAACAAAAACACATCAATATCATTAGGTGATTATTGTAAAATATTAATTTTAGTCTAAAAGAAATCCTTTCAGGTCTTCGTAATTGCTGATCTGGAGGGATTTTTTTTGTTTATTTTCCAGTTTCCTGATCGGCTCCGGAATTTCAACTTTTTCATTGATCACTCCTTCCACAGTTTCCAAAAATTTCACCGGATGAGCGGTTTCCAGAAAAACTCCTTCAAAATCAATATTTTCTTTTAAAAACTGCTTTAATCCAAGGTAACCCACGGCACCGTGAGGATCCATTAAATAACCGCTTTTCTGATAAACTTCTGAAATTGCCTTTTTCGTGGCCTCGTCATCAAAACTGTAGGATGAAAGTGCATTTTTCACATTCTCATACCTGTTTTCAAAAAGCTGCAGGATACGCACAAAGTTGCTGGGATCACCTACATCCATCGCGTTCGAAATCGTTGCTTTACTGGGCTTTGCCTTATATTCTGAAGTTTTCAAATACTCTGTTACCGTATCATTTACATTCGTTGAAGCCACAAAATGATCGATTGGCAGACCCATTTGCCTGGCCAGTAAGCCTGCACAAATATTTCCGAAATTGCCGCTGGGAACCGAAAAAACAAGTTTTTTCTTCTTCGGTTGCAGTTGTTGAAAAGCAAAGAAATAATAGAACATTTGTGGCAGCCAGCGCGCAAGATTGATGGAATTTGCCGAAGTAAGCATTCTTTTTTTCTGAATTTCATCATCAAGAAACGCCTGTTTTACCATTCTCTGGCAATCGTCAAAAACGCCATCTACTTCTAAAGCCGTGATATTCTGGCCCAGGGTGGTAAGCTGTCTTTCCTGAATTTCACTAACTTTTCCTTTCGGATATAGGATCACTACATCGATGCCTTCAACCCCCAGAAAACCATTTGCCACGGCCCCACCGGTATCACCAGAGGTCGCAACGAGAACGGTAGCTTTTCCATGATTCCCTTTTTTGATAAAATATCCAAGGCAGCCAGCCATAAATCGCGCGCCAACATCTTTAAAAGCCAGCGTTGGACCATGATATAACTCAAGACTTGAAATATTATCTTCCACAGGAACCACCGGAAAATTAAAATCAAGAGTTTCAAAAATGATCTTTTTTAGTTCCTCATCCGGAATTTCTCCGCCCACAAATTCTTTAATAACCTGAAAAGCGATCTCATGTCTCCCAAGATCTAACAAACTATCGATAAAATCTTTGCTGAGGGTAGGAATCCTTTCCGGAAAATAAAGTCCTTTATCAGGGGCAATTCCTCTGATAACGGCATCTTCAAAATTACTTTTATGCTGATTGTTATTTAAACTGAAATACTTCATGTAACTTGTTTATAGAATTTTCACTCCTTCATTACTAATTCCGGAAAGATGTAAATTGAAATCTATTCCTTTTTTGCAGTAGAAATTTTGAATAGAATCCCGAACCTTTTCCGCGACCTTTTCTCCTTTACAAAGCGCAAAAACCGAAGGTCCGGAACCTGAAATTCCAAAACCCAAAGCACCTTCTTCTTTAGATAATTTCTGAAGTTCTGAAAAATAAGGAATAAGAATAGAGCGAACCGGTTCAACGATCTCATCTTTCAGACTGCGGCCCAAAAGCTCATAATCATTTGAATATAAAGCGCTGACAAAAGCACCCAAATTTCCCCACTGGGAAATGGCATTCCTCAGGCTAACATTTTGTTTGATGATCGAACGGGAATCGCGGGTTTTGATCTCAATAAGCGGGTGCAAAATCACCATTTTCAAATCTGGCGGCACCGGAAGGCTGATTACCTCAAGAGGTTCATAACTTCTGATAAGGCTAAAACCACCCAACAAAGCCGGCGCAACATTATCGGCATGAGCATTGCCACTGGCAAGCATTTCCCCGGCCATGGCAAAAGGAATTAATTCTTTTAAAGTATAAGGTTCACCCAATAAATAGTTCACCGCATAAACAGCTCCAGCAGAACTTGCCGCGCTACTACCGATGCCGCTGCCGGGAAGGATCTTTTTATCGATCTCGATATCGAAACCTTTATCAGAGCCTAATCTTGTCAGCAATGATTTAACCGCTACTCCAGCCACATTTTTATCGGCTTCCATAGGTAAATCCTGACCAGTAATTTTGGTAATTCTCACCTCATTTAGATCATTCTCGCGAATGATCATCTCGTCACCCACATTGTCAAGACAGCAGCCCAAAACATCAAATCCGCAGGAAAGATTAGCCACCGTGGCCGGAGCGAAAACTTTAATTTCTTTCATCTGTTGCTTTTTATTCGTTTTTCCATGGATTTGATGCAAATCGGCAATAATTTTTGTTTTCGTTTCAAAATTCCTGATTTGGCTCACTTCAAAATTATTTCTTTCCTATTCTAATGATATCTGCAAAAATTCCAGATGCAGTCACCTCAGCTCCCGCCCCGGCTCCTTTTACAATGAGCGGCTGCTGCGGATAACGATCGGTAAAAAACAGCACGATATTATCGCTTCCGCTAAGATTGGCAAAGGGATGCTGAGGTCCCACTTCCTGGAGTCCGACTTTTGCTTTTCCGTCTTCCAATTGCGCGACATATTTCAGCTCGGCATCTTTATCTATCGCATGCTGATAGATCTCTTTAAATTTAGGCTCATCTTCTTTTAAAATTCGGAAGAACTCTTCGTTATTTTCAGAATTAAGACTCTCCTGGGAAAGGAAATCTTCGCTTTCAATATCTTCAAGTTCCAGTTTTAATCCGCTTTCGCGGGCAAGAATCAGAATTTTACGCGCTACATCCACACCGCTTAGATCTATCTTTGGGTCTGGTTCAGTATAACCTTCCTTCATCGCCTGCTCCACAACTTTATAAAAGGGCTCAGAAGTATCGTAATTATTAAAAACAAAGTTCAGACTTCCCGAAAGTACCGCCTGTATCTTCCTGATCCTGTCACCTGAAGCTACCAGGTTTTGCAGCGTATCGATAATAGGTAATCCCGCGCCCACATTGGTTTCATATTGAAATGAAGCTCCATATTCCCTGGCGAGGTTCTGCAGGTTGGCGTAATTTTCATAAGAATCGGCACAGGCGATCTTATTACAGGTCACTACCGAAATAGAATTGGCGAGATAATGCTTATACCATTCTGAAATTTCGGGACTGGCGGTATTATCAACAAAAATACTGTTACGCAGGTTCAACTGTTTAACCTGGTTGAAGAATTCCTGTTTATTGGCTTTCTCACCCTTTTCAAGTAATTTCTGCCAGTTTTCGAGATCAAGACCATCTTCATCAAATATCATTTTTCGGGAATTCGATAATCCCAGCACTCGCACTTTTAATCTCAGTTTTTCAAGCAGATAATCTTCCTGTTTTTTCAGCTGATCGATAAGTTTACTTCCAACATTACCAACGCCGGTTATGAACAGGTTGAGCTCTTTGGAAGGAACTTCAAAAAACTGCTCATGAAGCGTGTTTAGTGCTTTTACCACGTCTTTCTTAGCGATCACTGCTGAAATATTCCTTTCTGAAGAACCCTGTGCAATTGCGCGAATATTGATGTTATTGTTCCCGAGGGCGCTGAACATTTTTCCGCTTAAACCATGGTGGCTTTTCATGCGATCGCCCACCAAAGCGATGATCGCAACATTATCTTCAATTTCTACGGGTTTGATCTTATTCAATTTTATTTCAGCTTCAAAGGCTTCATCGAGGGCCGTTTTGGCAATTTCAGCCTCATCAGCTTTCACGGCAATACAAATACTGTGTTCAGAAGAAGCCTGAGTGATCAGCACCACATTTACGTTTTCCTGAAAAAGAATCTCGAAAAACCGTTTTGAAAATCCGGGAATACCAACCATCCCGCTGCCTTCGATGTTAAGCAATTTAATAGAATCTATATGAGTTATTCCGGTAACCCAGCGAAAATTCTTCTTGCTGGATTTCGAAATGACCGTTCCCGGTTGATCGGGGGCAAAAGTATTCTTGATATGAATTTCAATATTCTTATCTAATAAAGGCTGAAGCGTTGGTGGATAAAGCACTTTAGCACCAAAATGAGAGAGTTCCATGGCTTCTTCGTAAGAAATGTCATGCAGCGAATACGCATGCGGCACAAGGCTCGGATTTGCGGTGAACATTCCATTTACATCGGTGTAAATTATAACTTTATCAGTATCAAGAGCGCCGGCAAAAATCGCAGCGGTAAAATCTGATCCTCCGCGGCCCAATGTACTCGGAACTCCCTGTTCATTGCGAGCTACAAAACCGGGAGCTACAAATAGACCCGTGCGGTTATTTTTAAAAAATGCCTGAAGATTAGCGTAGGTCTTTTCATAATTGACCTGCACCTTTTCATTGGTATTTTTACATACAATAAGTTCACGGGAATCCACAAACTGACTATCCACTCCCTGGCTTTTAAAATATTCGGCGATAATCAAAGAGCTTAAAATTTCCCCAAAACCGGAAATGACATGCCGGGTCTTATCTGAAAGCTCATTCAGAAGAAAAACTCCTTCAAATAAAGTCTCAAGACGATTAAATTCATTTTTTACCTTGCTGAGGATCGCGCTCTGAGAAGTTACGGGAATCAGTTCCCTCACCGCTTCAAGGTGCCTTTTCTCATTTTTTTCAAGGATTTCTTTATAGGCCTGATCTTCTCGCGCAGCCAATTCGGCCATTAGTAAAAGATCGTTGGTAACACCACCAAAAGCCGAAAATATACTGATGACAGAATCATTTTCGAGGTGTTGCTGAACAGTTTTTGCAACCAGTTTTACCCGGTCTGGTGAGGCTAACGAAGAACCTCCAAATTTCAGGACTTGCATAGCTGAAATTATTTAAAAAGATTAATTAGTATAGATTAAAATACAGGTGTACAGGACGGAAAGTTATATAGCTAGAACCCCAAAAGGGGTAATAATGCCTGTAATAATCATTGTCATAACCGCAGAAGCAGAAATGTTTCCGTTGCTAATAATGATATTTGACTGAAGTCTATTCACAGGTGTCCTTTAAATGAGTGATAAAGGTATACAAAATTATTTGTGGGCAAAACTCTTCTTTAAAAAGAGTGAAATTTTTATGATTTCGATAATTTGAAAATAAAAAACTGCCCTTAATGACAAAATCAAAGGCGGTTTTCAAGCATATTTTAAAATATTTACAAGCCGCTGATGTAACTTCCGTAAAGATCTTTGAATTGCAAGCCTTTAGAAAATCGTTGTTTACTCAGTTTTTTGTGTTCAACCAGCGCCCAAAGAAGAAATTCTTTCATAAAATACCTGTCTTTTTCAGGAAGATCCGACTGGTATTTCTTAATCAGGTTTTCAAGTGGCGTTATGGAATCGAGCTTTTCTTTATATTCTTTTTCTGAAATATCATCTGGCAGCTCAAATCCGCTGCTCTCGAAAAACCATTCTATCAAATTGTCATAAGGAGTGGTTTCATCGGGACGTTGCAGCTTTTCAATCTTCGGAAAATAATTTGGGAATAAAGATTTGGTCGCATCCCCAATAAGCTGAAGTGCCACAAAAGCGGCTCCCTCCTGCTCTCCTTCATAGACCAGTTCGACCTTTCCCGTTATAGCAGGTATCACTCCTAAAAAATCACTGAATCTTAATAAAGTTTCCTCTTCCTTATTCTTCAAAGCCCGTCTTTCCGCGGCACTTAAAAGATTCTCATAAGCTGTGATACTCATCCTGGCGCTTACCCCACTTTTATGATCGATAAATTCACTGTCACGGGCTTCAAAGCTTATCTGTTCCAAAAGATCTTTTGCGACCTCCGGTACATAAACCAACTCTTTTTGTCGCTCATCCAGCTGCGCCTCCTGGGCTGTTATGGTTTTTGCCACTTCAATACTTTCAGGATAATGCGTCAGGATTTGTGAACCAATGCGGTCTTTAAGCGGAGTCACGATGCTTCCCCGGTTGGTATAATCCTCAGGGTTTGCCGTAAAAACGAACTGCATATCCAATGGAAGACGCAGCTTAAAACCACGAATTTGAATATCTCCTTCCTGAAGAATATTAAAAAGTGCCACCTGAATACGGGCCTGCAGGTCGGGCAATTCATTGATCACAAAAATACTCCTGTTCGCCCTTGGGATCATTCCAAAGTGTATAACACGATCATCAGCATAGCTCAACCGCAAATTGGCAGCTTTTATCGGGTCAACATCCCCGATAAGGTCGGCAACGGTCACATCAGGTGTCGCGAGTTTTTCAAAAAAACGTTCGTCGCGATGCACCCATGAGACAGGCGTATCATCTGCTTTTTCTTTAATTAGTTCTTTGGCATAACGGCTGATAGGCTTCAGAGGATCGTCATTTACCTCAGAACCCTCTACTACCGGCATCCACTCATCCAGCAAACCGACCATCAGTCGTGCCAGCCGTGTTTTCGCCTGTCCGCGGAGGCCGAGCAAATTGATGTTATGCCGTGAAAGAATGGCCCTTTCAAGCTCAGGGATCACCGTATAATCGTACCCATGGATTCCCTTAAAAGAAGCTTCATTATTCCGGATTTTCTCTTTCAAATTATCCCGAAGTTCCTCCTTTATGCTTTTGGATATATAACCCGCTTTTTTTAGTTCTCCGAGCGTTTTAATATTTTCCTTTTCCATATTTATCCTCGAATTCTTTTTTTTCTGTTAATTTCATAGTCTTCAAAAATCATTTCACCCAGTCCTTTTAAGCCGGTATAAAATGCCTTTCCCTGGTTAGCCTCAGTAAACTCCTGAACAAAACTTGTAAGATATGGATCCTGAGCGATCATAAAAGTCGTGATGGGAATGCGCAGTTTTCTGGCCTGCCGTGCCATATTATAACATTTATCCACAATATACGGGTCCAGGCCCATACTGTTTTTGTAATAATTGCCGTTTCGCTCCCTGATACAACTGGGTTTACCATCGGTGATCATGAAGATCTGTTTATTGGTATTCCTTTTTCTTCGCAGAATATCCATCGCCAATTCCAGCCCTGCAACCGTATTGGTATGGTAGGGACCAACTTTGAGATACGGCAATTCTGAAATGGAAATTGGCCAGGCATCATTCCCGAAAACAAGTATATCCAGCGTATCTTTTGGATACCGGGTGGTAATAAGTTCAGAAAGTGCCATGGCAACTTTTTTGGCCGGTGTGATCCGGTCTTCGCCATAGAGGATCATGCTATGGCTGATATCGATCATAAGCACCGTACTCATTTGAGCTTTATAATGAGTTTCTTCTACTACCAGATCGTCTTCGCTCATGTTGAACTCACCAATCCCGTGGTTGATCTGCGCATTCCGCAGACTTTCAGTCATAGAAATCCGACTAAGGGAATCGCCAAACTGATAAGCCCGGAAATCACCGGTATGTTCATCTCCCCTTCCAATTCGGTTACTTCGGTGGTTACCTGAAGATCCTTTTTTGAGCTTTCCGAAGATCTGCTCCAAGGCCTGTTGGCGAATAGCTCTTTCAGTTTTTGCGGTGATCTTCATTCCGCCGGGGCCATTTTGATCAATTTCTTCGCGGATATATCCTTTTTTCTTAAGGTCTTCAACAAAATCATCCAGCGTATAATCTTCATCAGTTAATTGATATTCATCATCTAACTGTTTCATCCAGTCTAAAGCTTCGTCTAAATCTCCAGAAGTGTGGGTAATGATCTCCTTAAAGATATCGAACAATTTGTCAAAAGGAGATTTTTCCGGTTCATCATATTTTTTGAAGACAAAACCTCTTACAGCAGTATTATCTTTCTTTTTCATATCCCTAAATGTAAGTCTTTTTGAAGGAAATTGGAAAGGAAGTGCCTCAAACAGGATTTAAACTTTTGTTAATGCACTTCTAAGCCAGGTAAGGCTTTTATTGTTATTCTTTTCTTAATAAAACCAGCAATATTCCTAAGTTTTGGGAGATTTGAAAAAAAAGAGAATGAAAAGGATCATTTCGACGATAGTTTTATTTCTTACACTTACATCAGGATTTTCACAAAAAAATTCATCCCCTTATAAAACCGATTTTCTAAAAGATGGAAGTATCATAACCGGAGAATTGGCCTTAAATGCTCTGGGCTTTTATCTTATTCAAAATAAAGATGCTTTAACTCAAGAGGAATTAAATGCGCTCGATAAAGATGATTTGTGGGGTATTAACAGGCCTGCAGCCGGAAATTTTTCCCACAGGGCCGATAAGCTCAGTTATATTCCTTTTTACGCTTCCTTCGCGACTCCATTACTTTTTCTCTTTGAAAAAGAGGAAAGAGAAAATTATGGACAAATTGCAGTGATGTTTATTGAAACAATGGCTACTACCGGGGCTTTATTTACAAATACCGCGGGTTTGGTAGAAAAAAGCCGGCCACTGGTCTATAATGAAAATCTGCCTTTGGAAGAGAGGACCGAAGCGGGAGCCCAACGCTCTTTTTTTGCGGGACATACTGCTGCCACTGCTGCGGCAACGTTTTTTACTGCCAAAATATGCCAGGATTTTAATCCCGATTCACCAGCAGTTCCTTATGTTTGGGCCGGTGCGGTGGCTGTTCCAGCCCTTGTTGGATATATGAGAATGGAAGCTGGGAAACATTTTTTAACCGACAATATAATAGGCTTTGGAATTGGTGCAATAAGTGGTATCTTAATACCACAATTACATAAAATCGGGAATGAGAAGGTGGAGGTTTATCCTGCGGTGAATACAAATATCAGAGGAACCGGTATAAATTCTCAGGGAATTGGAATTAATTTTGTTCTATAATTAAGCTTTTTATGAATATTACCGAAATATTCGCGCTCATTTTCTCGGTGCTGGCCTTTATCCCCACTTTAGCTTCCATTACCAAATTCGATCAGTGGTGGATTCGCGGTTTTGATTTTCCGCGGATACAGATAAGTTTTTTGATCATTGTAATGATCCTGGTGGATGTCTGGATTTTTGATTTTTCGGAAACCTGGCACTATGTTGCGACCATTGGCCTTGGGTTAAGTCTGTTATATCAGTTTGAAAAAATTTTCCCATATACTTACCTTGCCAGCAAACAGGTGGTTAAATTTAAAGGAAATGATCCAGATGCGAATATTTCAGTTCTGGTAAGCAATGTGCTTACACCAAACGAGCACTATGGAAAGCTAATAGGGCTAATACAGGAAGTAGAACCTGATTTAATTCTCACCCTCGAAAGCGACAAGAAATGGGAAAAAGAACTTTCAGTAATAGAGAAAGATTATCCCAATACGGTGAAAATTCCGCAGGATAATCTTTACGGGATGCATTTATATTCCCGGTTAAAACTGGAAGATATTAAGGTGCAGAATATCGTTCAGAAGGATATTCCCTCTATTCACGGTTATGTTATTCTTCGGAATGGGAAAAAAATCAGGCTGCATTGCCTGCATCCTATGCCTCCCAGTCCTACAGAAAGCGATACCTCTACCAATCGGGATGCCGAATTATTAATGCTGGGGCGGGATATAAATCCGGTAAAAAGAAGCACTCTGGTAATTGGGGATTTAAATGATGTCGCCTGGTCGCGAACCACAAGGCTTTTTCAAAAAATGAGCGGGCTAATGGATCCCCGGCGAGGAAGAGGTTTCTTTAATACCTACAATGCCAATTATTTTCTTTTGCGCTGGCCCCTGGACCATATGTTCCATACCAAAGATTTTTCCCTTGTAAAAATCAAAAGGGAAAGACCAATAGGCTCTGATCATTTTCCTATTTTTATAAAACTACATCATCAGCAAAATGCAGGAATGGCAAATGAAGATACCGATGAAGCTGATCACGAAGAAAAAGAATGGGCACAGGAAAAAATTGACAGGGCCAATCCGCTGGTACAAAAAATAGATTTTTCTTCTTAAAAGTGAACGGAAAGTTTGGTAATGCCTTTTAATTTAGCACAGTGTCTAGCCGAAACAGGTTTTTCGATATAATCTACAACCAGATTATTATTCGCTGCCTTTAATTTATCCTTACGATCTATAGAAGAAGTTACCATTACCACGTGACAATTTTCCTTATTCCGAATTTTTTCAAGCTCATCCAGAAATTCCCAGCCGTTCATATTGGGCATATTTATATCTAGCAAAATAAGGTACTCAGTATCCGGATCACTTTCTTCTGTAAGAAAATTCAACGCATCTCTGCCTTTTTCAAAAACATAAGGTTGAGGATCAAGATCGCTTTTCGCGACCATCTTCTTTTGCAAAAAGGTGACGATTTTATCGTCATCTACAATAATTGTTCGAAGCATAGCATTAAGATTTGGGGTTTTCTCAAAGCTCCTTTTCTGTCTTTACAGCGATTTTTCTTATTATTTTATCGAGCTCATATGATGAAGTTAAAATATTTTCCAATATTTCATCAACATTTTCTAAATCATTTTTATAATTTTTCAATAGATCGACTAAACCCATCACTTTAGCGAGTGGAGCTCTTACCACATGAGATTGCGTCCAGGCGATTTCCTTCAAGCGTTCATTATGTTCCTCAATGGCAATTAAATGCCGTTTTCTCTCAGTTATATCTTGCATCGAAGCAATGATCCGTTGAGGTTCTCCTTTGTCATTCAGGATTAGAAAACTTCGATCCTGTATATGCTTATAAGTTCCGTCAGCACATTTAAACCGATATTCAATCGTAAGTTTTTTCTTACGGTTTTGATGCATTTCATCAATAAGAGGGCGAATTTCTTTTAAATCATCAGGATGTATTTTTTCCTGCCACCAGCAACCGTTTTCTTGCACCTCATCGCGGGAATAACCGAACATTTCATAGATCGTATCACTAAATTTCATGGAATGGGTCCTGATATCATAATCGGTGATCAAATCACTTGTAGCCTTAGCCACTATATTATAGCGTTCCAGACTTTCCAGCAGTTTTTCTTTCTGCTCCATAAATGGGGTAATATCCCTCGAGTTCAGAACAAGGCCATGGATGGTAGGATCTTCATTTAAATTGGTCACAATAGTTTCAAGCCAGCGAAATTTTCCTTTTTTATCAATGATACGATATGGAGGTAATTGAATTCTTTTCTCCCTGTCCATCCTGGAAAGCAGATCTACCAGTTCAGGAAGATCTTCCGGAGTAATATGTTCTTTAAAACTGGTACCTATCATCTCTTCCGGCGCCATTCCAAAAACATTCAAAGAGGCAGGACTTATGAAAGAATATTTCAGATTCGTATCAAGAATAGAAATAACATCAGAACCTTCCTGAATAAGTGATTTGAAACGTTTCTCACTTTCCATTAACTTTCTTTCCGCTTCTACTTTAGCAGTTATATCTTTAACCAGGGAAACCCTTGCTAACATTCCGTTAAGGTTAATGGGATTGCTCTTGACCTCTACATAAATAAGACTGCCGTCTTTTTTAAGATGTCTGACCTCTAATTTAAAGTAGCTGTCCTGATTTTCCCTAACCACCTTCTGAATTTCATTTTCCTGATTTGGAGCCCAAAGGTCTTTTACCGACATTTTTAAAAATTCAGCTTCGGAATATCCATAGAGTTCGATCGCTGCTTTATTGACGCTTAAAAATTTTAATTCATCCCGGTCAACCACCCAAAGGGGTAAAGGATTGTAATCAAAAAGACTTCGATATTTTTCTTCAGAAAGCCTGATTTGTTCCTGTGCCTGTACACTCGAGGTAATGTCTTTCGCAATTCCATATACGCCCACAATCTTATCCTGATAAACAATAGGAAAATTGGTAACCGAAAGTATCTTACGCTGGTTTTTCAGATTAATAAAACCAGTTCTGTATTTAATGAATTCCCCCTGTTTAGCCTTCTCAAAATTTTTGAGCACCCTCTCCTGATCTTCAGGCGGAATAAGAGGAAGAAAATTCATGCTGAGGAGATTTTCTATGGAAGTTCCCGCGAGATCTGCTGAACTTGCATTAACATCCACAAAATTTCCTTCCAAATCGAAAGAATAAACAGCATCGGGATTATACTCGAACAGATTGCGATAGAGCTGCCTGTCGTATTCCAGGCTGCGAAAAAAACCATTCTGCCCTTCAAGAAAACCTAAAAAATTCGAAGAAGAATTCTTAACAGGAGTTATGGAAATAGAAATTTCTGGCTCCCCCTTTTCTTTTAAAAGTGGCGTGAACTGAAATTCATAAAGCTGATTATTAATTGGGAAACCATGTCTTTGAAAAGAACCACTTAGAGCAAGTTCTACCTTTTTTGCGATAATTTCTTTATCAGATTTTAAAAGATCAGAAAATTTAAGGTTTGGGCAGATCTTTATCTGAAAATGAAAATCGAAAAAATAACGCGCAGCCTCATTAAAAGCTGTAACAGAATGATCTGCATCCAGCTTTAAAACAGGCGTAACAAAAGCACCGGAATTATAATTCTCTGTACTCAAAGTAGGGTTAAAATAGATTTGGCGGTAGGAAAATACAAAAAAAATAACAACTGAACCTAAAAAAGATCCCTTGAGTATTTGAGTCCAACTCCAAAAACGGAGTTTTCATAAGACTTTATATCAGCCCCTAATTGGAGTTTCAGCTTATTTTCATTTTCCAGAAGAGAAAGTTCGAGAAGAGAAGAATAAATAACTCTTTTTTGAGGATAAAAAGAATCTTTAATTCCGTAATTCTGGCGGTAACTAAACAGAAAACGATACGGAATATTAGAGAAGGCTTCCCCTTTTATTCCAATATGGTGAACCATTATTATATTGGTCCCAATACGAAACCTATTATCATTTAAAAGAATAAAAGGAGTGCCGATCACCTGATTTTGATAGGTCCATCCCGAACGATAAAGATTATTATTGAAGTAATTGTCAGCACCATCACGCCGGGAACTCTGCCTGTCCCTGCTCTGATTTTTGGTATAATAAATCTCATACATAAATGCCCGAACCCAGGGCGTTCCCCAGAAAGTATCACGATTATCCTCAATATAAATTCCGTAACGGCCATCGGGAAAATTCCCCATTTTCATTCCCGACCCATCTTCGAAAATATGATTGTAAATGAATTCCACATCAAGATCGTTGATTTTGGTATTCACGTTAATGACATACGTGCCTAACTGATTTCCGAGCGCGTTTACTTCCTGGCCGCCTACCGCATCATCGCTCGCCCTCCCGGTTATTGCTTTGAGATAATCGCTAAATTCTGAAGGCAATTTCCCGAATTCATCAGATATTCCTCCCCATTGTACATAATGATCGGCCCCCAGTGCAATTTGGAAATTAGAAAGAGACCTATACACCAGGCGAAAACTTTTATGGTGAAGACGTGCCGATTCAATATACCGGTCGTCATCCATCAGATATTCTTCAAAAGCAAATTTAAAT
Organism: Christiangramia fulva; assembly: GCF_003024155.1. Classification (NCBI taxonomy): domain Bacteria; kingdom Pseudomonadati; phylum Bacteroidota; class Flavobacteriia; order Flavobacteriales; family Flavobacteriaceae; genus Christiangramia; species Christiangramia fulva. The sequence goes on from NZ_CP028136.1 coordinate 3,877,785, forward strand.
CCCAGGCCGTGATCGCCCAGAAAAAATACGGGATCGTGAATAAAAAATCGTATGCCGGGAATCGCGGCTGCATTTTGAGAATGAAGAATAGTTTCATTAGAAGCAGATAATCCCTGATACAGATCGGGATAATGCTTTTTCCCGACAACCACTCCAATGTTGCGACCTAAATACGAAAAATACGCCTGATCGAGCCCTATTTTGTCATCAAAGCCATCTTTAGCCAGAACACCTGCTCCTATTTCAAAGGAAGAAACATCAGATAGCGCTATATTTGCTTTCATTGTAAAAACCGATGATAAATGAGTTTTTTCATCAACTCTTCCCAGCGTATTTGTATGCAGCCAGAAAGGTGAAGTTTCTCCAGTATATAAGCTTCCATAACCTTCAAGTACACCTTTGAAATCTACAGTTTGGGCCAAAAGAGAAACTGAGGTAAGAAAAAGTAGAGAAAATGCTATAATGCTACGCATGCATGCCGGTTAGATCGCTGCAAATATTATTAATAAGAATTTAATTTATGTAATTTTGAACGGTAAAATAATCGAAATGTTTTCATTTTTTCAGAAAAAGAGGTATCTGGTTGATCTTTTAGGCGGATTTACAGATTTTCATAATCATATTTTGCCTGGTATCGATGACGGGGCAAAAGATGTGGAGGAATCTATAGAACTGATAGAAGAATTTTCGAAAATCGGAGTTGAAAATTTTGTTTGCACACCTCATGTAATGGGAGAATATTACCCTAACACTCCAGAAAGCATCAAAAAGGCACTGGATAATTTAAAATCCAATACTTCAGTAAAATTAAGTGCATCAGGAGAATATATGATGGATCAGCAATTTTCTGAAATTATAGAAAAAGGCGAAATACTCCCGATAGTCGAAACAAAAGTTCTTGTTGAAATGTCTTATTTTCAGGCTCCCATTAATCTTAATGAAATTCTTTTCAAACTTCAAAACCATTCCTACTCACCTATCCTGGCCCACCCGGAACGTTATGTTTATTTTCATTCCTCTTCCATGGAAAAATATAAAGACTTTAAAACCCGGGGTTGTGCTTTTCAGTTGAATATGCTCTCATTGATAGGGCATTACGGAACAAACATTCAACATAAAGCATTTAAGTTACTGGAAGCCGGAATGATCGATTTTATAAGCAGTGATGCCCACAGGCTTGAGCATATTGAAAAGATCAAAACCATCAGTATTAAAAAGAAACACCTCCCAATCCTGGAAGGTGTGATAGAGAATAGTAAAAATTTATTCCTTTAATTTATCCGAATAGTTTTTTCTTCAGGCGTTCCCAACGCGATTCTTTATCGACACCATAGCCGTAGCCATATCCGTAGGAATAACCATATTGGGCTCCATAAGAGAATTTGGAGTAATCAATATCATTTAAAATAACCGCAACGCCTTTGAGTTTACCCTGTTTTTTGAGGTCTTTTGGAAACTCCAGAAGATTTTTCTCTGTAAAATCAGCCCTGGTAACATATAAGGTATAATCGGCCAACTGACTAATTAACAAGGTATCGGTAACTATCATAGTGGGAGCCGTATCCACGATTATATAATCATATAAAGGCTTGACTTCACCAATAAGTTCTTCCATACGTTCGTTCATAAGGAGTTCTGCGGGATTGGGAGGAATCGGACCTGTAAGGATCACATCAACTGCAATTCCCTCATCATTGGTTTTAGAAATAATCTCTTCAGGTTTCACCCCATAATCATAAAGATAATCAGAAAAGCCTTTTTCCCGGGCACCTTTTGTTAAATGAGTATATCGGTGCAATTTCGGGTTTCGGATATCAGCTCCTATCAACAGAACTTTTTTGCCAGTGCTTGAAAGGGTACGGGACAAATTATAGGAAATAAAGGTTTTTCCTTCGCCTTTTACCGTTGAAGTGACAAAAATAATATCTGCAATATCCTTCTCTTTTTTCTGAATTAAATACGCGAGGTTTGTTCTTAATATTCTAAAGGATTCAGCCAGAGGGGAACGATCATTTATTTGGATAATATCGTTCTGTTCAGTGCCTATCCTGGGAACTTCTCCGATAAAAGGCACTGATTTTAATAAAGATTGAAGATCTCCTTTATGATGAACTTTGGTATCCAGCAGGTTTTTAACAAAAATCACAATGATAGGAATGATCAATCCAACTAAGATGCCCCCTATCAAAATCAATAGGGGTTGCGGAGTTACCGGCGCTCCATGAGTAAATGCCGGATCGACAATTTTAGCAACATCTGAAGTCACGGCAAAAGCGATAGCTGCTTCTTCCCTTCTTTGCAGAAGAAAAAGATAGAGCTGTTCTTTTATTTGCTGCTGACGTTCGATCCCTCTCATCCCCTTTTCCATTCCCGGAAACATACTAAATCGGGTTTGTGCCTTTTGTTCCCGATTTTGATATTCATCAAGGCGCAATTGAAGAGAGTTAATGGTTGAATTGACAGTCTCCATTAGATTAGCCCTTAAAGATTTCAATTGTTCATCCAAATCCTCGATAACCGGATTTTTTTTCGTAGAATTCTGAAGCAAAGCTTTCCTTTGAAGAAGCAACTGATTATAACTGGCGATCAAAGATTCAATATTTCCTTCACTTATTCCAAGATTTGCCGGTAAAAGCTCAAAAGGATCGGATTTCGCCAATAACTTTTTAACCGATTGAATAACGTTAAGCTGGGTTTCCAGATTTAGTATTTGTTCTTCCGCAGAACTTTTTTTACTAATAAATTCAGAAGCTCCTGAACCTACATCCATAAACTGGTTGGATCTTTTAAAATCGGCGATATCAGTTTCCACCGAATCTAATTCAGAATTAAGTATTTGAAGTCGATCCTGAATAAATTGTGTGGTTTTTAAAGCTACCTGCTGCTTATCTTTTACTCCATTTTTGTTAAACTGAATCATAAGCTGATCCAGAAAATCTTCCGCCCTCCTACTCTCAGTATCAACCAAAGAAAGCGCAAGGATATCCTGTGCTTTGCCCTTGGGACCTATTTCCAGGCGGGAAAGATAGGAACCGGCAACATCCTCAACGGGCCTGATACTTATAATTGTGGTGTTCGAACTTTTTAACTGGTCTTCATTATTAGGCCGTGGAAGAATGGTGAATTCCAATCCATTAAAATTAATAATCTCACCAAATTCATGTTCACGCTCGTAAAGTGTAGATTCTTCCTTAAGCTTAAACCTGTTTTTATTAATAGGTGTTACCAAAAATGTTTTGGATACTTTATTTACCACCGAATCGGGTGAAATAAAATTAATTATAACGGGACTTGTTTTATAAGCTTCTGTGGTAATTACCTTTCCTTCAATATAGTAGCTTATATTATGATTAAGTTCATCAACCACTTCCTTGATCAGACTTTTTGATCGCAAGGTGACGATCTGGTTTTCCAGGCTGTTATCTGCAAGTTTTATGATCGAAGCCGAAGAACCACTGGAAGGCAAAATACTTGAGGAGGCATTATCCTCAGATTTTGTGATCATCATACTTGCTTCTGAAAGATATTTCGGAATAGTATACCTGTTATAAAGATAGGCCAGAGCTCCTCCAACAATCATCCCAAGCAAAAGCCATTTCCAGTAAATTAAATATTTAAATAATTCTGCTTTTAGATCAAAATTAGATTCTTCCTGCTTTTCGGTATAGTCGAAAATTTCTTCCATTAATCTCTTTATCTGCTAAATAGAAATATTAATCCTGTAATAGAGCCTATAAGTGAAAAGATCCCGGTATAACTGGTAATAAATCCAGCTGATTTTATCTTTTTATAAGTAGGTTCCACATACACGATATCATTTTGTCTTAAGTAATAATAGGGATTGTTAAAAACATCAGAACTGGTAATATCAACCCGTCCCATAGATTTAACCCCATCAACTTCCCTAATGACCAGGATATTTTCTCTTTTTCCGCTATAGGAAATATCGCCAGCCTCTGCAATAAGTTGCGGAAGGGTCATCCTACCGTCATCTACCGATATCCTGCCCGGGCTTCCTACTTCTCCAAGGACAGTTATCTTAAAATTAACAATTCGTACACTTACCACGGCGTCAGTGACCATGCTGCGAATTTGTTCCTGCAGATCCTGCTCAAGTTCTGTACGGGTCTTTCCCGCTACTTTTACCTGGCCTAATACCGGAAATTGAATATAGCCTTTGGGATCGACAAGGTAGCCCGTTAGAGACAGATTTTGTCCACCGCCACCACCACTTTGTTGATTTCCCAAATTCATTTGAAAAGGCTTTACCACCTCTTCATTTCGTGAAGATACATTTATACGAAGAACGTCATTTTTTTCAATAACCGGTTCGTAATCCAGCAGGTTTTTCATTCCGTTAATATCTTCTGCTTTCTGAAAATAAACGACCTCGTCTCTGGTCGCGCAGCTAAATAGACTTACTAAAAGAATACTTGTAAGGAGCAGGCCAGATAACTTCTTCATAAAAATTCTGATTTATTTTTGTTGGAGTTGAACCGGATTATCTAAACGTTCATAAGACGAATTATTGCTTTTAAACTCAGGAATTAGATCTTTAAGCTTAGCCACCACTTTATCATTCCTGAATTTATACGCCGAATTAATAATTCGTTCCACTTTATTATTAATTAGATCATAATCTCGAACAACATCCTGGCCTATCATAATTTTCTTATGATGTGTAGGCAGGGTTTTACATTCATCATTCAGCAACTCTTCGTAAAGTTTTTCCCCCGGCCTTAAGCCTGTTATCCGCACTTTGATATTCTTATTTGGTTGGTAGCCTGCAAGTTTGATCATTTTAATGGCCAGATCCATTATTTTTACCGGTTCTCCCATATCAAAAACAAAGATCTCACCGCCTTTACCCATAGCACCCGCTTCCAGCACCAGTTGGCAAGCCTCGGGAATGGTCATAAAATACCTTATAATATCGGGATGAGTGATGGTGACAGGACCTCCATTCTCTATCTGCTTTTTGAATAAAGGCACGACAGATCCATTTGAGCCTAAAACATTCCCAAAGCGGGTAGTTATAAATTTTGTTGATTTTATTCCATTATTGGTGTTGTGATGATACAGTGATTGCACATACATTTCCGCAGCTCTCTTTGAAGCTCCCATCACATTGCTGGGATTCACGGCTTTATCGGTCGAAACCATCACAAAATGCCCTACAGAATATTTCACCGCCAAATCGGCAAGATTTTTAGTTCCATGGATATTCACAAAAATTGCTTCGTGCGGATTACTTTCCATGAGTGGAACGTGCTTATAAGCGGCTGCATGATAAACCACATCAATATTCTGATATTTGAACATTAGCTCAAGCCTGCGAATATTACTTACATCACACACAATCACTTTAAAATCCTGATCGGGGAACTTTGCCTCCACTTCAAGTTGCAGGTTATGCAAAGGAGTTTCAGCCTGATCAAGGATTATCAGTCGCTTTGGTTTATATTCGGCTACCTGCCTTACGATCTCACTACCTATAGATCCCGCGGCACCTGTAACCAATATTGTTTTCCCGGTAAGCTGAGCGATCTTGTTTTCGGGATCGAGCTTAATGGGCTCCCTCTCCAGGAGATCCTCTATTTCCAGGGTCTTGATTTTTTGAGCTATAGGCTGATTCTCTTCCCAAGAAGATACCAGCGGGGCATTATACACGGCAATATTATGCTCCAGACATTCATCAACCAGTTTGAATTTTTCTTCAGATGAAAAAGTATTTTCTGAAAATATAATAGCTTCAGCTCCCAAAGCTTTTACTTCTTTATGGATTTTTCCTTTATGCTGAAGAACAGGCTTATCTAAAATTCGCAGACTGCGGTGGGAATTCTGGGTTAAAAATCCTTCAATTTTAAAGCGTTTTGGATGTTCAATATCCAGTGCACCCGCAATAGAAATGGCATTTTCATCAACTCCCAGGATCACCGCGTGGATCAAGGATTCGTTTTTCTGAAAATATTTAAAATATTCATAAACCTGCTTTACTCCTAACCTGAAAAGAAACAATAATGAAAATGATATCCAAAGATTTATAAGGAGGCCTCCAATGAGAAATATTTTCTCACCCAGGAAAAACAAGCTTAGGTAATTAATAAAAAGAAGCGTAAGAAAAGTGCTGAAAGTTGCCAGTAACAACTTGATCGCATCAATATTAGAAGAATATCTTATAATCCCCGCATAAGTTTTAAAAACATAAAAGTAAAAAAGGTTGGTTCCTACAACTATAGCGGTTTTATCGAAATAGCTGAGGAGGCTATACTGCACCGGTGACAGATCCAACAAAATAAGGATGGTGACCATTACCGAAACAGTAACCAGTCCTAAATCGATCAAAAGAACAGCCCATCTGGGTAAATACTTGATATTTCTAATATCAAGAGCATTATCGGGGCCAGTAAGAATATTTTTTAGGGCCTTATTTAATTTACCCATAATAAATTTAATTTTTCAGGCAGCTTAAAATCGCATCCTTAATCCTATCCCGATCTTTAGGAGCGAGATTAGAACCACTTGGCAAACATAAGCCATTTTTGAACAAATCTTCGGCAACATCCGTACCATAGAACGGGCAATTCATAAAAACTGGTTGCAGATGCATGGGTTTCCAGAGTGGCCTACACTCAATGTTTTCAGCCTCCAGGTGCTTCCTTAAGGTTTCTCTGTCGATCCCTAATTTTTGCTTATCAATAAAGATAATGCTTAGCCAATGATTGCTGAAAAATTCCACATCAGGTTCGTCAAATACACTTATGCCGTCAATTCCGCGGAACAAATTTACGTAAAATTGAAACATTTCCCTTCTTTGCGAAACCCTTTTATCTATTACTTCCATTTGTCCGCGTCCAATTCCTGCAGATATATTACTAAGCCTGTAATTGTATCCAATTTCGCTGTGTTGATAATGTGGTGCCTCATCCCTGGCCTGTGTCGCTAAAAAAACTGCTTTTTTCTTATCTGAAAGGTTTCGGGTAATCAAAGCGCCCCCACCGGAGGTGGTAATAATCTTGTTACCGTTAAAAGATAATACCGCAAAGTCTCCAAAGCTGCCACATTTCCTGTTTTTATAGGTACTACCTAAAGCTTCCGCACTGTCTTCAATAACCGGAATTTCATATTCACTGGCAATTCTATGGATTTCATCTACCTGATAAGGCATCCCGTATAAATGCACCGCAATAATGGCTTTCGGCTTTTTTCCTTTGGCAATACGATCTTTTATTGCTTTTTCCAGCTGAACAGGGCAAAGATTTAGCGTTTTCTTTTCACTATCTATAAAAACAGGGGTAGCTCCCTGGTATACAATTGGATTAGCCGAGGCGGCAAAGGTCATGCTCTGACAAATAACCTCATCATCCCTTCTTACCCCGGCTAAAATTAAAGCGAGATGTAGAGCTGCCGTTCCGGAACTCAATGCTGCTACTTCAATACCCTGATTTTGCTCTCCATCGAGGTACTTTTGAATATCCTTTTCAAACTCATTAACGTTTGGACCTAAAGGCGCGATCCAATTTTCTTCAAAAGCCTTATTGATATATTTTAATTCGTTCCCGCCCATATGAGGGGAAGAAAGCCATATTTTATCTTTATTCATTTTCGCATTTATTATACTTGATGATCCTGCCCGGGTTTCCTACGACCACGGCAAAATCGGGCACATCATCAATTACCACAGCACCGGCTCCCACTGTTGCCCATTTCCCCACGGTGATCCCGGGAATAATAACAGCTCCGGCTCCAATATGTGCACCTTCACCTACCTTGACATTCCCTGTAAGAACCGTTCCAGGAGAAACATGCACGAAATCTTCTAAAACCACCTCATGTTCCACAATCGAGGATGTATTAATTATACAATGTTTTCCTATTACCGCAGCGGGGTTGATCACAGCTCCCGCCATCACCACAGAGCCTTCTCCCATTTTTAAATTTTCAGCAACTACGGCATCAGGATGAACAATGGGTTTCGCAAAATTTTCAATAGTTTTCTCCCTCACTATTTTATAGCGGGTATGATTATTGCCTATTCCGATAACAGCAGTATGCTTTTTCATAGCATCGGAAACTTTATGCAGGACTTCATAGTTTTCAATCTCCATTATATCAGGGTCTGCATCTACTATGTATTTTATAGATAAGTTCAGTTTGTGAATTATATCGATAATTACCCGGGCATGACCGCTTGCTCCAATTATTAGCATTAGTTATTTCCGTTAAAAGGTTCTGTAGTTGCCATATTCGCCGTATTAATTCCTTCTGAAAGGAAAACTTTTTGAATAGTTCTGAAAAAAATTTTCAAATCCAGTAAAAAGGATAAATGATCAACATACCACACATCATATTCAAATTTCCTGGTCCAGCTAATGGCATTTCTTCCATTCACTTGCGCCCAGCCTGTAATTCCCGGTTTTACCTCATGCCTCCTTTTCTGAAAAGGTGAATATATCTCTAAATATTCCGGCAATAAGGGCCGCGGCCCAATTAGGCTCATATCTCCTTTCAGCACATTCCACAGCTGAGGGATTTCATCAATGGAAGTTTTCCTTACTATCTTACCGATAAATGTTAAGCGTTCAGCATCAGGCAGAAGTTTTCCCTCCTTATCAGTTCTGTCATTCATAGTCCTGAACTTCACTATGTTGAAAATCTTTCCATTTTTTCCCGGCCTTTTCTGAAAAAAGAACGGCTTTCCATTATTGACAATAAAAAGTAAAATGATTACTACCAGTAATAACGGACTTAAAAGCAGCAATCCCACAAAGGCTATTACAAAATCTGATAAAGGTTTCACTACTTTTCTATACATTTTAGTTGTAGTCAGTCGGCCAACATAATCAGTGAACGAATTTAAAAATGTTTATGAAGGGCTTCTAATTCTTTATATTCTTTTAACAAAATTTCCCAGAAATCTTTTCGGTTATAATTTTCAATTATCTGTTTCCGGGTGTTTTTTCTCAGACTCTGATATTTTTCGGGCTCTGAAACCAATATTTTCATCTTCTCTTTCAAAACTTCCGGGTTTTTTACCGGAATGATAAATCCGTTTTCGCCCTCCTCAATTATTTCATTACAGCCATTTATATCGGTCACTATTGCCGGAAGATCCATGGCATTTGCCTGCATGACCACATTAGGAAAACCTTCCCGGTAACTGGGGAAAGCAAGAGCATTGGAAATTGCAAAATAAGGTCTTACATCTACCTGGTAACCCGTGGTGAAAATTTTAGCATGATCTTGAATAATTTTCAGCACCTCCTCATCTAAAGGATCCAGGTCCTGCTCCAACGGCCCCACTAAAAGTAGGGAAATATCTTCAATTTCGTTTTGTAGCCTTACAAAGCTCCGAACAAGTTCGTTTATTCCTTTTTCCTTCACCAGCCTGCCAACGAAAATAAAAACGAAATCTTCTGAAGGAATCTTTAGATTCTTCCTCAATTCTACTTTATCGGAATCTTTATATTTATCAGGATTAAAATATTCCGTGTCAATGCCATTGGAGCTTCCCTTGCCTAAAACTTTGAGTTTATTTTCAGAAGTATAACCAAGGTTTAAAATAATTTTTTTTAATTCTTTAGAATTAGGATAAACCCTGGTCGCACACTGGTAAGTGAGCTTTTCAACAAAATCGAGGAGCTTACGCTTATTCCCCTGTGCTTCCAGCAAAGGTAATCCGGCAACGGTATGCAGCCGTATTGGAACTCCAGCTATTTTAGCCGCCAGCATTCCTATAATTCCGGCTTTGGGAGTGTGGGTATGGACGATCAAAGGTTTTTCTTTTCTGAAGAAATTGTATAGTTTAGTGAGTGCTTTTAAATCTTTCCATGGAGTGATAGCACGGGTCATATCAACACAATAGGTTCTGACGCCATTATTCTCTCCATACCTCTTCAATCGTTCTTCTTCCGCGGAAACAGCCGTAACTTCATAATACTGATTCATAAAAGTAAGCTGACCTTCCAGAAGTTTTTCCAGAGATAAAGGAATGGTAGTTATTCGCACTAATTTTTCCATTAATCTTCCTCTAAAGACTTATTTAATTTCTGGTTTATTTCCTGAATAATTGTTTGAGAATAACAATCCCAGGTATATTTTTTGGCGATCCTTTCAATAGTTTGATGATTATTCCTCAAACCTTCCCTGAAATCCTTGTTTTCAATTAATCTCAACAGGTCTTCTTTTAAGAAGCGATTATCTTCTGAAGAAATAATCAAATCTTCATTATTTCGAAAAATTTTCTTTACTGAATCTATATCCGGTGCAATTACAGGTAACCCTGCGGCGAGATATTCAAAAATCTTCAGCGGATTCATGTAATGGTTGGCATAATGATGTACCGCTATATCAAAACAGTTGAGATGCTCATTCACCTGTTCATGCTTTATCCAACCTTTGAGAATAATTTTATTTTCTAAAGAATAATGTTTTATAAAATGATGAATTTTTGAATACGCCGGTCCATCGCCAATAATAACAAGAGCCGTATCAGGTAGTTCTTTTTCGATTTCTCTGAAGGCTTCGGTTAATCGAAGTAATTTTTTATGAAAATCAAGGGTTCCAATATAACCGATTATTATTTTATCTTCCGGATAACCAAGCTTTTCTCGAATTTCCTTTTTATCGGGCAGTGGAAAAAATTTACTGATATCAGTACCGTTATAAATCACTTTATCCCGGCTCTCGTCAAGATCACTTCCCATAATACGCTGACGGGAAAAGTCGGAAATAAAGAAATTCAGATCACTTTTTGTATAGGAATGCCTTTGTTTTTTTATAAATAAATTTCTGAAAGTTATATTCCTGTAAAATTCATCAAATGGAGAACCATTTATCTGCGCACAAATTAAAAGATCCGGAAAAAGCTTTCGCAGCTTGTCAATTTGAAGAAAATTTGAATCCATTTGTAAAATGAGCACATCGGGTTTTACCTCTCTTATCCTTTTAATCAGGCCAGAAAAATAAAATCTATTCCTTCTGAAAAAGGAAACTGCCTGAAAAAGACCGAACTTTTTTAAAAAGGACTTTATTCCATTATCTTTTCGCGGCTTTTTTATGGAATCCTTACCTGTTTCAGGAAACAAATATTTCTCAACCGATTTATCTTTATCAAGATGCCGAAAAAATTCAATAGATTGAATACTCCCGCCGTGACTGGCGTGATAAGAAGTAGTATAATAAAGAATCTTCATATTAAGTTTCAGGCTCGATAATTTTTTCTAAATAATCGTCCAAGATAATTTTTTTTGAGGGTGAAGTCCTAAGAAAATCTTTAAAAACCTGAAATTCTTTATCGGGTGAATGTAAGCCCTGCGCAGCGATATGATTTTCGTTATCTCTTTGATCTTCGAGATGATCGCGATAGCCTTTATAATACGCAGTTTTAAAAAAACTAAAGCCGGCGATAAAGACCTGTTCGGTTTGAGGAATAAGGGAAGAAGCAAGCGCATAAAAACCGATAGTTGGTAAATGAGAACCAAATCTCGAAGAGATATTTTCAGAAATTTCTTTATTTAACAAATAGGTGGGAATTCTTTGTTTTTTCCTTTTATAAAAATTCAATTGGGCTTTTCTTCCTAATGAATTATTATTAGGATTGATAATTTTTTGAATTCCAAATTTGGTATAAAGGTCCAAATCTATTTCCCCGCCTCCACTCTGCTCATTTTCAAAAAAACTATGGTATAAAATGTCGATCCGCTTCCCCATATATTTATCCAGGGAAGGCTCCCACGCATGCGGAGCTTTATTTACGCGAATAACAATATCAGAAGCTTCAATTATTTCCCTGTTTGATTTAATAAGGGCTGTGTCTGCCGCTCCTATGACCGCAATTTTCTTTTGACTGAATTCGGCTACGGGATCAAATTCGGCTACAGAAATATGGAAAAGGTATTTCCCGTACAGGTGTCGTATAACTTTATTCAAAGGATTCAATATAGTTAAGGTCTTTTTCTTTTAAGGCCGGGTTATTGAAGCCAAAAAACTGAACATTATTTTTTTCAGCTGCCTCATAGTCGTTTACCGAATCTCCAATGAGAACACTTTCAGAAGGCTCAATTTTCTTTTTTTCAAGTAGCTGCTTTACAAGTTGTGGCTTCGGCGTTGGGGAACCTTCTATTTCTTCAAAAAGATGGGCGATTTCCAGTTCTTTACATAAAAACCTCAGTTCTTCTCCATCGGAACCGGAAACAATCAGCATTCGATAATTATCTTTATTTTTTTGAATAAATTGAAGCGTTTCCGGTATCAGCACTTTTTTATCGACCAGTTTTTTTACCATGATATCTGAAAAACGTGAAGCCAGCTCCTCTACTCTCTCATCACTGACCTCTTCGTGACGGATCTCTTCAAAGAAATAACGAAATTTTACATACCGCGAGATCCCGCCGTTTTGATGATGGTATTTAACCAATTGTTGTACCTGGTCTTTTGGATAATCTTCCAGTACTTTTTCGAATCCATAGGTCCGCACCTTTTCCGAATCGATAATCACACCGTCAAAATCCCAGAATATTACATTTTTATCGATAAAATTTTTCATAAATCGCTTCGGCTAATTTAAAATCAAGATCGGTATCAATATCCCAGGAGTCCAATTTATTCATTTCATATAAAAAAGGATCTTTACCAATTCTGTTTCCATTTTCGTAAAACTTCCTACTGGCCAGGAAAATGGCACTATTCACCTGATAAATTTCTTCCAGATCCTGTGAACGCGGCCATACCTGATTTCCCTTGGCGTTGGCCAATCTTTTCTTCTTTCGGTCCCAAAAAAATTCTTTTTTACATTCTACCGACATCAATGAATCATGATTTTCAAGATTCCTGAATTTCTCAATGGCATCCCGATAATTTTCTGCCTGGCAGAATGGCGAGGTCACATGGCTCCATAAAATATGTTCGCATTGGGTAATTTGAGGAATATATTTAATAAGGTCGGTAAGCTTTGTTTCTGAAGAAGAAAGTTCTTCAGGACGTTGGACTATCTTTAAGGAACTTAACTTCTCCTTAAAACCTTCAGCAATCTCGATACATTGGGGATCATTGGTTGAAATTATTATCTCGGTAAAAGAAGTAATTTTAAGTAACTGGTTAAGTTTCAACTCAAGTAATCCGCCGGGGATATCAGAGAATTTTCTCGTGTTCTTTTCTTTTACACGTTCACTCCCTTTTCTTACAGGTATGAATAATGCGAGGCTCACTAAATTAAGGTATAAATTGATCTGGAATCTAATGAATATTCGGTTGGGGTTAAACTCCAGATTTTAAGTTCATCTTTAAAATCTTCAAAAATCCTTGAGTTTTCCTCGAAAAGTTCAAGTTCTTCCTTGGTCATAGTTCCTCCATAACCATCATAACCGGTAACAAAAAGCTCTTTTATAGAATGTTTCAGACAAAACTGTAATATCAAGGCAGTCATGGAGCGCTGGTACTTCTGGTCAAAATCTTTGCTTTTCAGTTTTATTGACTGCTTTTCAAGATTTTCCGGGATATATGTCAAAGTTGAAAAGAAATCGGGTGCTAAAATGGCAATTCTATTTGAAAAATCTTTGATTTCTTTTTGAGATTGCAAGCGTTTTCCTTCGTTTCCGGCTAAAAAGTGAAGTTGAAAATTAGAACTCTCTGAAAAGCAGGTAACATTTTTAGAACTGGCAAAAATGATAAGAATATTTTTCTCATTTTCGGCAAATTCGTTTATGGCTTCACAATGGGATTTCACTGAATCCCCACCACCTATTAGAATGGCTTTTTCAAATTTGGGAAATTTATAATTTTCTGAAACGGGCTCTTTTTTCGTCGAGATATCTTTTTTAAAGGAATTCAACGAAAAAAATCGCTTTTTCACTTGTGACATAACGGCATCTTGTGGAAGGGATCTGATACCCGAAACCATATAAGGCAAATTAGTGCCCCAGTGATATTTCCCCCGAAATTCTTCAAAAATATCGCTGATCGAATTCAGCACATCCAGATCCAGCTCGATAATCTGCTCTTTAAAAAGGACACTCAGTAAAAGTTCCGTTCTTAAATTCCCGGCACCTCTACCCATTCCTAGAACAGTGGAATCAATAATTCCTGCACCGGAATTGCGCGCAGCTAAAGAATTCGCCAGAGCAAGTTCCAGATTATTATGGCCATGAAATCCAATTAGGATAGTTAATTCAGATTTCAAATAGGCAAGACATTTTTGTACAGAATCGGGAAACATTCCTCCATAAGAATCCACCAGATAAAAGAAATCAAAACCTTCATTTATCTGCTGCAAAATTTCTTTTCCCGGATAATTATCCTGCCATTCACTTGCGTACATAAGATTTAGAGCCACCTCAAAACCTTCTTCCTTTATTCTTTTGCCAAGTTTTAAAGATCGTTCAAGATTTTCCGGTTTTACTGCGAGCCGAACCAAATCGATATAACCTTTTGCATTTTCCAGTAAGGAAGAACAATCATTTTCACTAACTTCCTTTTCATTGATCATTACCGCCAGTTTATGAATGGAGCGGTCGCAGCACTTTTCGAGCACTTTTTGCGGCAGGTAGTAAAAAGCTCCGTGGTAATCTTCTTTTTGAATTGAAAAATAACCTATTTCAATATAATCCAAAGGCAGTTGATTGGTCAATTCGAAATATGAAATTAGAAGATCCTCAGGAAAATCCCAGTTTGTATAGTATCCGCCATCCCGCAGCGTACAATCCAGAAGTAAAAGCCTGTCTTCTTTGAAATTCATGAAACGATCTTTATTAGCGGCAATTTAAAAGGATTTCCGTAAACTCAATCAACCTTAAGATTATTTTGATACTTTCCTGTTAAGAATTGTTTCAAAGCCCTGGTATAAATTTTTGAACTTTTAGATCCACTTTTTTTAAAATAACCCAAAGGTATTTTTATCAGAATTTTCAGGAAGGTAAAAGCAAAAGCTGAATAATACCTTTGCTGGTAGAATATATGTAAAAGATTTCGTGCAGAATAAAATTCACGATTCCTGTTAACTTCTTTCTTTTTAAGATTCGGACGATAGTCTTCGGCTGAATCGCCGTATTTATAACGAACCTGAAGCCAGGTCCTGGCATCCACGAAATTATGGAAACCGGCGTTTTTCGATTTTAAACTTAGATCAAGGTCTTCAAAGGCAAAAAAAAGATTGGGATCGGGAAGAATTTTTCTTCGAACTAATTCCGAATTCACAAATAAGGTATGTCCTCCCGGCACAACATCGGTCTCCAATATTTCTTTTCCTCTTAATTCAGCATTGGAATGAGATCTTATTCTTCCAGTGAGGCTATTAAAAGAAGCTCCGGTGCCGGCCATTAAACCGGGTTTTCGGCTTTCTTTTTCTAAGCGGTTTATGCACTCCAGCATTCTTTTAAAAACGCTATCATCCCGCGGCGGATTATTATCATCTCCCCAGTAGATCCATTCAAACCCTTCCTTAGCCAATTGCTCCAGCCCTATTTTCGAAGCTCCTGCTGGTCCTGAATTATATCCAACCTTATAATAGGAGATTTTAGGATTTGACAAGGATTCCACCAATTTTTCGGTAGTATCATTATCACTATTATCAACAATTAAAAGTTCTTCAGGAGGCAAGGACTGAGACAGTATTTTTTTTATAGTATCAGGAAGAACCTGAACCCGGTTATAGGTGATAACGAAAGCCGCAAATCTTATAGATACTCTTTTTTCAGTCATTTTAAAGGCTCTGGTAGCGGACCATCCGCTGGAATTCTTTACTTTTCGACATCAGTTCGGCATAGGTACCACTGGATTCGATGCGACCGTCTTTTAAAACAATGATCTTATCTGCAAATTTCACCGTTGAAAGGCGATGGGCAATGATAATCATCGTGTATTTTCCTTTAAGGCTGATCAGGTTATTCTGAATTTCATTCTCTGTTTCACTATCCAGGGAAGAAGTCGCCTCATCCATAAAAAGAATTTCAGTTTCCTTAAATAGTTCCCTGGCAATAGAAAATCGCTGTTTTTGACCTCCACTGATGTTTATTCCGTTATAACCCAGCAGAGTTTCTTCCTTATATGGTAAGCTTTTAATATATGAATCGATTGCCGCTTTTTCTGCGGCTTTCCAGAATCTATCAAGACTTGCATTATTTTTTTCTTTCCAGAAACTGATGTTATTAAATACCGAATCATTAAAAATAACGGGGTCCTGAACTATATACCCGGTCTTTTTCCTAAAAGAGATCAGGTCCAGATTTTTCATCGGTTCTCCATCAACAATAAAACGGCCACTATCGGGAGTTATAATTCCTGAAAGGATATTCATTAATGTAGTTTTACCGGCACCACTCTCCCCAACGATCGCAACAATTTCATTTTTGCTGATTACCAGATCGATATCCTTCAACACCGGCCGTTTTTTTTCATAGGAAAAGGAAACTGCTTTTAATTCAATTTTATCGTCAAAACTTTTAAAAACAATATCTCCTGAGGATTCCTGATTATTCTTTAATTCTTTTCTGAAGTGGATAATATTTGAAATACTTCCTGAATTTCCCAGGAAAAAATTCCATTGTTCCTGCATGGCCATAAAAAAAGTGATTGCTCGGTAAAGAAGGATCAGACTCAACATAATGGTAGCCACCGGCCTTTCGGAAAAATGAATAAATGTGAAAATAGCACCAAAGACAATAATAATTATCAATGGTTCCCTTAGCCCACTTAAAATCGCTTCAGAGATCCCCAGTTTTTTCTGGTATTTCTCCAGAATTTTTACCCTGTCCTTTATCCGTTTGCCGAAGGTTCTATTCAGTCCCGTGGCTTTTAAATACTGAAAATGATTGATCGCCTGCATCAGCAATCCCTGGAAATGATGGCTTTCCTGTGTATATTTTTTGGAGAAATATTTCGTTCTTTTATAAATATAGGAGAAAACAAAGTTCATCAAAAGGCCCCCGAGGAGCACCAACAGGGAAAAGATCCAGGCAGTCCTTATGGCTAAAAGCACATAAACCACCACAAGTGCGAAATAATGCAAAGATTTAAAATACTGTTTGTAAGCACCATTGATTCGGTTAATTTCCCCGGTAAAACTGTTCTGAATTCTCCCGGTATCGGCTACGGAAAATTTCTGATAATCGTAAGTATTGAAAAGATCCAAATGTTCGAATCTTAATTTCCGCATAAAAAACTGCTGGAGATAAACGCGGTAAGTGATCTCCATAAAACGAAGAATTCCTTTTAAAGAAAAAATGATCAGAATTAAAAAAAATACATTCTTCAGGGAAAGCTCAATCGAAATAAAATTTAAAAAACGGTCCAGATAATTATTCACCTCGACGCCCGATTCTATTCCCAAAGAGAGTTGGATAAGCGGAATGAACATCGCTATTCCCAAACCATCAAGTAGACCTAAAATAATGCTGAGAAAAACATCAATAAAGAGCCTTAAACCCAGATAATCATAGAAGAAATTGAAATAAAAGAAATTCTTCTTAAAAGTTTGCTTGTTGATCATGCCGGCCGGTTACTTAACTCAAATCTACTATTTTTTTGGAAAGGGAATAGAAAGCTGTTTTCCTTTTCCTTTTGAAATGAAAACTAAATGGACAAAAAGGTGTTTTTATACCACTTCTGAAAACAGTAAAAGGCCCATACCTTAAAGGTATTATCCTCTTTAGAATTTAGATGCCTTTCTACCAAAGTATTTACGCGGGTAGTATTGAAGATGCCCTGTTTTTCTAAAAAATCATAATTGGAGTAAGATTTCAGTTCGGCAGAAAGATGTTCACGCAACCAATCGCCCACCGGAACCCCAAATCCTTTTTTAGATTTATCTAAAAATTTGTCGGGGAATTCTTTGCGATAGGCATCTTTTAAAATATGCTTTTTGTCCCAACCTTTCATTAAATAATCGTCAGGCAGGGAATTGGTATAATCCCATAGTTTTTTATTTAAGAATGGCGCCCTGCTTTCCAGGGAGGTGAGCATGCTGGTGCGGTCAACTTTTACAAGCATATCACCTTCCAGGCTTATATGTTTGTCAACAAGCCTGAAATCACCTAAAGTTTCGATCCTTGAAGGAAAAATCTTTTTCCAGTGACTCCAAATATTACCATTATAATATTTCGGTCTTAAAAGCTCTCTTAATTCCTGGGCCTGATTAGCAAGTGAAATGATATTGAAATAGAAGTTCCCATCATAATTCACAGAGGCCAGGGTTTTTTTTACCTTGAACCTCAAACCTCTCTTATCATCCTTACTGGAAAGAAGCGGATTTAATACAGAAGAAAGGACTTCGTGTCCTTGTTCGGGAATAACAGAGGTATATTTTCTGTTCATTTTTCCCATATAATATTTATTATAACCTCCAAAGACCTCATCACCACCATCACCGGTAAGCGCAACCTTTACAAATTGCCGTGTTTTATGCGCAACCAGATAGGTAGGAAGCGATGAAGAATCAGCAAAGGGTTCATCAAAATTCAACAAAATACTGTCAATATTATCCCTAAGATCTTTGATGGAAATTATAAATTCATGGTGTTTACTATTGATCAGCTTCGCTACCGTTCTTGCTTTATCAGATTCATCAAAAGATTTCTTTTCAAAGCCTATCGAGAATGTATCGATTCTATAATCCTTCTGTTGAGCCAGGGCAAGAGAAACGATAGAAGAATCAACTCCTCCAGAAAGAAAGGTTCCCAAAGGCACATCGGCATAAGATCGGCTTTCCACACTTTCATTTACAAGATCATAAGTTTTCTTTTTTGCCTCCTCATAACTTATTTGAGAATCCTTTTCAATATGTTCCTCCTTCACAATTTTATTTAGAGAAAATGAAAGATCCTCACAATTAATTTCGAGATAGGAATTAGCTTCCAGTTTAAAAATATTCTCATAGATGCTAAAAGGAGCTGGAATATAGGTTAAGCGGAAGAAAAGGTCGAGTCCTTCAACAGAAATTGAAGGCTTATTTTCAAGATGGGGTACAATTGATTTTAGTTCTGATGCCCAAAAAAATGAATTCCCATTTCGGGTATAATAAAGAGGTTTTTCACCAAAAAAATCACGGGCTATAAAAATCTTTTTCAAATTATCATCATAAATACTGAAGGCAAACATTCCGTCAAGCATTCTGAAAGAATCTGTTCCATATTTTTCATATAGTCGCAGGATAACTTCAGTATCTGAAGTAGTATTGAAAACAACACCTTTAGCTTCCAATTGCCGCCTTAGTTTCTGGAAATTATAGATTTCACCGTTAAAGACCAGGGCGATCTTACCATCTTCAGAATAAAAAGGCTGTTTTCCGGTTGCAAGATCAATAATAGATAAACGACGCATTGCCATACCGATTCTGAAAGAAGAATTTTCATTTTCGAAAAATCCGTCTTCATCGGGGCCGCGATGAATAATTTTTTGATTCATATCCGCAAGAATTGATCGAACAGATCTCGAAGAATTCAGGGTCAAAACGCCGTTTATTCCACACATACCTTAGCTTATCTTAGCTCCAATCTCCTGCATATTTAGCGATTGGAAATTATATTTTTCTTTTAGTTTTGAAAAATGATCTAATATCGATTTTAAGTCCTTTAAACTTTCCTGAGGATGGTTTCCAAAATTATGAGGATGCCACCAAAGGTGATAAATTTCCGCATTTTTCGCAGCATTTTCCATTTCGTTGAGAATCCTTCTCATCTTCACATTATGAAGAAAAAAATTTTCTTCATAAGGCCTGAAGAAGCGACTAGCCGGCTGCTGAAGCGGCATGCCTTCCTGGCGTTGAAGATTCGAAAGAGGATAGGTCTTCTTTCCGAAATTGACGTAGGCATCTCCTGTACGGGCAATTTTAGTTGGCAGGTTGGAGTCTAAAGGGTTTTTCCAATACCAGCTGGAGGGATTAGAACGAACATTTTCAATTCCATATTGGTAACAAACTTTGAGATAATCCTCATTTAGTTGATTTCTGGGGAAAACAAGGGATTTTAAGGAAATTCCCTGTTCCGTCGCCAATTTCACAGCGGTTTCCAGATCGGCTTCGAATTGTTTAACATCCTGCCCTTTTTCTCCACAGTAATAATGGCTATAGGTATGGGTTCCTATTTCCTGACCCGGTGTTTTCTTAATAGTATCTATAAGTTCTGGTGCGAAACAAAATATTTCGGAATCTGGATCCGCCTTGAATTCCATTCCAAAGTTATAGGCTGAAAGTTTTGAATTCTCGTAGACAGATTGCACCACCGGAATATTACGCTTCCATTCATCCCAGCCTTTATTGAAAAGCATGCCTACAACAGCCCAGGTTACATGAATATTATGTTGTGAGAATTCCTTTAAAAGTTCCGGAATAAGTTTCTTTGTATTTGAAAAATATTCAAAAACATTAGAAGGCTCCGTATGATCAAACACCCCCCAAAGAAGTTCAAAATCCAGGGAAATTGTAAAGATGCCATACTTTTTTTGGTTCATTTTGAAAGCTTAATCGGTTAATTAGGGATTGGTTAATCGGTTAATGGGATGGGTTAATTGGTTAATTTGTTAATTCGGGATTGAATACTTCGACTCTAAAGGTCTAACTGCATCAGCGCTAAGTGATAAGGTTAAACCACAACGGATACAAATTCTGGATCCTTTATTCACCAAAAAATCTCTCCTGTCTAATAGTCTCCTTTTCTCCGCGTCTTTTTTTGTCTCCCAGTCTCCCTTTCTCTTTGTCTTCTTTTTTTTTCTCTTGTCATTCCTTAAAAAATCCCACTCTTAATATACTTTGTAAATTAATTTTCACTCAATACTGAACAGTGAACACTTACAACTTCATCCTCAAATCTCCTGCTCCACCTGTCACTTCATCACAAGATCACACTTTCAAAGCATCACTTCATTACTACTTCACAAGTTTATCTATCCTTTCCCCGTCTCCCAGTCTCCCTTTCTCCGCGTCTCCTTTTTTCTTTCTATTATCATTCCGTACAAAAATCCTATTACTCTACTAATACTTTATAATTTATTTTTTACTCAATACTGAACAGTGAAC
The DNA here is from genome assembly GCF_003024155.1 of Christiangramia fulva. Lineage (NCBI taxonomy): Bacteria > Pseudomonadati > Bacteroidota > Flavobacteriia > Flavobacteriales > Flavobacteriaceae > Christiangramia > Christiangramia fulva. Next base: position 3,898,789 of record NZ_CP028136.1, read on the forward strand.
ACTCACAACTTCATCCTCAAATCTCCTGCTTCCCCTTTCCTCCTGATCACAACTTCTTCACTCCTAAACGGCCACTTCAATTTCCTTTATCCTTCGTTCTCTCAATTTCTGCAGTTTTTTGATCCTGATAAACTTTTTTTCAGCGAGATAATAGTAGATCACGAAAAACAAATAATACATAACCATCGTCTTTTGCCGCATGATGATTCCCAAATTCGACATTACAAAGGTCATGGCAACCGAAGCCGATAAAAATATCACGAAACTCATTTTAACCATGGAAGGAGACTTTCGAAGAAATTTGATAAAATCTTTTTTGAGAATTTTTACAAATAACAATAAATAAAGCAGGTTTTCAACAGAGGTAATAATTCCAAGGAAATTGGGAGCATCAATAAAAAGGGGACGAAACCAAAAGGTAAACAGTTTTAAAGGCAATGGGTAAGAGCTCATATCTACTCCCGAGCCGGCTTTACTTAAATCTTCGGCATTTTTTTCCGCAGCCTGTTCAAAATCTGTAACAATGTCCTCTGAATTTTGCAATCCCATTACTCCCAGGATCTTGTCCTGAGCAATATAAACGGCTCCAATCATACAAATATATACGAGTATCTTTTTCCATAATGCGATTTTTTCCCTTCCGCTCATATATCCCATTACAGCTCCCAAAGCTACAAATAGAAACACATGGGGTCGGATATAAAAGATAATGGCAGAACCCAGAAAAAGAATGGGAAGGCGAGATTTTGGTTCAGCGATCGCATAGGTAAACATCATCAATCCCAAAAAAATTGGAGCTCCTTTTCCCAGAGAGGCGGTCCAGAAATGCATATTGGGAAAGAACAGGATCAGGGTCATTAGATCAAAACGCTTAAAAACCTGCACCTTTACTGGTATTTTTTCCCGGAAGAATAAATAAGCATAAACAAAGCCTAAATATCCAAACCAGGAAAAGGTACACATAAGCATATCATACGAAAATCCCAGTTCATAAAACGGATAGGCTAAAAAATGAATGAAAGCAGTATCTGTTCCAAATAATCCAAACCAGGAAAGACGATTTTGTTCGAAAAATTTAAAATAGGATTTTGAATCAGATAAATTAAAATATGCGTAAGCTGAGTAGATCCCATAGAAGACAAGATGATACAGGTATAAAAGGTTCATCTTCTTTTTATCAAAAAAAGGATGCCTTTTGGTGTAGGCCGCAAAGATGACCTGGTTCAGAAGATAAAATAATATGATTAAAAAAAATACTCCCAACATCTTTAAAATAATTCCAGATCTCCAAGGCTGTTATGCCACTCCTGTATTTGAAGAAATTGTTTTTCTTTTTGTTCTAATAAATTCAGATTCCGAAGGGTCAGGATAGGTCCGTAATTACCCTTGATCTTTAGGAAACCAGTTTTCAGAAAAGCCGGAGCAAAACTCAGAAATTGAGCTCCAAATTTCTTCTCCAGCTTGCTAATCGCACGGTCCACCTCTTTTTGCGCTTCTACACTGCTTTTATCATAGATGCATTCGGCTATGCGCAATTCCTTTAATCTTTTTCTCTTTTTCACATAAGCTGCCAAATAGAATTTCCTATTACTCATTACCTCATAGCTTTGCAGGGGATTATTTTCATATCTCCAGTAAAGGAACTTAGGAGATTTGGGGGTAAATAATTTATTCGCCGACATTTTATCGGAATTCCATTTCTCACACAGGTTTTCTATATCTTCTCCGGAACCACTCCTGGTGATATTATAGTCTATTTTCTTTTGGAAACCAAATATACCATGAACTGAAGGTTTTAGGCCTACTTTTATTTTACCGACGGCTTGCCATCCCATTTTTAAATAACCGGGACGGCTCTTTTCGTTGGGAGTATTGAAAATAAAATCTTCACCATTCCCCTTCGCTATCTCGACAGCCTTTAAGGTAAGCTTCTTGAATATACCTTTCCCCTGGTGAGCAGGATGAGTAGCCGTATCTACCGCCCGAAAACAATGATATAACTGCTCTGCCTGCTGCCAGTCCCATCTCATAAAAGCCCTTATCCCAATAATTTCTCCATCTTCTTCGGCAACCAAAACCAATGACTTTCCAAAAGGATTGTCTATATGCTTATATCTCCAAACCTTTTCTGAGAGCAGCAATTGATCCTCCCCAAGGCTGGACTTTAAAACCTTTACAATGTCGGGAATATCATTTTCTGTTGCTTCTCTGATGATCATTTATTCAAATTTTGATTTCACGGATTTAAACGGATTTCATGGATTCAGTGAAGCAAACCAGGTATTTATTTCAACCTCTCCAAATCTCCTCGTCTCCAAGCCCCCTTTTCTCCTCGTCCCCCAAGTCTCGCAGTTTCGCCGTGTCCCCTTTTCTCCTCGTCCCCAAGTCTCCTCGTCCCAAGGTCTCCTCTTCCCCGAGTCTCCAAGTCTCCCCCTTCTCTATGTCCCCTCGTCCTAAATGAATTGTCCCATCGAGCGGAGTCGAGATTTCATCACTTCCTCACAAGATCACTTCCTCCCAAGATCACTACTTCACAGCATCACTCCTTCACAATCTCACCATAAATCCCCTCCAACTCCTCAACCATCCTCTTCAAACTAAAATTCTTCACCACCCGTTCCCGGGCCGCTTTTTGGAAGGTTTTAAGTTTTTCAGGATCGTTCATAAGACTGAGACAAAGATCAGAAAGTTTTTCCCAATCTTCAACTTCGCAGATCAGGCCATCCTGCCCATTCCTGATCACCTCCTTAACTCCACCGGCAGCAGTTGACACAATGGCACACTCCATACTCATGCCTTCCAATAAAGCTATAGGAAGGCCTTCAAAAGAGGAACTCATCATAAAAATATCCATAGCAGAAAAGAAAGAGATCGTATCAGTCTGCAATCCCGGGAAAACGAGTCTGCCTTCCAGGCCATATTCGTTTGCATGAGATTTTAGCTGTTCTTCCTGAGGCCCCGCACCCACCAGGATACCATAAGCATCCCTGCTTTCACTTATTCTTTTAAAGGCCTTTATCCAGGCGGTCAGGTTCTTTTGTTCCCGAAAAACCGCGATATTTCCTATAACCACAGCATTTGCAGGAATATTATATTTCTTGCGGATAGCCAGACCTTTTTGAAGGTCTCGTTTAAATTTACTTGTATTCACTCCGTTCAAAAGAGTTTGAACCGGGATTTGAGGTTTGATATTCTCTCTTATAGATCTGGTTGCATCTTCAGAAACCCCAAGGGCCATACTCTGCCGGTTAAAGCTGAATTTGTTCAGAAGTTTTGTTGCTTTGTGGTATCGCTCCTGAATGTTGTGTTCGGTATAAACAACCGGGATTCCGGTTTTTTTATAGATCAGCCTTGCCAGAAAACCGGACCAGGGCAAATGAGCATGGATTAATTGGATCTGATTTTTATCGCAATACCTGACGACTTCCGATTGCTTTAAAATAAGCTCAATATTATTTTTTGCCAGGAAACAGGTAACAGTTCCCCCTTGTGCTTTGATCTCCCCGACCATCTGATTTTTCCAGGGCAGAAAATAAATATAGTGAAATTCGAAGTGATCCCGGTTGTGCAAACTCAGGGTCTCCGGTAACAACATTTCAGCACCTCCGCGGCCGAGGGATTTTATGATGTGAAGTATCTTAATTTTTGACATTTATAAACTGTCTAAAACTTATGTTCATCAATCGTTTCGTAATACACTTGAAGAAAAGAATCGGATAAATTTTTAATACAAAAATCACCATCAACGATTTTTTTTGCATTTTCTATTTTAGAAGAATCCTGAGAATCATATACATTGCACATGGCTTCCACGAAAGATTTAATATTATTTTTAGGAATAAGATAGCCAGTTTCATCTGTGAGAATTTCAGAAATTCCTCCTACGTCATAAGCGATAACCGGGGTAGATAAATACATGGCTTCCAGAATAACTCCAGGCAAACCCTCAATCAAACTCGGTAATACAAGCATATCCGCAAAGCTAATATATGCATCTGGTTGTAACTTTTCCCCATACATGGTTACAACTTGATCTAACCTTTCAACTTTAATTTTTGATTGAACTTTTTCAAACAACCTGCCCTCTCCGATAATATGTAAATGGGCATTGGGTTTAATTTTTAAAAATTCGGAAAAGATCTTTAATAATTCAAAATGATTTTTTTCGGGTGTTAATGATCCTACATGGACAATATTAATACATTTTTCATTAAACGGATTTTTAAATTGTTGCTCTTCACGGGGGCCGATACCGTTGGTTATTACCCTGCTTTTTAAGGTAGTAAAAGGATATACCTCATTTAAATCTTTTCTTGAAGATTCTGAAACCGAAACTATCTTATCAACATTCTTAAGTAACATCCTATTCAGTTCCTTTGAAATTCTACTATTTATGTAATAACTGATTACACTTGCATTTCGAAAAATGATTGGGACCTCCCAACCAAATATCTTTTTTGAAAAAACAGTATATTTTAAGGTGTCAGAAGCATTCGCCTGTATAATATCCGGTTGAAAATTTTTAACAATTTCGGCAATAGCTTTCCATCCCTGAAAATCTATATAGCGATAATTTTCTTTTCTTTTTAAAGATTTTATCGGTTTAGAATAGGAAAGATTTGCTTTACCCTCATATATGCTATAGATCTCTACTTCATGACCTGACTTTTCTAATTGAGAGGATAATTGACAACTAAAAATTTCTGCTCCCCGGTATTGTTTCTTCTGGATTATCTGAAGGATTTTTAGTTTTTTATCTTTACCCAAAGAAGAAATGGTTCTTTTCTCTGATAAGCGGGTATATAAGGTTTCAAATTTCTTTGCATTTTTTTCAGGATTAAATTCATCAATTACCAGTCTTTCGGCATTATCCCCCATAATTTTTCTTAGCGAATCATTATTACATAGGTTTAAAATTTTATCAACAAAAAGTTCTATCTTAAATTCATCAATAATGTAACCTGTTTTTCCATCTATTAACACCTCTTTCACACCGCCAACATTTGAAGCTATTGCAGGTTTATTTTGAACCGCTGCTTCTAATATTACTCCTGGCACTCCTTCCACAAGACTCGAAAGAACTATAAAATCTGAAGCTGCAAGTAATTCCGGAATTTCCTTTCTAAATCCCAGCAAGAAAATAGTATCTCCCAGGTTTCTCTTTTTTACCTCTTCTTCAATGAATCTATAAGTTACACCATCTCCTACACATATCAGTTTTACCAGGTTATCCTTTTTCCTTATTTCTTGAAAGGTTTCTACAAGAAAGATATGATTTTTCTCCGGGCTAAAATTTCCAACATGCATTACAATTTTTGCTTGTGAAGGAATGCCAAGTTGGCTTTTGAGTTTTGTCGTATTGAAATTAACATCAACTTTTTCTGTAGGAATTCCCCGCCTTATCACCGAAGTCTTTTCTTCCGGATAATTAAGAGTCCTTATCAAGTCTTCAATAGATTCAGAGCCCACTGAAGTAACATGGTCAACCTTTTTAAAAATTTTCCTGTACAAAGAAAGCTTAAATGAAGAATCCAGCCATTGACTAATTGTGCTAATATTTCGATAAACCAATGGTTTTCTATCGAGAAAATAATTTGCAGCCACCATATATTTCAAGGTGTCACTTCCATTGCACTGTATGACATCGGGGTTTGTTTCCTTAATAAGTTCTACTAGTCGTTTTAGTAGGTTGATATTAAATTTCCCATCCTTTTTTTTTGAAAGATCAAGATTGATCGCTCCTTCTACTTCAAGGATATTCTCATCATTTTTATAAATTCCCGCAAATATAATGGTATGCCCAAAACCAATAAGTTCTTTGCTTAAATTAGCGGCAAAGACTTCTGCTCCCCTGTATTGTCGTTTTGTTACCAGTTGAAGAATTTTCATTACTTAGGCCTTTAGGACTCTTTTATACATACCAAACATTTGTTTATTTATTGCATTTAATTGAAATGCTTTTTTAAATCTGGAATAAGAATACTGACTTAATGAATCTCTAAGATCTTTATTATTGTATAATTTCAGGATTTGTTCAGCTAAACATTTGAAATCTCCTGGTGCACAAAACAAGGCACCTTTTTCGTCACCTACCACTTCCCGCAAGACTGGAAGATCTGAACAAATGCAGGGAAGTTGGGCCGCAAAAGCTTCGATTAGGGCCCCACCGAGGCCTTCGTAGTAAGAAGGAAATACAAATACAGAAGATTTGGAAAGTTCTTCCTCTACATTCTTGACAAAACCAGGGATCTGAACCCGATCCTGAAGTTCGGCTTTTAATACAAAATCCTGCAGATTTTTACTGCACTTGCCTTCAAAACCTAAGATTTTCAAGTAAATCTCTGTAATACCATATTCTGTTTCCAAATACTTTAAGGCCTTCAAAAGAATTATTTGACCTTTAGCAAACTCTTGTCTTCCTACATTTATAAGGGTAAATCTATGATTGCCTTTATCCATTTTCAGATTCTTATTTTCATTACGCCCTCTGAAGATGATTTGATAATTATTCTTAATTCTATAGATCGGTCTATAGTGATCCAATACTGTTTCAGTAATCGAATGGTAGAAACTTGGATATAACCTTGCAGTCCATAAATCAAATTGTTTGGCCAGGAGAAACTTTTGCCATGATAATCTGCTATCTTTTTTTCGCTCCTGTGAATATGGAGTATTAACCAAGCTTTGAATCACTTTTCCTTTCTTGGTAAAACTCCGGGAAAGCCGGACTAGGATATTTGAACTAACTAATACCGAGTGTATAATTTCGGGCTTAAATTCTTCAATGTGAGTGGATAATTCATGCACCTTACTAAAAAGACCCTTATTCTGAAGAAATCTTATATTGATGCCAAATTTTCTTACTTCTTCCTCATAACTTACTTCCCTTTTATCCCTGCAGATAAAAATCACATCATGACTCTCCTTTTTTAAAAATTTGGCATATACCACCATCGATTTCTCTGCCCCGCCTGTCCCAAGAGAATCTATTACTATCATTATTTTCATATGCCAAAAAAGCCTTTTTAATATTAATAAATGATCTACCTTTAAAAATCAGTTTAGTTGCAGTTTCAATTTCTTTTTCCAAATATCCCTATCAAGTTGTTTAGTGCACTCTTCTATATCAAGAGAAGAATTTTTGAATTCCCTGTGAAATTCAAAAATTCTCTTTGCCATAGCTTCGGGACTTTCATTTAAACAAACCAATAAACCTATATTATACCGATCAAAATAATCTTTGATATCCCAATCGATCTCAGTTGAAACAACATAACAGTTACTTGCAAGATATTCGGCTAATTTTGTTGGGAAACAAACTCTATTTACAATATGATCTTTTCTAATTAAGAATCCTGCCTTACACTCAGCTATGTATTTGGCTACCTCCTCGAATTTATGGCTGGAAACAAATTCTATATTAGAGCTAGGTATGTTCTTTGCTAAAATTTCCGTCCGCTCATCTCTACTGATTACTCTAAATTTCAGTGATGAATCCCTTTTGTACAGTTCGTCCCAAATTTCGGATACAAGGTCCAAGGCCTGCCACACTGCCCCGGAACCTAAATAACAAAAATCGATAGCCTTTTGAACATCATAGTCTCCAAAAACAGTGGTATCAACACAGGTAGGTGCAGCAAATACTTTCTCTATTTGTAATCGAGATTTTACTAGACTATTCATCCTGTGTGAAACAGTTACTACGAGATCAATATTTTTTATCATCGTTTTCTTTATAAACCATAATAAATCAACTTTTTTATTCTGGATAAAAGAGTTTTCAGAAAATGTTTTCTCTTCTGGAACACCATTTATAAACCAAACAGTTTTCTCAGCTTCCAAACTGTAACCAAATTCCAGAGAAGAAAATCCAATTAGTCCTAGAAAACTCAGGTCAGAATTTCCAATAAAATTTTTGATAGCACGGTTTGTTAAAAAAAAATGCTGATATCTATGCTCTAGAATCAAAGTCTTATTGAAAGAATATTCCGAAATAAATAAATCGGAATAATATTTTCTATCTCCCTCATTAACCCGTGGAGATATCCAAATAAAGTTAATTTCAGTATATCTTTCTTTTAGGGTCTCAAATAAAAATGCAAGTCGTGCTCTTTCCAGAGGTCCTCTGTAAATGATTAGATTCATACCAAATTTTTCTTTTCCTGAAGTATTGAAACTATCTGTTTCGCAGCGGTTCCATCTCCATAGGGATTAACAGCATTTGCCATTTTATCATAAATTTCCTTATTAGACAATAATTCCTGCACCGCATTAATAATATTTGATTTGTTGGTCCCTACCAATTTCACTGTTCCATGTTTAAGAGCTTCCGGCCGCTCTGTATTATCCCTCATAACCAAAATAGGTTTCCCCAAACCGGGACCTTCTTCCTGTACTCCACCCGAGTCAGTAAGAATAAGTGTGCTCCTTTTCATTGCACTAATAAATTCTGGATAGCCTAAAGGTTTTATTAATTTAACATTTTCAAGATCAGACAAATATTCTCTCACCGTTTCCTGTACATTAGGATTTAAATGCAATGGGTATATAAAATATACGTTAGGATTGGAATTGGCAAGGGCTCTAATTGCCTCACTGATTCCAATAAATCCTTTCCCAAAATTTTCTCTTCTATGTCCTGTAATTAGGACTAGTTTTTTTTCTTTTAGACCCCCGGTAAAGAAAGCCTCAAGTTCTTCAGGATATATATTCTCTTTGGTTACCTTCTCCGCTGAAAATAATAAGGCGTCTATAACTGTATTTCCTGTAACAAACACCTTTTCTTTAGTGACATTTTCCTGCAGTAAATTATTTTTATTGTTATCCGTAGGAGCAAAATGAAAATCTGCAATCTTTGAGATCAAATTCCTGTTCACTTCCTCCGGCCATGGAGAAAGATTGTTATAAGTACGCAATCCGGCTTCTACATGAGCTACCTTTATTTTATTATAGAAGGCGACCAACGAAGAGATGAAGGCTGTTGTTGTGTCTCCCTGAGTAATTAAAAGATCTGGGGATATTTTATTAAGAACAACCTCAAGCCTTTCTATGCATAAGGCAGAAAGAGAAGACAAAGTTTGATTAGGTTTCATTAATTCCAGATCATAATCCGGGGATATCTCAAACCATTCAAGAATTGGCTCCAGCATTTCCTTATGTTGACCAGTTGAAATAACAGTAACATCTAAGAACCCATTCTTCTCCAATTCCTTTATTATTGGCGCCAACTTTATCGCCTCTGGTCTTGTACCAAATATAACTGCTACTTTCATAGTTTTTCCTGAATTTTTTAAAATTTCGTTCTTATTAATTTGAGTAAAGGTTTTAATGCGGGAGCCATTAAAAAGGCTTTCCGATAATAGCTGTAGGCCTCCTTCTTTTCCCCTATGGCGTTCGCATGATACGCCGCAATGTTATAGTAATTAAATAAATCCTCTTTACTTCTATTCAGAAGAGAGAAATGCTTATCGAGAATTCCTTTAGTGCCCTGATAGATAGCCCGATGGTTAGTTCTGATCCTTTCACCTGTATGCAGGTGTATTTTTAGTAAAGCTTCAGAAATGTGTTTAGACAGAAAATTGTGTTCCATACAAAAAGGAACAAGTCTCATAAATAACTCCGTATGCTGACCTGAAGCAAGATCTATGTCATAACCACCAACGCGTCTAAAGCATTCTTTCCTTATCATGAAACTTCCAGCAACAAATGAACCAGTGATATTGGAAAACACAGGACCTAAATCTGAGGGCATTTTTGATGTAATTAATTTATTTTCCTGCCATTGTTCAAAACCACAGCAAACAATACCAGTATCATCATTCTCAATTTCATCCGCAAACTTTTTCAGTAAATCCGGCTTCATTTCATCATCACTGTCCAAAAAAACCAGGTATTCACCTATAGCCGCTTCTGCTCCCACATTTCTCGAATCACCTGCTCCTGTATTATTCTTTTTGATAAAGCTTATTCGTCTATCCTGAAGAAAACTCTCAACAACCTCCTCAGTACCATCTTCAGAACCATCATCAACGATTATAAGCTCCCAGTCGAAATGTGTTTGCTGCATTACACTCTCAATTGCCCTTTTTAATAAAGAGCCTCTATTATATGAAGGTATTACGATACTTTGGGTTACTGTTTTACTCATAAAAATACTTTAAATCACTTTGGGCTTCTTTTTTTGGATAAAAATTTTTTTTGCCAACTTCAACTCTTCTAAGCCCAACAAATAGCCTATAAGGTAATAGATCATTATACCGCACAATGTAGGAATTAGCAACCTCAAAATGGCAGTCGAAAAAAAACTTTCAATAGTTTTTTGAATATAAAAAATACTCAGGCCCATGATGATAGTACTCCCAGTAGCATTAAAAAGATTTTTAAACATCTCTAATATGGATACATTGATCTGTTTGCCCGCAAAATAAAAGCTGGGTAAGACACTCAACAAGGTTACAATGGCATATGCCATTGCCAAACCGTTTAATCCTCCTAATTTAAGCCCCATTATGAATGCTCCTATATTTGTAATGCTTCGTATTATGGATATCCTCAACGAAATTTCAGGTTTTCCAAGAGAATTGAATATCACACCGTTGAGAGTAAAAACAGACTGTATCGCCCCTATAGCTGCTAAAATTCTAATAATCGGTATCATTTGAACCCAATTTTCGCCAAACGTGACTAAAACAAATGGTTCTGCCAATATTGCTAATCCCATCATTAAGGGAAAAGTTACAAAAGCTATGAGCCGAGTGGCCTTAAGGTAAATGCTCTTTATTTTTTCAACTTCGTTCTGAAGAAGTGAAAATGAAGGAAACATAACCTTTCCTATTACTCTGGAAATATTCCTAAGAGGAAGCATCATAATGGCATACGCTTTTGAATATATGCCCAAAGGCCCGTCTCCTAAAAACTTCCCTATGATTAAATTATCAGCATTTCTACTCCAGTAATTGATCACAGAATCACCAGCCATATTAAAACCATTTTTTGCCAAAGCACGGAACGATGAATAATAAAATTTGGGTTGTTGCCGAACGGGAAATAATACCATTACTAATAAAGTAGTAATAATCTGTTCGGATAATATTTTTGACAAAATACTCCAAACTCCAAAGCCTAAGTAGGCCATGGCAATCGCAATCGTAGAACTGACTATTGTAGATACTATTGACGCTATTGTATTTTTTTTGAACTCCATAGCTTTTATGATCATCGCCTGGTTGACACCCCCAAAAGCCATAATCAAGAAAATAGGAGAATAGACCTTTGTTATTTTACTTAAAATTGCTTCTCCATAGAAATCGGCTATAAGACTGGAAAAAAAGAAAAAAATACCCGTGAGAACTAAACCTGAAATGATATTGAATGTAAATACTGTGTCAATATCTTTTTTAGATATTGATTTCTTTTGTATTAGGGCATTACTAAAGCCCAGATCGACAAAAATTTTAGCAAAACCCGTAAAAACGGCTATCATCCCAATAATACCAAATTCCTCAGGCGTAATTAAACGAGCTAATACAAAGGTCACCAAAAGGTTTAATACCTGGGTACCCCCCTGATTAAAAAAGCTCCAGATAACCCCAACCTTTGTTTTTTGCAGATGATTTCTCATCAAGCATCATTTTTTAAAGCCTCATAATAAATTCCTTCCAATCTTTTGCCAAGATGGATTATGTCAAAGTTCTTGACAACATACTCTCTTCCTTTTGCCCCCATCTCCTCCCTTATCGTTGGATTGTTAATCAAAAAATCTATTTTATCACAAAAGCCTTTAATATCACCTTCTGGAAGTACAAAACCCGATTCCTGCTCTAAAATACCAAATCTCATTCCTCCGGCTGTGCTAACCAATACTGGCATCTGCATAGCCTGAGCTTCTTGAATGACCAGCCCCTGTGTTTCTGCTCTTTTATTCTTATCTGTTAGTCCCGGAGAAACAAAAATTTGACTACGCCTAAAAATTTTAATTATTTCATTCTGTTTTAAGCTTCCTCTTACTTTTAAATATGATTGTAAATTATATTCTCTTATTAAACTCTCAATATGGCTTCTTTCTTTTCCTTCTCCTATCATTTCAAACTCAATATTCTTGATCTTTTTTGTATTTATTAAAAAATTTGCTATTTCAACAAATAAGTGTGGACCTTTCCAAAAGACCAATCTACCACAGAAAACAATTTTCACATTCCTAGAATCATTTATACAACGACCATCAAATAGATTGGTATCTAATGAAACAGGCAACAAATGAATAGGCTCATAACCTGGTTCGATTTTTAAAAGTAAACTCTTGGCATATAAATTATTCGTGGTAAGAATGCTGTTACTACTAAATAACTCTTTATATCTCTTCCTATTCTTTTTTATTTCGGAAACCACCATGTCATGACCATGAAAGCTTGTTATTAATTTGGTTTTTTTAAAGAAACCCACCTCTTTGGCCTTGAAAAAGATATCACTTGTGAAACCAAAATGAGCATGTGCAATATCAAAATCATCTTGGAATCGATTAATCCACGACCCCTTGTAAAAAGCTGCTAGATTAAGAGACTCTTTACCATATTTAAATGGATTTAAAAGATTCAATAGGGTTATTTTTTTCTTAAAATTATGACTCCTTAGGAGCTTTAAAAATTTTATAAATCGTTTCCCTAGATTTGGTGGCATATTTATGAATTCTACCCTATTCATCAAATCATATTCCTCTATTTGATTTTGGAGTGGGGTTTTTTTATAATTGATTGCAAGAATTCTTAAGTAATGCCCTTGATTAATCAAATAAATTATTTGGTTCAAAATGAAAGTCTCAGAAATAGTAGGAAAATTTCTAACAATAAATAATATTTTTAATTTTTTGGTATCATTGACCTCTTCTGTTTTGCACTGTGGAGACATAGATCTTTATTTTTCAAACTATTAAAACAAGGCTACTGCACGAGAAAGATAGATCCTATTATAACAATAAGTTCTTAAGCTCTCATAACTGTTTCTTCTTAATTTCTTTTTAGTATCTAATTTTTCATACTTGAAGCGGTCAAGAACATGTGGAAACAATTTATTTACAAATGCTATCTCTAGTGGGCATATCTCCTTTTTCCAATTATATAATTTTTCATCTGATATTCCTGAAAATTTCATATCCGTTGTGCTATTACCCTTCCAGCTATTACCATTATTTATGGTGGGTACTAGCATCTTTGAATTAAAGGTTATATTCAAGTTTTCACACATGCGCCTAAGAGTATTTTCTGGTCGGCTAATTAGATCTTCATATTTTATGATTTCATAATTATCAATAAGTCTCTCATTCCGGTCCAAATAATAATAAGACTCATATAGGGCCTTAATAGGTTTATCCAAAAAAGGATACTTTTTCTTCCCTTTATATTTTCTTAGTGATACCAAATTAGAGTAAGGATTACGGATTATGTGGATAAATTTGGCTTCAGGATAAATTTTTTTTAGATCTGCAGCAAACTCCATATTTTCAACAGATTTCTCAACAAACCTTTGAGTATCCCTTAAGGAATGATTACCCTTATAAGATATAAAAACGGCTGAGAAATAATCTTCCAGAAATCTCTTTTCATTCATACATGATTGATTCTTCTCGATTTCTTTTTGAAACCGATCTTCATCAAACATATCAATAGTTAAGCTATCTGAATATTTGTCAACATTTATATTGCTTTTTCTGATCCAAGCAAGTCCTTTTTTTTGTGCCTCGCCAAAGTGCAAAGATTTTGGATTTTGCTTCCTGTAGGGATATCTTATACCATAATCTAGAATTTGAAATGGATGAGTTTCAATTGGAAGAACGGCATATCTGGAAATCCCATCAAATAGAGCCCTAATTAAGCTAGTTCCCGATTTGTGAGCTCCCAATAAAAAAATAGGGTCTGGTCTCATGATTTTTTTGATTTTTGAAGATGTATATAAATGACATAGCTTTAGTTACTATTTACCAAATTTTCATACTTTATTTTTTCTGGCATATTGTAATAAATCTCCCCGACTATTTTCTTAAAATTAAGAATAGAGTAGAAAGAATAGTCTATAATATTAATTTATTGGGTTTATTATATAACCATCTCCACTAAGACAGTTTCGTTAGTATTTGCATCTATTATATGGGCCTGCCGGTAATACGGTTGTCCTTTTAGGAATCGTGTATCAAACGGGGCAGGGTTCTAATCTTGAAATGATTCCTTTTGCATTTTTTATTTTTTTATACTTCATCAATTCTTTCTAATTTCCTTTTTTAATTTAGATTGCACTTATTAAGCTCTAAACCTTTAAAAATATTTTACTATTCTTCAAACTAAATTAGAACTCATAGCTTACCAAAATCCATTGCATAAGTTTCAGTCCTTAATAGATTATATGAAAACTAGCTATTTCCTACTGTAGATTTTTCAAGTCATTGGATAATTGAAGTGAAAACCTAGATGAGCCGTACTCGTTCAAATGATGCGAATCCAAAAAAAGTGAATCATCATATTGCATTTGGGAATAATCCAAAGTAATAATCCCTCTTTTGGCTAATTTTGACTTTTCTTTTAAAAATGCATTTTTGAATTCCTTAGGGACTCTTTTCAAATAGGAAGGATGCAATGGAGTACTTACTAGAAATAATTTTATTCGATTTTTAATTGTAAAATTAACTATAGAGTCAAGATACTTCAAAGAAACTTTTGAAATATCCGCCTGTTTCTTATTATGAAAAAAGTGGATTCTAATTTGTCTTTCTGCATTTTTAACATTAGAATATTCAAAATTTGTATAATCCCCCTCCCAATTTTCTTTGAAATGGGGAAACAAACATAGTTCCTTGAATTTTGTTTTAATGAGCCCATGGTAATCCACCGGTACCATCTTCGATAGCTCCGGATATTTTATAAGAGAATAATATCTTTTGAACATTTCATGGGACCATCTACTATTCGATAATTTGTAGTCATTATAGCTTGATAAATTGTTATAGGAAAAACCTAGAAGAACGGTATCTACCTTGGGATGCCGATTGAAAAAACGTTTGAGCTTTAAAAAAGTAATAACGTAAGGCTCTGAAGTTTGAGAAATATTTCTTGCTTTATAAAAATATTTGGGGTCCAAAGCTTTCTGAAGGTGAGAATCCCCCAAGATGAGCGTATTGCTATCCGTACCAAAGGCATCAATCAAATCCAGTTTATTATAACCGTACATAACTCCCATGTAAGAAAGGAATAACAAACCATAGAGAGATAAAGTTTTTAGAAATTTAATCATTATAACCTACCTATTTTGAATATCTTTGATCCATTCCGCTATCTTTTGAGAAACTTTATACCCCGATTTCTTGTATAAATGATTCCCATCGGTAAAGTCATATAGGCTATCTTTTATAACCAGGTATGGAATATCAAATTTCTTGGAAAGGTTTCTCATCTTCGTGTCAAAGTTGGGATCTAATTGATCTTCCAATTCAAGAAAAGGTGCCGAAACTGGTAATCTAACTAAATATACCTTCCCGTGCTGCTTTAAGAATCTAATAGTTTTTTCAAGATATCTTAGACGAAGTTTCGATTTTTTATAATCCTTCAGTTTTTTACTGTAACTCTGAAGTTTCCGTTCTACCCTATCCCGATGGTCCTTGTCCTTCATTGATATATTCACCTCATACCAACCGTTTGCATGTAATTTTTCATTGCTTACATAATTGAGTTTTTTGGTGATAAGATAGATATATTTATAAGGATATTCGTATAAAAGATATTTAATGTTGGGATCCTGATTAACATCCTCAACAGAAGCTAATGCAAGATTATTTTCTCTGTAGTTCGAAGAATCTTCCGGGTTCTCCGCCCGGCTAGCAATACTATAGGGGTCGACAGTAACTATAAATACTCCATCTTTAGTACCAGGATCCAACTTGTTTTTTATGCTTCTAAGATAGACAGGACCGTAGGGACTGTGAGCTACTGTGAACGCGTAATTGTATATATCATTCCTACCTAATACCTCATTAAGAACTGCCGGTTGCACTCCCTGAGCTGCCTTGGAAGTTCCCAGAACCAGGGATGATTGCCTGGGACTGGTAAACCTCGTATAGAAAGGATCTGAGTTTCCATCTGCCAAAGTGAAAATAAAGTAGCCACCGATAGCTAAGAATAAAAGAAATAACAAAATCTTTTCAATAAATAATTTCATAAATACAAATTCTAATTTTTAATATTCGTGGAATATTGAAAAATAGCCAAGGTTAAAGGTTAAATATGTAATCTGAATTTCTCCAAGACTTTTTCCTAAAATTGAAAATAAATAAAGGCTTGTTCCTTACCATCAAAAAGAAATATCAAAATTGAAATAAGAAAATAAAAACTCCATCTGAAAACCCTTTTACGATTAAAGCCTAAACGTTCTATGGCATATTCATTGTTTCTCCCATTCCATTCCACAATTATAAAGAATAGAACCAAAGAAATAATCATACGGGGAAATACCGAGGGAAAAGAAAATAAAGAGGACGAAAACATACTTTTTAGATAGTTAAAGGCATGTGACAAGTTTTCAGCTCGAAAGAAAATCCAGGCTATTACTGTTAAGAAAAAAGTCAACCCAATTTGAAAAAACTCCTTTAGATTAGGTAAGGTTCGATTTTCTGCCACAATACCCAGATGTGTTCTATTCTTACCAGATAACAACAACGGAAGAAAATAAAGAGCATTTAAAAACCCCCAAATAATAAAAGTCCAGTTCGCCCCATGCCAAAATCCACTGACAACAAATATGATAAAGGTATTTCGCACCTTCTTAGCTGTACCTCCTCTACTACCACCTAAAGGAATGTATAAATAATCCCTGAACCAGGTTGACAAAGAAATATGCCATCTTCTCCAAAATTCTGCTATATCTCGTGAAAAATAAGGGAAGGCAAAGTTTTGCATAAGGTTAAAACCGAATAATCTGGCGGTTCCAATTGCGATATCAGAATATCCGGAGAAATCCCCATAGATTTGAAAAGCAAAAAACACGGCTCCCAGAAATAAGGTACTTCCATTGTATTCTCCAGAATGGTTAAAAATCATGTTAGCATATTCTGCACAATTATCTGCTATCACTATCTTTTTAAAAAGCCCCCATAGTATTTGTCTTAGTCCGTCTACAGCCAAAGCATAGTTGAACTCTCTCTTTTTAGAAAATTGGGGTAAAAGATTCGAGGCGCGCTCAATAGGGCCAGCTACTAACTGCGGGAAGAAACTAACGAAAGCCGCAAAGGATATAAAATCCCGGGTGGGCTTTAATTGTTTTCTATAGACATCAATGGTATAACTGAGAGTCTGAAAAGTGTAAAAACTTATTCCAACCGGTAAAATAATTTGCAAAGTGTTAAATCCTAATGTCGCCTTAAGTCCTGGAATAACGTCATATAATGAACCCAGAAAGAAATTATAATATTTAAACACCCCTAACAATCCAAGATTTATTATTAAACTCGACCATAAGAGCATTTTTCTTTTACTTGGAACTTCTTCCTTTTCTAAAGCTCTGCCGATGGAAAAATCAACAAGGGTACTGAACAAGATTAGAGACAGAAATCTCCAGTCCCACCAGCCATAAAAAACGTAGCTTGCAATAGCTACAAAAAGGTTCTGCCACTTAAGGTTTTTATTGAAAACAAACCAGTAGAGGAGAAAAACTACTGGAAGAAAAACTGCAAAGGTTATGGAGTTAAATAACACTGATACTTACGGTTTTAAGTTTGTCGGTATCTTTTTTATGAACATTATTTCTTAAACTATCATCCCCGCCGCAACGGTTTCATTAGTATTTTCATCAATTAAAATAATACTGCCCGTAATGCGGTTATCGCGATAGGAGTCGAGCATCAGCCTATTAGTTGTCCTGATCTTTACACGAGCGATATCATTCATTCCAAGATCCTTTTTCTCCATATTTCGATTATAAGAATTGATATCTATCTTATACACCACCTCTTTGATCATGGCACGTTGCTCTTTGGAGGTATGCATAACAGTGTATTTAGCCCTGGGTTTGGCTGGATCATTATTTAGCCAGCAGAGCATCACATCAAATTCCTGCTCACCTTCCGGCTGGTTATTTTTCTTTACAATCATATCACCCCGACTTACATCTATATCATCTTCCAAAGTCATTGCTATTGACATGGGAGCATAGGCTTCGTCAACTTCTTTTTCCCCGGCATTCATAGATTTGATCTTAGAGGTAAAGCCTGAAGGTAATACGGCAACTTCATCTCCCGTTCTATAAATACCACTGGCAACCCGGCCGGCGTAACCTCTATAATCCCTGTGCTCCTCACTTTGTGGCCTCAATACTGTCTGAACGGGAAAGCGAGCATCAATTTTATTTATATCACTACTAATATGAAGGGTTTCCAAAATATTTAAAAGGGTACCGCCTCCATACCAGTTCATATTTTCAGACCTGTTTACCACATTATCTCCCAAAAGGGCGCTAATAGGAATAAAACGCACATCTTTCATTAAAAGTTTCGAGGAAAATTCTTCAAACTCTCCAATGATCTCATTGAATCTATCCTCAGAAAAATCAACAAGATCCATTTTGTTCACACATACGATCAAATGAGGAATATTCAGCAATGATGCAATAAAAGAGTGTCGTTTTGTCTGCTCTATCACTCCATGCCTGGCATCGATTAGGATCACAGCAGCATTTGCAGTGGAAGCACCAGTTACCATATTTCTGGTATATTGAATATGCCCTGGGGTATCGGCGATAATGAACTTTCTCTTAGGCGTTGTAAAATACCTGTAGGCCACATCTATAGTGATCCCCTGCTCGCGCTCATCCCGAAGTCCATCGGTAAAAAGCGCCAGGTCCACTCCTTCATGGCCTTTCTTTGCACTTGTCGCACTCACCGACTCCAGCTGATCTTCAAAAATAGATTTAGAATCGTATAGCAGGCGACCAATTAAGGTACTTTTACCGTCGTCTACGCTTCCTGCTGTTGTAAATCTTAGTAGTTGGTTGTTATCAATTATCATAGGTAAACATATTTTTTAATCTAATCTAAATATCAGGCTCAATTATTTCACGGATTTTGGCGGATTACGCCGATTTTGTATTGATGAATCTTTTCCAAACGAGGCTTTTTTGTCCGAAGTTCACTAATAAACCCAAGGGCAGTTCAGTGGACCTTAAATAATTTATAACCTGAGCTTCGGCATCTTTAATCAGAAATGAAGCAGCTTTTATTTCAATAAGGATCTTTTCAAAACACACAAAATCAGCAACAAAAAATTTCTTCATCGGCTGTCCGTCATACATTAGTTTCAATTTTAATTGTTTCTGAAAATTAATTTTCTGTGAATTAAATTCCTTTTCCAAAGCCTCCTGATAAACTGATTCTAAAAAACCCGCTCCAAGATTTCGATGCACCTTCATGCACGCACCAATGATCTTGTAGGTTTCTTCCTCGAAAAGTAATTTATTGTCTCCCATCCAATCCGTGCAATCCGTATTAATCAGTGCAATCAGAAGTATCCTTGGCGCTTCCTATCCTCCATCGCAGTCTCACTCCTTTTATCATCGGAACGATCTCCCCGTTCGGTTTTTCTCATTGCAGAAACTTCTTCAACAATTTTTTCAAGGCTGTCTGCATCCGATTCTATGCCGCCGGTAATGGTGATATCTCCCAGGGTCCTAAAACGGATCTTCTTTTTCTCGATTTTTTCTCCTTCTTCCAGGTTCAGATATTCCGAAACCGGGATCCAGGAATTGTTCCTGAATACAACTTCCCTTTCATGGGCAAAATAAAGCGAAGGAATACTGATGTTTTCCCGTTTTATATAGTTCCAGACATCCATTTCGGTCCAGTTGCTTATAGGAAATGCTCTGAAATGCTCACCTTCGAAATGTTTTCCGTTCAATAAATTCCACAGTTCCGGACGCTGATTTTTAGGATCCCATTCCCCGAAATCGTTTCGGTGGGAAAAGAACCTCTCCTTCGCACGTGCTTTTTCTTCATCCCTACGTCCGCCTCCTATCGCGCAATCAACCTTATTTTCTTCGATCGCATCAAGAAGTGTGGTGATTTGAAGTGCATTACGTGTAGCATTCTTACCTTTTTCCTCAGCGACTCTTCCTTTATCAATAGATTCCTGGACAGAACCAACAATTAATTTCGCCCCCAGGTTTTCTATAAGGTCATCCCTGAATTTTATCGTTTCAGGAAAGTTATGCCCGGTATCCACATGCATCAGAGGAAACGGAATTTTACTTGGATAAAAAGCCTTTTTGGCCAGGTGCGTGACTACAATAGAGTCCTTACCTCCTGAAAACAGAATTACAGGATTCTCGAACTGCGCCCAAACCTCACGAAGTATAAAAATCGCTTCCGATTCAAGTTCATCCAGATAATTCAGATAATATTTACTCATTTTATTTGATTTCGAGTTTTTTTTGCAAAAATACAATTATTCTTTCAGCCGATTTCCCGGCCTCTTCTTCTTTGGTATTTATTTCAATATCAGGATTTTTAGGAGCCTCATAAGGCGCGTCAATTCCTGTAAAATTCCTGATCTCTCCTGCTCTCGCCTTTTTATACAGGCCTTTTACATCCCTGGCCTCACAAACTTCCATAGGTGTATTTACATAGATTTCAATAAAATCATCGTCCCCTATGATATCTTTTACTACCTGCCTGTCGGCCTTTAGCGGGGAAATAAAAGAGGCGATCACAACAGTGCCGGAGTTTACAAAAAGTTTGGCAACTTCAGAAATTCTTCTAAGGTTTTCTCTCCTGTCTTCCGCATTGAACCCCAGGTTACTATTGAGTCCTTTCCGGATGTTATCACCATCCAGGGAAAAGGTATGAATACCGGCTTCAAAAAGTTTTTTTTCAACCATATTGGCCAGAGTCGATTTTCCCGAACCGGAAAGTCCGGTGAACCATACAACGAAAGATCGGTGTTTTTTTAAATCCTGCCGATCTTTACGGCATATATGGAAATCATGTGGAACTATATTCATCTTTTGATTTTATTTCGTGACTACTTCGCTGTTCAAGTCCATAATCGGAATGATACCAAACGCGTTCATGCAAATAATACAACAACATTTTTGTAAATACCTCTACAACTCCAATTTTAAGTCCTGTAACAGGATTTCCGGTTAAAATCCATGCTAAAGTCATGGTGTCTAAAGTGCCTACAATTCTCCAGGTCACCGTTTTGGCGATATGACGCTTTCTGCTATCTCCATTTTGAGTAACTCCGGCCTTGATATTGAACCATACTCTCTCGTGAAGATAATACAGTACCATTTTAGTGATCACCTCGGTAAATCCAATCTTCAAGCCCATCCAGGGATTTCCAGTAATGACCCATGAGAGGGTAATGGTATCGAGTGTTCCCACTATTCTCCAGGTAACCGATTTAGCGATATGTCTTTTATAAGTTTTAGCCAATTGCGGAAACCAAAAAATAATTATTTAAGAGCTTCTCACGATTATAAAGCATTTCTTCACCCGTCTTTTGATCGATCACCTTTAAGCCAACCGCTTTACATATTGCCTGTCCGGCAGCTGTATCCCACTCCATAGTAGGAGCGAAACGTGGATAAACATCGGCTTTCCCTTCGGCAACAAGACAAAATTTTAAAGAACTTCCCTTGGAAACAACCTCAGTTTCTTTTTCATATTTTTTCTCAAGTATAGAAATGTAATTCCTTGTTTCTTCATTCATATGGGAGCGACTTCCAACCACCTGAATTTTATCAGTAACCTTTTTAGGCCCAATTTTTTCAGAATTTGAATGATCGAAAGAATTAAAATCGGCTTCTACTTTTTGCCGGTATGCGTTTTCTTTATCGGCATAATATAAAAGATTTTGCGCCGGCACATAGATCACCCCCATTACCGGCAGTTTGTCTTCAATCAAAGCAATATTGACGGTAAATTCACCATTGCGTTTTAAAAATTCTTTAGTACCATCCAAAGGATCCACAATCCAGCATTTTTTCCAGTTTTTTCGTTCTTTATAGTCGGTTTGTTTATTTTCTTCACTGATGATTGGAATATCAGTAGATTTGAGATACTCATTTATCGCTACGTTTGAAGCGGTATCAGCAGTTGTAAGGGGAGAATTATCTCCTTTTTCCTCCACGTTAAATTCCCCGGAATTATAAATGCTCATAATTTCTTTTCCTGCATCAAGAGCAGCTTTGATGGCGATTCCTAAATTTTTATCCATTGTCTTTTATATTGTGACGCTGTAATGTTGTGACCGAGTGATCATGTAACGCTATGACCTTGAATTTACCTATTTTCTGCATCTCTTCTTAGCATCTGTTACTGATCATTGCATTACTTGATCCATTACAACTCACTTTAAACTATTTATCAATTTTAACAACATTCTTCTAATATTGTTCTTCCAATTCTTTATTTTCCTTTATAAATCCCAGTCTTAATGGGATTTCCAGTTGAGTTTCTACTTCTGCTAATGAACCCAAAGAAATATAAAGAAACCTACTAAATTCTTTACTTCCTTTTCTTGCAGCACCTTCACCAATATTTGAAGGAATAGGAACGGTCGCTCTCCTCAACTGACTTATCAATCCAAATTTTTCATCTGCAGGAAAACGTCTGGTCACCTCGTAAACCGCAACAACGAAATCAATACTTTTTTTATAAACTGTTAAATCTTTATGTGATTTCATTTCAAAAATTCAAATTTCTCTCCCTATTTTACATCACAAGATCACTTCATTACTCCATCACTCCTTCACTCCATCACTCCATCACTCCATCACTTCATCACTCCATCACTTCATCACCCCTTTACTTCATCACTCCATCACCTCTTCACCCCTTCACTTTTTCACTTTTTCACTTCTTCACTTCTTCACTTCTTCACATCTTCACATCTTCACTAACTCCCTATCGCGTAAAATTCAAAACCTATCTTTTCTTTCGATTTTCTTTCCAGCATTCTGCGTCCGTCAAAAAGGAATGCCGGTTTCAGCATTTCATCATATATCTTTTGCCAGTCATAATCTTTAAACTCATCCCATTCGGTAAGAACTGCCACCGCATGAGCTTCTTTGGTCACTTCGTAAGGATCTTTAACCACTTTTACCCTCTTCCTGTTTTCTTCTTCGGAACGGGTATTCAAATAATCCAGGTCGGCATAAACCTGTTCTTCTTTTACTTTTGGATCGTAAACTACAATTTCAGCCTGTTCATTCAGCAGATAATCGGCTACATAAATAGCTGCCGATTCACGGGTATCGTTGGTATCTTTTTTAAATGCCCAGCCCAGGAAGCCTATTTTCTTGCCGGAAACAGTATTGAAAAGCGTTCGAACCATATTGGCCGCAAATCTTCGCTTCTGATGATCATTCATAAGGATGACCTGTTCCCAGTAATTTGCCACTTCATTCAGACCGAAACTTTTAGCAATGTAAACCAGATTCAGAATATCTTTCTGAAAACAACTTCCACCAAAACCTACCGAAGCTTTTAAGAATTTAGAACCTATTCGTGAGTCCATTCCCACGGCTTTCGCTACTTCATTTACATCGGCGCCCGTCTTTTCACAGAGTTCACTCATCGCGTTGATGCTTGAAACTCGTTGTGCCAAAAAGGCATTGGCAGTTAATTTTGACAATTCAGAAGACCAGACATTTGTGGTTAAAATATGATCTTTCTCTACCCAGTGAGCATAGACATCGACAAGGGACTGGACTGCATCTTTACCCGCCTCGGTATCAATATCTCCGCCAATAAGCACGCGATCAGGATCCAGCAGATCTTCTACCGCGGTACCTTCAGCAAGGAATTCAGGGTTGGAAAGTATTTGATAATTAACTCCGTTTCCTGTATTGGTTAAAATATTTTTTAAGGTTTCGGCAGTTCTTACAGGCAAAGTCGATTTTTCAACTACAATCTTATCTGTCGTTGAAACACGTGCGATTTGGCGTGCACAAAGCTCGATATATTTTAAATCGGCAGCCATACCCTTTCCAATTCCATAGGTCTTGGTAGGAGTATTCACCGAAATAAAGATCATTTCTGCCCTATCGATCGCAGCATCGATATCGGTAGAAAAGAATAAATTTCTACCTCTTGCCTCTTTTACAATATCTGAAAGTCCCGGTTCATAAATGGGAATATTCTCCACATTTTCATCATTCCAGGCTGCAATTCGTTTTTCGTTGATATCAACTACAGTTACATTGATCTCAGGACATTTTTGCGCGATAACGGCCATTGTTGGACCTCCCACGTATCCTGCACCGATGCAACAGATGTTTTTTATATTCATTTCCTAAAAGTTAATTAGTTAAATGGTTAACTGGTTAATTGGAAAGTCCAAACAGTTTATCTCCATATCAACTTTTTAATTCATTTTGATTTCTTAAATACTTTATGTAACCATTAATCAATCTTATGCACGAGTCGGTTATCTCTCTTATTTTTTCTAAAACTTCATTTTTTATATATCCACAGTCATTAGCTTCTATAGAATGATCAAGTACTTCAGCTACCGAACCTCGGGCGTTTAAAAGAAACCTGATGTTTTCTTTATAATGATACCTTCCCCAGCCTTCGGCAATATTTGCAGTTGCTGAACGGGAAGACCTTAAAAGCTGTGAATGAAGATCATATTTTTCAGAATCAGGCAAATTAGACAAAATCTGTTCTTTAATTACTTTCTTCAACTCAAAACACTTTTTCCAACACTCAAGCTTTTCAAAATTTTCAGCCATGGTTTCGTTAATTGGTTAGTTAGTTAATTGGTTAACTGGTTAACTCGTCAAACATTTTTGTTTTTGGCATTAGGTTTAAGTTTTCAACTTTTAAGTATTGCTAAGTAAAAACAAACGATTCACAAATTCCAAATCACTAATCACCATTCCCCGATTAACCATTTCCCAATCACCAATCACCAATCACCAATCACCAATCTCCAATCCCCGATTAACCATTCCCCAATCACCAATCACAGCTTCCTATCACACCTATCCCCTAAAACTCCCTTGACATCATAAACCACAGCACTTTCAGTCTTTAAAGCATCTAATTCGAGATCAAGGAATTCTTTATGAGCGACTGTGAGCACTATAGCGTCAAATTTTTGCTGAGGTAATTTACTGGTGGTATTAAGGCCGTATTCATGTTTCACTTCCTCCGGATTGGCAAGCGGATCGTAAATAGTCAGATTCACTCCATACTCCTTAAGATTCCTTACCACATCAACCACTTTGGTATTGCGGACGTCGGGGCAGTTTTCTTTAAAGGTGATACCCAAAATCAGAATATTGGCTCCTTTCACTTTAAGATCATTCTGAAGCATTAGTTTTACAACTTCCCCGGCCACATATTGCCCCATACTATCATTCATTCTTCGTCCAGCAAGGATGATCTCGGGATGATAACCGATCTCCTGTGCTTTTTGAGCCAGGTAATACGGATCTACACCTATACAATGGCCACCCACCAATCCGGGTTTAAATGGTAAAAAATTCCACTTGGTACCTGCTGCTTCCAGGACATGCTGAGTGTCGATACCCATCATATTAAAGATCTTCGCCAGCTCATTGACGAAAGCGATATTAATATCGCGCTGCGAGTTTTCAATGACCTTGGCGGCCTCAGCCACTTTGATAGTGGGCGCGAGATGGGTGCCGGCAGTGATCACAGATGCGTAAAGTTCATTTACTTTCCGGCCGGTTTCCGGAGTAGAACCCGCGGTAACTTTTAGAATTTTCTCAACAGTATGCTCCTTGTCGCCGGGATTTATCCTCTCAGGTGAATAGCCTACAAAGAAATCCTCGTTGAATTGGAGTCCGCTGAATTTTTCCAAAACCGGAACACATTCATCTTCGGTCACACCGGGATATACGGTAGATTCATAAACCACGACATCTCCTTTTTTCAGAACTTTCCCAACCGTTTCACTACTTTTATAAAGCGGAGTAAGATCAGGACGGTTATTTTTATCTACCGGAGTAGGCACGGTAATGATATAATAATTGCAGTCTTCAATTTGGCTGAGATCTGTAGTACAAAACAAACCATTTTCAACGGACTTATCCTTTTTAAGAACTGACTGAAGTAAATCATCTTCCACTTCCAGCGTGGAATCTTTTCCTTTCATCAATTCATTCACCCGCGCCTGGTTGATATCGAAACCCACAACCGGATATTTAACAGCAAATAATCTGGCCAGCGGAAGACCTACGTATCCAAGACCAATGACGGCTAATTTAGGACTTGGGGAGCCAGTGTTCTGGGGACTGGGTGATTCTTTTTTATTTGGTATAGTATTCATTTATATATAGATCTTTTTTATATTGATTTATTTAACCTGGCGACAGGGAGACTGTGGGACGGGGGGAATTTTTTATTAGTTTTAGTATTCATATTTTTATTGAGAGCTTTCTTTCAATTTTTATTTGACATGGCGACTAGGGTGACTTGAGAACCGGGAGAATATTTATTAATTTGTTCAATATTTCTATAATTTTTTCTATTCATTTTTTCTGAATTTTAAACTAAATAATTTTAGTTAAGCACTCTCCTCTTCCCCAAGTCTCCTAGTCTCCCAGTCCCCTTTTTCTCCTTGTCTCCCCTTCTCCAAGTCTCCTCTTCTCATTTTCCCCCTGTCCAAATCTTAAAGCGTCCATTTATTCGGATTAATAATCATCTTTACTATCATTCCTAAAATGCTGTTATATTTTGTATAAATGTCAGAATGTTCATTTTCAGCTATATATTTACAAGCCAGGGCATAATCAAGCCAAACCTGAGTTTCTGCGGCTTCACCTTCAGAATCTGAAAGTTTAGCGACAAAAGCCTTTTCGTACCTGCGTTTGCGCCATGCTTCGGCTAAATTACCGGAAACCGATCTCGAGGACCTTCGTATCTGATCAGTAAGTGAATATGTTTCATCTTTT
The DNA here is from genome assembly GCF_003024155.1 of Christiangramia fulva. Taxonomy (NCBI): domain Bacteria; kingdom Pseudomonadati; phylum Bacteroidota; class Flavobacteriia; order Flavobacteriales; family Flavobacteriaceae; genus Christiangramia; species Christiangramia fulva. The sequence goes on from NZ_CP028136.1 coordinate 3,925,744, forward strand.
GGAAAGGTTTTGGACAGATTATAAATTTCCATTCCAGCTTCAAAAGAAAGCTGATATACCCTTAGATCTTTATGCGTATTAATTTTTTCCAATTTCCTTAACTACTCACTTTTTAAGATCCCTTTGCTTATAATTTCTCTAAACCTTTTTTATTACTATACTATTCTCCCTCTCTCCTTTTCTCCCAGTCTCCCAGTCTCGTTGTCAGAAATTCTCCTCTTCCCCAAGTCTCCTCTTCCCCAAGTCTCCTCTTCCCCAAGTCTCCAAGTCTCCTGTTATCCCAGTCTCCTCTTCCCCTAGTCCCCCAGTCTCCAAGTCTTCAATTTTTTCTTCACAAATTCTCCCAATACCACTTCACAGCCTCCTTTAATCCTGCTTCTATGTTGTACTGCGGATCATATCCCAATAACTTTTTCGCTTTTTCTACCGAAGCTAAAGAATGCGGAATATCTCCAGGACGATTTGGCCCATGTTTGACCTCCACATTTTTAATTTCCGCATCATATTCTGAAAGGTATTTTTTCAAGAGCTGTGTTAATTCCTTCAAATTGGTACGGTCACCCACCGCTGTATTATAAACTTCATTGACAGCTTCCTCATTTTTCGTAGTCAAGGCAAGCAGATTCATCTGAATAACATTGTCTATATAAGTGAAATCACGCGAATAAGTTCCGTCGCCATTGATCACCGGACTCTCATGCTTCATGAACTGCATCACGAATTTTGGAATTACCGCGGCATAAGCACCATTAGGATCCTGTTTCCTTCCGAAGACATTAAAATAGCGCAAACCTATACTGTCCAAACCATAGGTTGAGCTGAAAATATCAGCATATAATTCATTGACGTACTTTGTAATCGCATAGGGCGATAAAGGCTTTCCTATGATGTCTTCAACCTTAGGAAGATTTTCTGAATCACCATAGGTAGACGAGCTGGCGGCGTAAACAAATCGCTTAACACCGGCATCACGACTGGCTACCAACATATTCAGAAATCCGGTCACGTTAACCTCATTGCTGGTTATCGGATCTTTCAGGGAGCGCGGCACGGAACCTAAAGCGGCTTCGTGGAGTACAAAATCTACTCCTCCACAGGCTTTTTTACAGGTTTCCAGATCACGTATATCACCTTCCATTAATTCAAAGGAAGAATTACCGGTTAAAGCCTCGATATTTTTACGGTGTCCCGTAGCAAAATTATCAAGACATCGCACCTCAGATCCCAGTTCTAACAATGTTTCGCAGAGATTAGAACCAATGAATCCGGCTCCGCCGGTTACTAAAATTTTAGAGGAAGAAATTATTTTTTTCTGTTCTTCAGAAATCAAGAGATTGAATTTTAACAATTGCAGTTCGCAAATATAAAATATCTCATTTAAGAATTGTTAAAGACGCTCTTAAAGAATTGCCAAAAATGAGTCAATTTTTACCTGATTATCTGAGCTCAAGAAGATATTTACCGTAGTCACTTGCTTTGAGATTTTCGGCAAGTACTTTCAACTGTTCCCTGGTAATAAAATTTTTCCGAAAGGCGATTTCCTCGAGACAGGCAATTTTTAAGCCCTGCCGCTTTTCTATAGTCTGAATGAAATTAGCTGCTTCCAATAAGGAATCATGCGTTCCCGTGTCCAGCCAGGCGAAACCCCTTCCCATTAATTCCACATTTAACTGATCTTTTTGAAGATAATGTTCATTTACCGTGGAAATTTCCAGCTCTCCCCTATCACTCGGCTTAATTTGTTTGGCTATTTCAATTACAGAATTCGGGTAGAAATAAAGTCCGGTAACCGCGTAATTACTTTTCGGTTTGGAAGGTTTTTCCTCAATACTCAAAGCCTTCCCCTGAGAATCAAAATTTACCACCCCGTAGCGTTGTGGTTCATTTACATAATACCCAAAAACAGTAGCTTTCTGGCCAAGCTCGCAATTTTTAGCAGCAGCCCCCAATAAAGCGCTCATTCCCTGACCATAGAAAATGTTATCCCCAAGCACAAGGCAAACACTCCCGTCGCCAATGAATTCTTCCCCAATAATAAAAGCTTCAGCAAGTCCGTTAGGTTCAGGTTGTTCGGCATACTGGATATTCAATCCCAAATGGGAACCATCGGAAAGCAATTTTTTGAAATTCGGGAGATCCTCGGGAGTGGAGATCACTAAGATCTCCCTGATCCCGGCCAGCATCAAAACAGAAATGGGATAATAGATCATCGGTTTGTCATAAACCGATAACAATTGTTTGGAAACGCCTTTGGTTATGGGATATAACCTGCTTCCTGTTCCGCCTGCCAGTACAATTCCTTTCATTCTGAATATTGTTTTTCATAATATTCCCGATAGGTGCCGGAAATCACATGCTTCAGCCATTTTTCATTGTTCAAATACCAGTCAATGGTTTGTTCAATCCCCTGTTCAAAATTATGAGCCGGCAGCCAGTTCAATTCTTTTTGAAGTTTTGAAGAATCAATGGCGTACCTTCTGTCATGACCCGGACGATCTTTAATGAATTTCATCAGTTTTTCTGAAGTTCCTTTTTCGCGGCCTAATTTCTCATCCAGTTTTTCACAAAGGAGCTTCACCACTTCGAGGTTTTTCTTTTCGTTATTACCGCCTATGTTATAGGTTTCCTTATTCTTTCCTTTATGAAAAATAAGATCGATTGCCTCCACATGATCCTGCACAAAAAGCCAGTCGCGGGTATAAGCCCCATCACCATAAATTGGAAGATCCTTATTTTCAATAATATTATTGATCATCAGCGGAATTAATTTTTCCGGAAACTGATACGGTCCGTAATTATTGGAGCAATTAGAAATGACATAAGGAAGTCCGTAAGTTTCACCGTAAGCCCTAACGAAATGATCTGAACCTGCCTTGGAAGCTGAATAGGGAGAATTCGGATCGTAGGCCGTAGTTTCGGTGAAATATCCCGTTTCGCCCAAAGTTCCATATACCTCATCGGTACTGATGTGATAAAATAATTTTCCTTCGAAATCATCCTTCCATAGGTCACGAAAGGAATTCAGCAAATTAAGGGTTCCGATAATATTCGTTCTTACAAAAGCCAGCGGATCTTTTATCGAACGGTCAACATGCGACTCTGCCGCGCAATGTATCACGTTCTGAAACTGATATTTTTGAAAAAGGTCTTCTATAACTTCTGCATCGGTAATATCAGCTTTAATAAAATGATAATTCTCCTTATCTTCAATATCCCTTAAATTCTCGAGATTACCCGCATAGGTAAGCGCGTCAAGATTAAAGATTTGATAATCGGGATATTTATTTACAAAATGACGAACGAGGTGGGAACCAATAAATCCGGCTCCACCGGTGATTAAAATAGTAGTATCTAACATTACTGATTTTTATTTTTAAAAAGAAGTAGATTCCAAATGTACCAAATTGGTAGCAATTACCTTTTCGCTATACCGACCTGCGGTGGCCTTCCCTTCCAGCCTGTCGCTCAATAGCTGCATCGCTTTTTCTCCAACTTCCTGCGGGTGCTGCTCCACATAACTTATAGACGGGGTTAAAAATTCTGCCACTTCCTTACTTATATAACCAATGATCTTAAGTTGTTCGGGAATTTTAATATTCTCTTCATAAGCGATTCTTGCCGACATAATAGCGCTTTCAAAATCGGTGCACAATAAGGCCTCTATCTTTTTTGTGGATATTAAATCTTTGATCTTCTGTTTTAATACATCGGCTTTTGAACTTACCGCCAGCTTTAGTTCTTCTCCATCCGGCATCGCCCTTTCGTGACCTTTAATTCGGGATTTTCCAACTCCCAGATGATGTATGGCCGAAACCACTCCTATATCATGTATCCCTTTCGCGCGGAAAAATTTGGTAGCGTCATAAAAGCTGTTTTCGTCATCTACGCCAACTTTATCGGCAGGAAGTGGCACATTAATGCGATCATAAAGCACCACGGGGATCTCATATTCTACCAGGTTAAATAAATGATCGTACTCTTTTTTTCTTTGAGTTTCTTCAGAAACAGCTATTAAAACCCCGTCAACAAACCCGGAAGTCAAAAGCTCACAAATTTGCTTTTCCCTATCCAGCGATTCATTTGAAATATAAGTGATCACCTGCAGATCATGTTTTTGAGCCTCGGCTTCCATTCCCGAAAGCACTCGTGCAAAAAAGCTGTTTGAAATATTAGGAATAACAACTCCTATAGTCCCTGTTTTACTTTTTTTAAGATTTACGGCTACCGGATTTGGTTTATAATTATGGAGAGCAGCCAGCTCTTTTACTCTTTCAGCAGTTTTAGGACTAATCTCGGGACTGTCGTTCAGGGCTTTTGAAACGGTTGAAACCGAGACATTCAGCAATTTTGAGAGCTCCTTTAAAGTGATTTTGGTTTTCATAGACGCCGCGAAATTAATTCATAAAGATTAAAAATTTTCTGTTCAGCGGCAATTAAAATACGAATTTCAGGTTTGCATCACGTAAATTATTTTCTGTACTTTATATTCAAATTAGATAAATTTTGTTCGGAAAGATCCATAAAACCAGTTCTTTACCTACTCAGCCGGTGTTGGTGTGGGATGGGAAATGCGGTTTCTGCAAATTCTGGAAAACCCGCTGGCAGGCACATTCGCCTACTACCATCAGATTTTGCACCTTTCAGGATTGCGCCGAAGAATTCCCCGACATTCCGCTGAAAGAATTTAAAAAAGCCAGCCGCCTTATCGAACCTGATGGAAAAGTTTACAGCGGCCCCGATTCCGCCTATCGAATTTTATGGCACCAGGGGGATCAAAAATGGCATAATTGGTATTTTTCTTATAGTTGGTTCAGAAAGATCAGTAATCTTGGCTATAATCATATCGCTAAAAACCGCCACTTTTACTTCAGGCTTACGAAATTTTTGGTAGGCAAAGATCCTTTAAACTTCAAATTCTACTGGCTTTTCTATCTTGGCATACTCGTTTTAATTATCATTTTATTATGAGATTTCCCAAATCTTACTGGTTCTATATCATTGCCGCGCTTATTACCATTATTGGCCTGGTAACGGGATGGTATTTCTTTCTCCTCATCATTTTTCCTTTAGGATTATTCAGCCGAAATAAAGGAAATGATAATGAAACTTAAAGAAGAAGCTCAACCAGAGTTAAACTTATCCTAAACCCGCGTGAGAGTTTGTGATTGCCGCGATACAGACGTATTTTAAATTCGAATGTTCAAAATTACCAACTAATGAAACGAAAAGGTACATTATCGCAGACCATAAACATGCTGAGACTGGAAGAAGGATATGAAGAAGATTTCAATTTACTGGATGAAAAACTGAAATCGAAATCTGAAAAAGAAAAGTTCTTATCTGATGATTTTGTGGTTGATGAAGTTTACCGCTTCGAAGGTGCTTCAAACCCCGGCGACGAGGCTATTTTATATGCCATTAGCACTTCATCGGGCAGAAAAGGAATTCTTGTGGATGGTTATGATTACACTTCCGGACAGGTTTCCGAAGAAATTCTCAAGAAACTTGACCTTCGAAAAAATAGGCCGATAAGTTAATCTTATTATTCCTTCTTTTAAAGAAGTAACAATCGCCCTAACTTTAAATGACAAATTCAAAAAAAAATAAAAAAAACTATGAATTATTTAGGTTTAGATTCAACCAAAACTAAAAATACAGTTGAAGAATTAAACGTATTATTATCTGATTATCACTTATATTATCAAAAATTAAGGAATTTTCACTGGAATGTAATCGGAAAAAATTTCTTTGACCTTCATGAGAAATTCGAAGAATTATATGACGATGCAAAACTGAAGGTGGATGAAATAGCGGAACGAATTCTTACACTTCGCCATGAACCTATGAGTAATCTCAGTGATTACCTGAAACATTCTAATTTAGAGGAGTCTGAGAGTGATATTACCGACAGTGAAATGATAGAAAGATTACTTCAGGATCACGGTCTTTTACTGAAACAAATGAGAAAAGTAGTGAAAACTGCAGATGCAGCTGGTGATGAGGGAACTATTGATCTTATTGGTGGCTACATCAGGGAACTGGAAAAAACCAGCTGGATGTTAGATGCCTGGAAAATGAAAACTTCCGAACATCATGAACCGGCTTAATTTCCGGTTTTCAACTTTATAAAATTATATGCAGGAATTTGACATTCAGGATTCAGTAAAAGGCATCTGGGACAAATTAGGCGGATGGCTGGACTCAATAATAATAAATCTGCCTAATTTCTTTTTGGCGGTAATAGTTTTCATCATTTTTATCTTCATCGCGAAGTATGTGGGGAAAATTTTTGACCGCATCTTTAGAAACCAGATAAAACAGAATTCCATCAGGATGATGGCTATTAAAGTAATAAAAGCCATCATTATCATGGTGGGATTTTTTGTTGCTTTAGGCTTACTGAACCTCGATAAAGTTCTTACTTCTGTACTGGCTGGTGCCGGAGTTGTTGGTCTGGCGATAGGTCTGGCCTTACAGGGAACTTTAAATAATACTTTCTCAGGGGTTATTCTGAGTTTTCTGCCCGAAATCCAGATTGGCGACTGGGTAGAAACCAACGGGTTTGCCGGCTCTGTGACTGAGATCAATCTTCGTAATATCGTGATCAAACAATCGGACAATAATTATGTGGTCATCCCTAATTCCAAGATCGTGGAAGAACCCTTTAAAAATTTTTCCCGCACGCCGCGGTCAAGGATATTTGTAAATTGTGGTGTGGGCTATAGTTCAGATCTTGAAATGGTAAGGGACCTTACCACCAAAACCATTCAGGATAATTTTCCACAACGCGGAAATGAAGAAGTTGAATTCATGTACCAGGGATTTGGAGACAGTTCGATCAATTACGTGGTGAGATTTTGGGCCGATGTCACTAAAAACCGTGATATTTTAATCGCACAGCACAAAGCTATTATAGCAATCAAGAAAGCTTACGATGCGAATGGTGTCAATATTCCATTCCCAATCAGAACTATCGATTTTAAAAATTCGCTTAATCTTGATAATAAAGGATAAAAGACTTTCCAGTAAAATTTTAAGCTGAAAAGAATATTTTAATCAGGCAAAACCTGTTTCCTTTTCTGATCACTTCAGATCTTGAAACAGGTTTTGCCTGAAAATTTAAAAATGGAATTTTCCTAAAATTTTAATCCGAGGCTAAAGGAAAAACGCGGCTGATCACCACCGCCGAAAAGACTGAATTTCCCCTGGATCGCTTCAGTTCCGTTTATCCAAAAACCTCCGCCGTAGCTGTCGTGCCAGCTATTGCTGTCTTCTCCTTCAACATACACGCGGCCAAGGTCATAACCTCCAAAAATTCCTATCTGCAACGGAAGAAAATTGGTTTTAATGGTATTGAAGCTATACCTGAGATCCGCACCCGTTCCTAAAGAACTTTTCCCGCTGAATCTTTCAAACCGGTATCCGCGCAACCCGGAAGAAGCGCCCATGGTCGCAGCCTGGTAAAATTCAAAATCATCTCCTAAATTGATGTGTGCATCCAGCCTTGTTTTTAATACCAGTTTCCGGTTTCGTGTCAGCGCGTTATAAAAACCGATATAAGGTTTAAAATAACCGTAAAACCTGCTGGGATCGGCGGTATTTATTTTTCCGCCAATATTAAGTTCGAAGCGCATTCCCCGTGTGGGATTCAGAACATGATCATAAGATTCGTATCGATAAAGCGCGTCAAGACCGGCAAAATATTTCCGGTCAAAAACATCAGAATTTGAAGTAGCATATTCTTCAGAAATAAAGCGGTTAGGCTCATCAGCCACTTTAATACTTTCAAAATTTGCCATATATCTGAATAGACTGCCAAAAGGCGTTTTATTGATAAATCCTCCCTCTACCCCTATTCTATTCATTCCTACCCTGTTGTAATCAAAACCTACATCTTCCGGATAGTTAGTTTCATTTCCGAAGCCAAAGAAATTGTCGCTCCAGTTGTTGTTGGTGAGATGCGCCCCAATAAGCAGGTTATAATTTCCCAGAATCGTGGCGAATTCTCCCTTATAATCGGCTTTTAAACCATTCGTTGCGGAATGATATTCCACTCCAAGAGTATGCTGTGAGGTAAAAGGATTTCGTTTGAACTTATTGATGGTTTTTATAAACTCAAGGCTGGCAACAAAATCTTCATCAGGATTAAAACCAAAATCAGGCAAAATACTTCCCGAAGCATAGGTCTTTTTATCTTTATCGTAGGTATTTATTTCGTAATCATCGGTAAATCGAAATTTGGCATTACCGGCCTTTTCTATTGTGTTTGGCAGGGATTTATAATCGTATAACTTGAGTTTTTGATTGTTCTCAATTGAATAAATGTCATTATCGTGGCCGCCAATAATCCGAACAAAGATTTTACCCGGGCCCTTCCCGGTTACACTTATTTTATCATCATCGTCAAGAGCATAGATCCAGATCTCTTTTGTTTCCTTTGGTTTATATATCTTTTCGCTGAGGATTTCTGCTCGTTTTCCATCTTTCTTGCGGGAGATGGTAACTTTTGTTGTACCATCTGGAAGTCTTTGCACATCTACAAAATCATCTTTATCGGTGCCGGTTACAATGGCAAGTTTCGCCAGGTGTTTATAATATCTTTCGGCAATTTCGACGATATTATCGCGCCTGCCTTTAACGTTTTCTATGAGCTCCTGTGTGGCCTCTCCCCGCGTTTCTTTAGGCAATTGTTCAAAGGCTTTTTCAATTACTTCATCGGTCACATGCTCTTTGATGAACTTTGCCTGCTCTATCCAGGCTGCTTTTCCCGTATTCTGAATGAGCTGACGGTCAAGTCCCAGGGAAGCAATATTGAACCATTCCACATTTTTTATATCCTTTCCATAGACTGAAAACTGGTTCGCGAAACCGCTAATCGCGCGAAGGGTTCCAAAAAAGGCACCATCAAAATTTGAAAAAACCTGGTCTCTATCCCTGGGAATAGGTTCAAAAATATGTTTCCCATTATCTTTTTCAATTTCTGCCCAGCGCCACTGATCCTGATGACGGTCCCAATCACCAATGAGCATATCGAAAATCCGCGCACGCACATAAGCGGGTTCATCTAAGGTATATTTCTCATCCCGCCGTAATCTTTCAAGCATTCCGGAAGTACTTACAATATCATGGCCCGGGGCCCCAAAACTTTTATAATTTATCCAGCCTTCTTCAGGCCTTTCAACCAGCATATAAATATCATCCCCCTGTACTGCATTATATTTTCCAAGGGCATCCTGTTTTGGCAAATAATATAATTCAGGGTTCGTGTGATAAACATGTGCCGCATCACTTAAAGTAGGAATGGTGAGAAAACCGTAAGGATGTGCGGCCGTATAAAAATCTCTCACCAGGTTCTCAGCGACAGTGTTATCCAGTTTATTCTCCACACTTTGATTTTTAAAAGCCACACTTTGTAGAAATCTCAAGGCATCTTTTCTCACCCTTCTCATATTGTATTCCCTACCAAGACTGTCTTTTAATCTCAGCGAAACAGTTTGGTGACCACCGCCTTCCCTCACGACTTCAAGGCCTCCGTGAAGAGTATCAAGATCGGCAACCGGCAAGGTGACATTGGTGGCATAGAGTTTTCGATAACGTTCTCCCCACACCGTATGATGAACTGCGCCTTTTCCCGAACCCGCTTCTTCTTCAGAATAAATAGAAGCCGTCATTGTTTTAGGAAAATGATCAGGATAATCTTTAACCTTGTATGGAATGGGTGTTTTAAAAATTTCTTTCCGGTACAAAAGTTTTGCTTTATTGTCTTCGTTACCGTAGTAACTTATCCATGAAGAGCCATCTTTAAAAACATCCAAAACGGCAAAGCCCTGACCGTTATATGCAAAAAGGCCGTCATTGCTAAGTGAAACATAGGTGGCCTTTGAGCCCGCGCCAGAAACAACCTGGTGAATGCTGTCATGTTCAATATACTGCAGGGTATGCTCATGACCAGAAACAAAGATGATACGTTCTTTACTTCCGCTGCTGGCTATGGCTTCAAGGCGGTTTGCCAGGGATTTATAGCGGTTATTCTGCGCATCCTGTATAGAGACCCCGCCGGTAGTACGAATAAGTGTGGCCAGGGATCCCAAAATGGGAATTGGGATTTTTTTCTGCGACGGATAAAGGTGCCGGTCAAAGTTATATTGTCCCCCATGAACCCCATTGGTATATAGCGGATGGTGGAGCGCAATAATGATGGTTTTATTCTGATTTTTTTTGATCTCTGATTGTAATTCCAAAAACATGGCTTCCCTGGTTTTTAACTGACAGCCATCGTTAATAGTGGGATTGCGATCCCAGTCTTCCAAATACCACTGGGAATCTATTACGAGCAACTGGATGTTATCAGAAATATCTACCGATTGAAAACCGCAACCAACTTCTGGTATCCATTGCAGGGAATCGCCGTAAGTTTCTTTCAAATAATTTTTCTGTCTTCGTAAACCTGCGAGTTTTTTATTGTACCAGCCGTGATTTCCAGGAATAAAAATAACATGACCTTCATAATTTTCAATAGCATCCAGTTGAGCGTCCAACCGGTATTCTGAAGCCTCACGACCGGGAGCATTTTTTACGGGCATTCCGGCGGGATAAATATTATCACCAAGAAAAATGGTATAATTTTCAGGTTTATGAACCGAATCCAGGAAGCTCTTTAAAGCCAGTAAGCCAAGGGAAGTTCCACCCGGAGGAGAATATCCGGCGTCGCCCACCAGGTAGAATGACTTTTCTATTTCTTTATTTTGAGGATAACCAAAATTTGAATGTGGCTCACCTTCACGATATTGCGGATGTACTGTAGAACAGGAAAAAACGACTATTAGTACTGCGAAAGCAGCTAAAAGGTTAAATCTTTTCATAAAGAAGTTTGGTTGAAATTTTTTGTATTTTGGTAATCATTCTAACGAAGCCTAATATGAACAACCTTATTGAGAAAGCCGATAAATTTGTAGAAGATCTATTTAAGGAAAAGCTGCCCAATACCTTTATTTATCATAATTATCAACATACCCTGAGAGTAGTTAAAAGTACTAAAGAAATTATCGATAATTCTGAAATTAATGTTAAAGAGGAAGAGCCGTTATTACTGGCCGCATGGCTGCATGACACCGGTTATACACAGGCATATCGAGGTCATGAAAAAAAGAGCGCTGAAATTGCCGAATCCTTTCTGAAAAAAAATAATGCCACACCAGAACTAATAGAAAAGGTAAAACAGTATATAATGGCTACTAACTTCAACTCCCAACCAAAAGGTCTGGAAGAAGAGATCATCAGGGATGCCGACTCTTCACATTTTGGAAAGGATTATTTTGAAGAAACCAGTGAGCTTTTGCGGCAGGAACTGGAAATGCATAATATTAAAAATTTCACCAATAGCGAATGGTTACAGGAAAACATAAGGGTATTGACCGAAAAACATCAGTATTATACTGATTATGCCATAAAAGAATGGCAGCCAAAAAAGGAAGAAAATCTTCTCGAGCTTATCGAAAGTAAACATAAACGCGAAAAAAAGTTAAAAAAGGAAGAGCATAAGGCCCGTATGAAGGCCAAATTTAAAAATGACAATCCAGAAAGAAGTATTCAAACCCTCTTTCGTATTACCCTAAGAAACCATATTAAATTAAGTGATATAGCTGATACCAAAGCGAATATTCTACTCTCGGTGAATGCCATCATTATTTCGCTGGCCATTGCGAACCTCATTCCAAAACTTGAAGCGGCATCAAATAAACACCTTCTTATTCCATCCCTGATCTTAATCCTTTTCAGCGTTGCCTCTGTGATCCTTTCCATTATGTCTACACGGCCCAATGTAACGAGTGGCGAATTCACCAGGGATCAGGTTAAAAACAGGGAAGTAAACCTGCTTTTTTTCGGAAATTATCATAAAATGCCTTTTGATCAGTTCAAATGGGCCATAAATGAATTGATGGAAGACAAAGATTATGTATATGAAATGCTAATGCTGGACCTTCATCTTCTTGGGAAAGTCCTCCATAAAAAATACCTGCTGCTAAGGCTTACTTATACCGTATTTATGGTAGGAATAATTATTTCGGTAATTGCTTTTATCCTCGCTTTTTACCTAATGTAGTTCTTCCATAAGATCTTCATAGGTGATGGTTTCATTGCTTTCTCCGGAATGCGGGGAATAGAGAATATTAACGCGTATCGCTTTTAACCCAACCACTCCCTGGACATCTTCTAGTTCCAGTAATTCCACTTCATCCCCCAGGTAATTTTTGGCCTGGAGGTATTTTATATATTGAAGATATTCCCCTTCATCGCTCGGCTGTGAATAGACAATGGTCATTTTCCCCTTTTGGGTCACCCGCTCTTCGGTCCCCTTCACAAAAGCTTTATCTATTCTTTTCTTAATGATCTCGTACCTCGCGTTATAGGTGCCGTCCACATCAAATTTTTTCTCGTCCATGCGATAACGAATGCTCATAGTACTGTTATAGACCAAAATAAGCGAGGCGGCATCTAACTGAATAGGAGTACTTTCCTGTAATTCATAAAAACGATTTTCCATTTCACACATGGTACTTAACTGCCATAACCTCAAATTAAAAAGATAGACCTTATTGAAAGGTTTCTTATTGACCATAGAAGCTCCTATATAAATATTATGGTCAACTCCGTCAGTTTTGTATCTTTCAAAATAATGCGGATATATTTTTTGAGCCTGAACCTGTTTTTTATCAATATACCGCGACATGGTACGATTGATCTGCTGAACGGTCTCATCGTATTTTTTTCGGTGATTATAGACAATGCCCGTTTCAGGGTTTAGTTTTTCCTTATATTCCTTGACCATTTTCCTGATCTCATCAGACTGCTGCTTTAAATGGCTCATTAAAGGATTGACTTCTTTCTGAAGCAGGTTAAAAACCTTCTGTTCACTACTGGCATTGAGTTTTTGCTCAAGTTCTTCCTTAAATTCGGAAATGCGGTATTTTACCTGATCATAAATAGGTAACTCTTCTATTTTATAGGCTTCATCAATGATGTTCAAAATTAATTGCAGCTGGTCGAGCAGGTCTTTCTGGATCGCGTCATTACGAGCTTCTGAAGAGGCTACAATATCGATCTGCCCATACAGCGGATACACATCTTTAAAACTGATATCTTTAAAAGAAGCCAGTCCGTCTTTATCCATGTCCTTAATGAACTTTTTCGCCTCTCTTTCAAAAACCCAGAGAACACTGGGATGTATTGAGGTACACTCGCTCTGTATTACCGCTTTTATACGGTTTTCAAAATCATTTCGGTTACGCTCTACCGTCGAGACGATATACGGAAGGATATCATTTAATTTAATGGCATTAATAGAATTCAGCTCATTTTTTCGCTCAGAAACCAGCTCCAAAACACCAAGCAACTTTCCATTTTTCGCAACCGGGGCCAGGAGACAGCTTTTCACATTATTTTTTTTCAGGTTCTTTGCCAGCAGATTATCATTGTTCTTTACGTAAGAATCTACATTTGAAATTGTGAAAAAAGTGTTCTTATTGATAAGCTTTTGAAAACCCTCTTCACAGATTCCCGTACTGCAATCATTCACGAGTTCGTCATCCAAAATAAAACTGTTGGCCTCTTCATTATTCATCCTTTCAAAGATCATATCGCGAGGATTAAAAACAGTAAAACCTACACGCAGATCAGAAATTTTATAAATAGACCGGAATATTTCTTCCAGTTTATGCAATTCTTCGGCTTCATTCACCTCTTCAAAAAGGAGCGTTGTTTTTAATTCGGAAATGGCATCATCTATAGTGACATCGGTTAAATTGAGAACTGTAAAACCTTTGAAAGTGTAGCTTTTTGGCGGAATTTTTTCTTTCCAAATTTCTACTTCGTTCACATTTTGCACAAGAAGGTCCACATCTTGTTGAGTGATTTTTGGAGCATCATCTGCCGGAATAATTTCTACAAAATCTGCGTTTATGGCAATACGATAATGTTTGATAATTCCGTCCTCATCTGGAATATCGTAATAAAGAGGACGGGAAATATCAAATTCATAGCCATAATATTGCTTAAGTATTTGAATGCAGGCAAAAATGTAGATATTATCATCATCAATATTACGCAAATCAAGTTCAAAATCGTCACCGGCGGTTTTCAGGATCTGCCTGAAACGCCTTGAAGAATTGAAAATAATATTATGAAAAGGCACAGAAGCGGCTTTGATCTCATTCTTGGTAAGAATACATGGGAAAAGATCATTCAGCAGCACCTTTATGGGTTCCTTATATTTTTTTAACAGTTTTAGATCTGTGAAACCTTCTTTTAGCTCCGGAAATTGAGAAACATGTTCAAGCACTTTCTCTGTATATTCTCTGGAAATGTCGCTTTTTATATTACCTATTTCCTTTTCGTATTGCTCCAGGACCTTGTGAAAACTTATCTGGATATCGAAAGGAAAATCTTTCAACTTTTGCTTCATAACCCGATAATTTAGATAAAAATAAATTTAAATAAAGGCCTAAAGTGGCTGTAACAAAGAAATTAACAATATTTTATTAAATCGGCATGACTATGAAAAAGGAGTTCTTTACTTTTGTGAAAAATAAATTTTAAGAATGAAAAAATTAGTAATAATAGTTTCTGCAATTACGATGGTTTTTGCCGCCTGTGAAAAGGATAAAGGATATTATCTCTCAGGAAATACTGAAGGATTTGAAGACGGCACCAAGGTGTATATTTCAGAACTTGGTGAAGACACCCGTGCTCCCAAGGTTGTTGACACAGCCGTAATTAAAAATGGACATTTTGAAGTTGATCTTGAAGATACCGATGTTCCAAACCTTGGTTTCCTAAGATTCGAAGGCTCAAATGGCAGCGTCTTATTTATCGAGGAAAATCAAAAAATAAGCTTTGATATTAATAAAGACAGTATTCAAAATGCTAAGGTTTCTGGCGGAAAAGAGAATGCCGCTCTCAATGAATATATGGGGCATTTAAAAGATCTCAACCAGAAATATATGAAGTTACAGGCCGATTCAAGAGAGGCTATGATGAAGCAGGATACCGCAGCCCTGGAAAATATGCAGGCCACGCAAATGGAATTGCGCGACAACGATAAGGTAAAAAAAGAAGAGATATTCAAGAATAATAAAGATTCTTTTGTAGGCCTTATGGTGCTTACCGATATGCTGAACATGAAAACTCATTCAGCTACTGAAGTGAAGAAAATGTATGAAGAACTTTCAGACCGGATAAAACAAACACCTCTGGCTAAAAAGCTTAAGGAAAACCTGGATCAAATGAGTGCCACTGATGTTGGTAATAAAGCTCCGGAATTTTCGGGTCCAAATCCTGAAGGAAAAGAGATCAGCCTTTCCGAAAATATGGGAAAAGTGACCATAGTCGATTTCTGGGCCGCCTGGTGTAAACCCTGTCGTGCCGAAAGTCCGAATCTTGTAAAAGTCTACAATAAATACAAAGATCAGGGTCTAAATATCATAAGTGTTTCTTTAGATCGACCCGGCCAGAAAGACAAATGGGTTGAAGCTATTAAAGAAGATAATCTTGGAGCCTGGAACCATGTTTCTCACCTTGAATTCTGGAAAGAGCCTATAGCAAGGAAGTATGGAGTTACGGCTATCCCGGCTACTTATATTCTTGACGATCAGGGTGTGATCGTAGCGAAAAATCTTCGCGGAGACGATCTTTCGAATAAGATTGGAGAGTTATTGAGCAAGTCTTAAAAGACCAACTACCAACTCTTTAAAAAAGAGCTGTCTGAAAAGTTTCTAAGGCAATATTCAGCCTGAAATTGGAACTATTCAGACAGCTTTTTTATTTCAGTTCGAAACTGATATTCACCCTTATTTTCACTTCCAGTTCACCGGGGGCAATAGTTTGCTGTTCACCGGTTGCCTTCATCTCCATAGCTTCGTCCATTCTGTACATAGGCTGAACCTGGTTGTAATCAACCTGGTTTATAGAAACTGCTTTCCCCACTTCCTGCTCCAGTGGATTTGCCAGTTCCCCAGCAATTTCTTTGGCATTCAAAACAGCTATTTTACGGGCTTCCTTTTCATATTCTTCAATTTCAGAAGACTTAAACTGGATTCCATCAATGCGGTTCATGCCGTTATCAAGCAATCCTTTCATGATCTTCTCGTATTTTGTGATATCATGAAGCGTGATGGAAATCGCCTGATTGGCGACGAATTTTTCAGTGCGATCCTGCCCGTTATTGTTATAGATATACCTTTTATTCAGATTTAGATAATCGGTTTCAATATCCTTTTCGGCAATTCCCTGGGATTTGAGGTATTTTATAATCGCATTTACCACTTTATCATTTTCAGCTTTTACCGCAGCCGCCGATTCCCCCTCATGTTCAATGCGTGATTTAATCACCACTTCATCGGGTTTTACCTTTACAACTCCTTCCCCTACCACATTTACGGTAGACTGGCAATTTTCCTGGGCCATAAGAGGCGCAGTGATCAATAGCAATAGAATGACTAATTTTTTCATAGTATATTGTTTTAGTTGAGTAAAGATAATCCAAGAAAGATACCAAACTAGATCTTACCTGTACGTTGCAGATAAAAAAGAATGAGGATAGGCAGCGCGAGGAGAACGACCATTAGAAGATGCTCCGTAAAAACCCAGGGCGCAAAGATCATTGTAATAAAATAACCGCCCATGGCCCCGCCAAAATGAGCATCGTGGCCAATATTGTCCCGCCGGCGTTTCATTCCGTAAATGGTATAAAAAAGATAACCTATCCCAAAAATATAGGCCGGAATAGGAATAAAAAAGAACAAACCAAGCATCATATCCGGTTGCAGTAAAATAGCCGAATATAAAATGCCCATTACCGCGCCGCTCGCTCCCACGGCTGTGTAGCTATAATCGTTCTTATGAAAATAATAGGATAGAAAATTACCCAGCAACAAACTACCCAGGTAAACCACCACAAAAGCAGTAGTGCCAAGGCCATAGATCACCACATTGGCAAAAAAATAGAGGGTTAACATGTTCACCAGCAAATGGCTGATATCCACATGCAGGAATCCGGAAGTAAAAATTTGATGATAGGCGCCGGATTTTATATTGGCAATATTGAATTTGTATTTATTAAAGAAGTTTTCATCATTGAATCCCTTGAAAGAAATTACAGCAGTAATACCAATAATCGCAAGGGTTACCAGGTTCAATTCTCCCATGTTTACTGAAGTTTAGTGTCAAATATACCATATATTTGCGTAAAGAATTTTTATGCAAGGAATAGTTTTCTGGTTAATTTACCCGCTACTCTGGTTTATTTCCATACTCCCTTTTCCCGTTTTTTATTTTTTTTCTGATATGGTTTTTGTGCTGGTTTATCACCTTATTAGGTACAGGCGCAAAACCGTAACCGCTAATCTTCGCCTTGTTTTTCCTGAAAAATCTTCGGAAGAGATCGCCACAATCCGTAAAAAATTCTACCGGCATATGTGCGATATGTTCCTGGAAATGATCAAAAGCATAAATATTTCAAAAAAAGAATTGAAAAAGCGTTTCACTTTTACCAATCTTGAGGCATTGCGCGAGATGGAAAAACTTGATAAAAGCATTATCATCATGTGTGGGCATTACGCCAGTTATGAATGGATGCTTTCCCTGCAGTTATACGGACTCAAACATAAATCCTTCGGAATTTACAAAAGCATTAGAAACAGGTATTTTGACCGGCTTGTGAAATCGATTAGAAGCCGCTTTAATGCCGAACTTATAAGCACTTATAAAGCTTCAGAATTTATCAGGTTTAACCAGGAAAGTGGCCAATTAGGGACTTATGCAATGATTGCCGATCAATCTCCGAAACTCGAACGGGCAAAACACTGGATCGATTTTATGGGAATTAAGGCGCCGGTTTTTGAGGGTTCTGACCGTTTTGCACGAAAATTAGATATGGCCGTTGTTTACCTTCACGTCGAAAAATTCAAAAGGGGGTATTACGAGGCTACTTTTATTCCAATTACAAGCAACGCCCCAAAAGAGCCTCCACATTTTATTACCAAAAAATTCATCCAACTTCTGGAAGAACAGATCAAAAAAGCTCCGGAATATTATCTATGGACCCATAAACGCTGGAAACACAAAGATCAACCTATTTCTTCTCACGCTGAAGTTATCGATTAGGCGATAATATCTTCTATTTCTTTAATCATTTTCTGCGCAAGTTCGTCGGCTTCCTGTTGTGATTTGGCTTCGGTATAAATTCGAATAATTGGTTCGGTATTCGATTTACGCAAATGAACCCAGTTTTCGGGAAAATCGATTTTCACTCCATCAACCGTTGAAATCTCCTGGTTCGAATGGCGTTTTTCAACAGCCCTAAGAATTCCATCCACATCGAGATCGGGAGTCAATTCGATCTTGTTTTTACTCATAAAGTAAGAAGGATATTCTTTTCTTATTTCAGAAACTTTCTTTCCTTTTTCGGCGAGATAGGTAAGGAACAATGCCGTTCCTACAAGGCTATCGCGGCCATAATGCGCCTGCGGATAAATGATGCCCCCATTCCCTTCTCCACCTATAATTGCATTGGTATCTTTCATCAATTTTACAACATTTACCTCACCAACGGCACTTGCCTTGTAATTACCATGATGTTTTTGAGTAATGTCACGCAAGGCCCTTGAGGACGAAAGATTGCTTACGGTATTTCCTTTCTCCTTGGAAAGAATGTAATCTGCACAGGCAACAAGGGTGTATTCTTCTCCAAACATTTCACCGGTTTCATCAATAAATGCCAGGCGGTCAACATCCGGATCTACCACGATCCCGAGATCGGCCTTTTCTTTTTTCACCAGATTGCAGATATCGGTTAGATGCTCTTTTAGAGGCTCCGGGTTATGCGGAAAATGACCATTAGGTTCACAATAAAGTTCCACGACCTCAACGCCCATTTTTTTAAGAAGGGCCGGAATTGCAATTCCGCCTGAAGAATTTACCGCATCTACAACGACTTTAAATCCGGCATTTTTAACTTTATCAATAGCTACCATTTTCAGTTTAAGCACTTCTTCAATATGAAGATCGATATAGTTCTCCTTCACCGAAATCTTGCCGAGATCATCCACTTCAGCAAATTCAAGGGTTTCGGCTTCTGCTATCTTTAGTATTTTAGCCCCTGCCTCGGCATTCAGAAATTCCCCTTTATTATTCAGAAGTTTTAAAGCGTTCCATTGCTTAGGGTTATGGCTGGCGGTAAGGATGATCCCTCCATCGGCTTTTTCAAGAGGTACGGCAACTTCAACGGTAGGAGTGGTGGAAAGACCTATATCAATGACATCTATTCCAAGACCAACGAGAGTGTTCATCGTAAGATTTTGTATCATTTCACCGGAGATCCTGGCATCCCTTCCAACCACGACCGTAATTTTATCTTTTTGAAGTTCCTGTTTCAGCCAGGTACCATAAGCGGCGGCAAATTTTACAGTATCTATAGGAGTTAAATTGTCTTTTTCCCTTCCCCCAATGGTTCCACGAATTCCTGAAATAGATTTTATTAAGCTCATTACTGATTTTCTAATTTTTGACAAATATACATGTACGTAAAGTGAAGCGCCAAAACTTAACATAAATTTACCCCTGATATTTGTACCTTGAACCACATGAATTTCCTTGCGCATATCTATCTTTCCGGTGATGACGATCTGCTGAAAATTGGCAATTTCATTGCAGATTCCATAAAAGGCAAAAAATACCTGAAATATCCTCCAAGAATTCAGGACGGCATCATTCTGCACAGGGCCATCGATTATTTTACCGATACCCACCCCGTCTTCAGAAAAAGTGTGCAGAGGCTTTTTCCTGCTTACAGGCATTATAGCGGAATTATCGTGGATATTTTTTATGATCATTTTCTTGCGGCAAACTGGGAAGATTATTCTGATACTCCACTAAAAGATTATTCAGAAAATTTTTACAGGCTTCTTGATGAAAATCAGGAATTACTGCCTATAAAAGTATTGAATTTCATGCCCTATATGATTGAAGAGAACTGGCTTTACAGCTATCGGAAAATTGACGGCATACAAAAAGTCCTGAACGGAATGAACCGCCGAACAGGCAGGAAATCAGGAATGAATATGGCAGTAAAAGAACTTGAAGGATCCTATCCATCTTTTGAAAACGAATTCCGCTTATTTTTTGAAGAACTTCAGGATTTCAGCAGAATTAAAATAACACAGATAGATAAAAAGAAAGACCGGTAAAAACCAGTCTTTCCTAGATATTTCTATACAAATTTTTTATCTAACGTATCTCCAATGACCGCTTATAAGCTCAACTTCGCGCCATTGTTTTCCTTTAAAAACCCACCATTTATCATCTTTACGAAGAACGGTAACACCTTCAATGGTATAGGTTTCTCCATTTATATAATTAGTAGTGGTAGTGGTGGTTGTTCCCCCAGTAGTGGTGGTGGTTGTCCCTGAAGTATCAGTAGTTCCTAAGGAAGTGTCGGTAGTTGTGGAAGAACTACTTGTATCAACAGGTCCGGGATATAAAACATTAATTCCCTCGATATCACCGGCTGAAAGTCCGCTTCTCTGCGCATAAAAAGTCGATCCATCTAATTTGGTAATAGTGGGCAATCCATTTGCGGAAAAAGAATAGGAACTATATAACATTATAGAGCCAAAATCAAGATTTGAAGTATATTCAGCTCCATCCCATCCGGCTTCCTGGTAAGTATAGAAATTATATTCCCTGCCAGAAACGATATTATCATAATTAATAATGATCGCATTATCTCTATCTACACGGCTCTGTTCATGCCATAAACCAACAGCATGGCCAATCTCGTGAATCGCGTTTCCGGTTGAGCAGGCATCGGCGAGCGTGATATTCTGGCGTCCGCCTACCATTCCCACGTAAGAAGAACATCCTGAACCCGGAGTAAAATAGATATAATTGGATTCTGAGGTGTGTTGTACAAACCTTACTGCGGTATTTGCTTCCCAATGTCTCATCGCGTCTAGTACACGCGCCTGATTAGGAAGGGAAGGGTCAATTTCATAAAAAACCGTATTGTTTGGCCAAATGAACTGAGTTCTTCCAACACTTCTAGTAACAGGCTGAGGCAGAATACCGGGATCCAGAATAAGGCCTAATGGCTTAAAGGAAGTTCGATTTTCAGGAAGAAGGATATCACCCTGGTACACATATTTTCCATTAATAGATTCAACGGGAAGTTTTCGTTCCCCGAAGTACACGTCTACTGGATCTCCAAATTGGTCTGGAAAAGCCATTTCGGTAAAGTCATCTTTAAAAGAGGCATTTACACTGTTGTCCTGAGAGGTCTCCAGAGGTTCCTGGCTACAGGCGAAAAGACCGAATACGGCCACGCCCAAAAGTAATTTTGCACTTTTCATAAGTAGGTAATTAAGTTAAACTTGAGATCTAAAGCAGATTTGGGAATAAACTTGAGATCAGTTTTCAATTCATTTAATCGGGTAATTTTTGCTTTTTATCGATAGTTAAAATTTGTATTAGTCCTATTTCTTAAAATTTATGGTGTGTAATTATTCTACAAAAACTGAGATTTTAACATTTTATTTACACATAAATTTTCCTGGTGAAAGAACCTTCACCAGGAAAATTTTCTATTTATTAAAACATATAATGCCAATAATTATCTATTAGTTCTACCTGTCTCCATCCCCGGCTGGAATAATACCACCACATTCCCCAGTTTCTCAAAACAGTCAGGCCTGCAATTGTATAATATTCACCGTCAATATAGGTGGCAGTTGTACCCGGAGAAGGATAAATGGAATTAATCCCATTTATATCTCCATTAGAAAGAGCGTTCCTCTGTGCGGTATATAAAGAACCATCTACTTTAGTTATTGTAGGCTGACCATTACTGCTGAAAGAATAGGGGCTATACATCATAATAGAGCCAAAATCTAATTGTGTGGTAAGCTCTTTTCCGTCAAAACCGCTTTCCTGGTAGGTTTGAAAATTATATTCCTTTCCACTTTCAATATTGTCAAAATGAATGGTAATGTATTTATCTCTATCTACCCTGCTCTGCTCATGCCATAGTCCAAGGGCATGGCCAATCTCATGAATTGCATTTCCAGTGGAACAGGCATCTGCCAGGATAAGATCCTGTTTTCCGCCCACCATTCCTATATAAGATGAACAGCCAGATCCAGGCGTGAAATAAATATAATTAGATTCGGAAGAGCGTTCTACAAAGTTGATATTCGTATTCGCTTCCCAGTGGCTTATGGCATCATAAACCCTGGACTGGTCTGGAAGTTTACTATCAATCTCGTAATAAACGGTATTGTTTGGCCAATAACCGGAAGTTCTCGCAACACTTTTACTGGCTGGGGTCTCCCCTTTCTCATAAACCAGTTTCTCCTGGCTTTTGGAAATGCCATTAGAAGGAAGAAGGATGTCGCCCTGGTAAATAAAATGGGTACTGGTGCGTTTAACAGGCATTTTTCTTCCTGCATAATAAATGTTCATTACCTCTCCCTTTGAACCCGGAAAAGCAACTTCTGTGTTTGCATCGAGTAATTTAGAATTTGAAGTCTGATCTGGGGTTACAGTTTGATCTTCAATCGGATCTTTGCTACAGGAAGCCAGTATTACTACCGATAGCAAAAAAAACAATTTTAATTTTCTCATAAGTAGGTTTCTCTTTTTGTATTTTAATATTTCCTTTTGTTTTCGAACTTTAAAAAGCAAAGGTTATTCCAAAATTTTTAACTTTTTCTATAGTTAAATATTTAACAGTTAAATTCTTACAAATACCTTTTTGAAATAGTTTTTTCGAGGTTTGGGTTCCCGAATACTTATAATTCTTTTTATTCTTATTAGTTCTGAAAAGCACTTATTTTTCAATGCTTTTCAAAGATTTAAACATTCACTTCAACTTTACATCAAACTGATGTTCAGGTACTAACATAGGATATTTTTAATATTTAACGCAACATTTTAAACTTTAACAAATAAAAAAGCTGTCCGGAAAGCTCCAGACAGCTCATTACATCATCCAAGAGGATGATTAAATTAACCCGCAAAATTAGTCACCCCCCGGTCAAATAATTCAGTCGGGTTAATGTTTGATCGGTTTCCTCTATTGAGGATCACATATATTTACTTTTACCCTTACATAGATTGGATAAGTAAATGAACCCTCAACGGTCATGTTATCATCACTTTGATCGGTGCAATATACATCTCCTCCATTTGAATCAGAAATTTCAATCAAATATTCGTTTACGGTTGCTGTTCCCGTGTTAAAAGAATATTCAACTCCACTTCCTGTTAAGGTGATTCCAAATGTACCTGAGTTAGGACCATAACCAGTTCCGGTATCCTCCAATAAAGGAATACCTGTATCTGTATTTACCTCCAGGAAATCACCATTAAAGGAATAATCTAAACTTGGATCTCCAGGAGTCGCTGCTCTAAATTCACATGCCTGATCGGGATCAGAAATGGAAAGATTACAAGCGGTTACTGAATTACAGGTATTGGTCGCATCATCAGGACAATCATCCTCACTATTAATTATACCATCACCATCGCAATCTAATCCTGCATATCCTGCTGCATCTGGATCACATTTATTTGCAATTTGATCACCATCACAGTCAAAGGTAGCATAATTTGGATTATCTGGATCACATTTATTTAACAGATCGTCATTATCACAATTAGCATTAGGATCAGAAAGGTTACAGGTTGGACCTCCACCTCCACCGGCAAGTGCATCTTCGCATTCACCAATTAGTAAATGCAGATACTCTGCCGTTTCGCCATCACCATTCAAATGGTTTTGGATCATCTCCCAGCTAACCGGATACTCAATTGGCGTATTATCAATGTCACCATAGTTACCGGTCCAGTCTTCAGGATAAATGAATAAAGTCAGGTAAGGTGAATCTGCAGGAAGATTATCAGGTTTTCCTGGTACTACCAAACATAGTGGATCGGCGTAATAAAGTGGATTTTGTGGATCATTGTTATAATCGCCAACTGTAGGCATTGCATTATCTTCCAAATGGTTGTAAAGTTTTACTTCATCTGGAGTTCCATACGCATAGAATAAATCTACCGAATAATTTGCAACATAATGTCTTCCGTCTGCATTACAGTAGTTTAAGAATAAACATAATGGATAAACCTTTTTAGGCATAATATCAAAGAATACATAGCCGTATTCGTTAGCCATACGACGGTCAAAACACAAAACATCTACCTCAATATAAGGCTTACTGCCATCCTGCACATCAAAAGAAATTGGAAGTGCCTGATCTACGTAGCCGGCAAAATCTGCTTCAGGTGTTGCTACTGGTGCAGCCCAAATTAATTCATGAGCTGAATCAAAAACTTTAAACTCGTTTAAGGTCACATTCACACTTCCTTCATTTGGAACAGGAATTTTCAAATCTTCAGAATAATCTGTAAAGTATCCATCACTATCATGAAGAATGGCTACAGTTGTGTTGTAATCATTTCCGCCATAAGAGAAACTTATCTCTGCTGTTGCAGGAGTGGTGGCAGAACAATTTGGAATTTCATCAAAAGCTGCTTTACTCATCGACCGGTTTGCAAGATCGTTCAACACAGCGCTGAATGTTAAATCTACAGATTTAGCATTCTGCTGAGGATCGTCCATCACTCCGGATTCTTCTTTACTACATCCTGCTAAGAGAAGCACTAAAACTCCTATATACAGAAAGTAATTTTTTATATTTTTCATAATATCTTATTTAAATTTTGAATAATTGTGGTAAGAATAAAAAGCCTGTCCCAGAAACCGGGACAGGCTATATTATCTATTCACTATCAATTCCGCAGGTTACGGTATGAACAATGATCCAGAAATCACCTGTATAATCCACATCTGTGAATTCATAGGTGGTAGTTCCGGCATCAACTTCACTGTTCATATTATACTGACCAGGAGCTTTTGCTTCAATTCCTGGCATACTATCGGTAATATTTACATGAAGTTCATCCAGTGTATAACCGCTATTCATAGTTATCATTAAATGAATATCTCCTTCACCATCTACCGATATGGTAGCAGTTCCCACTAAGGTACCTTTATCTATATTATTTTGACCGGCACCGGCATAAATATCAAGGGTAGTTTCTTCCTGACCTTCAGCAAATTGTTCTACCCAACCCCAACGGGTTACACCATTTATAGAGTTAATAGTATGGTCTCCCCACATAAAGGCGGTTTCACAGGTGTCTTCGTTTTCATTTTCTGGACAACCGTTATTATCAACGGTTCCAACTACATCAACACATTCATCATCACAATCCATTACTCCATCACCATCTGTATCGGTAGAACAATCATTAAATGGACATCCTCCATTTTCAACAGGTCCTGCGACCTCTGGACATGCATCACAATCTCCAAGCACGCCATCTCCGTCAGGATCTGCACCTATACAATCATCATTAGGCATACATCCATTAGGTTCTGTACCATAAGTATCTGGACAGTCATCATTTTCATCAGGAACACAGTCTCCATCACGATCACCGGGAACTGGAATTCCCTGACAGTCATCACTAGGAATATCACAACCTAAAAATATGTGGATATATTCAGAAGAACCATCGTCGTTAAAAGTACTTTCAATATCACTCCAATCTAGTTCAACCCAAGCTGTTGGAGTTTCGTCTATCGTACCGTAATAGCCAGACCAGCTTAGTGGAGTAACCCTATAACGTAAATAATTCATTTCTGCATCTTCAAATGGAGAATCTGGAATCAATACGCATAATGGATCAGCTGAATTGTTATTAGTATTTACCGGCGCAGCCTCATTAGTATAAAGGTCTATCCATTCAGTTCCTGTCCAGTATTGTATATCAAGGTCATAATTAGCAACATAGTGTCTTCCTTCTCCTGTACAGTAATTCGCGAAGAAACAAAGTGTCGTACCTTTATTAGGCATAATATCAAAGAAAGGATAACCATATTCATTTACCAGTCTTCGGTCAAAGCATAAAACATCTACATTAATATATGGCTTTGTACCGTCCCTAACATCAAAGGTCATAGGTAGAGCCTGGTCTACGTAACCTGCAAAATCAGCACCTTCTGAAGCGACAGGTGCTGCCCAGATAAGGTTATGTGAAGCATCATATACTAAAAATTCATTTAATGTAACTGTAACGCTTCCTCCATCGCTTATAGGAATTTTAAGATCTTCAGAATAATCGGTAAAATAACCGTCATCATCATGAAGTATGGCAACTGTAGTGTTATACTCGGTTCCGCCATAAGAAAAACCAATTTCAGCTGTTGCTGGTGTTGCTTCAGAACAATCAGGTATTTCATCAAAAGATGCTTTTGACATTGACCTGTTGCTCAAATCATTTAAAATAGTCGCGAATTTTAACGAGACTGACTGGTTTTGTGTATCGCTAAGATCTCCCGTTGGGGTGTCTTCTTTGCTACACGAAGTCATGAGCATCGCTGCCATAGCGATCATGCCCATCCATAATTTAAAATTTTTCATAATTAAGGTTTTTGATTAAAATATTTAGAATGGTTTTTGAAATTAATTGCTTTGAAAACCGGGTTGAGTAAAACATGGAATACGAATTACCGAGATGCATAATTCTACTCAACCGGTTTTTTATTTGCTGTTTATAGCCAGGAACGGCCATATGAGGATCATCTAATTTTCAGAATACAAGTGCGTATTTGAGAATTATTTGTAACAGGATGCCTTATTCTATAAAGAATAGAAATAATAAAAAGGAACCTGAAATTTTGGAAATCTTAGAAAGTGACCGACTTACGGATCTAAATCAGCCGTATCATCTTTCTTTCTACATTTTGCAAGTCGTGTTTTCTTCATAATGACAAAGTTTTGGTTAAAAAATATTTAGAATGGTTAATAAATAATATATACTACTTCCAAAAAGGAAGTTCAATTTCTGTTACAATATGGTTTTGAGATTTGGGGGGAATTTAAGGGGGCAATCATTAAGAAGTTAAGGGGTGACTTCTCTTTTTAATTCCAATGTAAATGTAAGAAACAACTTCTTTAACTCGAATGGGGGAAAACCCGTAGATTTTGTTTTAACCCCTTGTTTAACAATATTTTGTGCTCTAATTAACACCCCTTTATGACGGCGAAGTATCTAACATATTATGGTGAATAGCATACACAACGCTTTCTAATATGGTCTCAGAATTTGTTCTTTTAATAATATTTGAGCGATGCTTCTCAATTGTTTTTGGCGAGATGCATAGCGCCTTCGAAATTTCCCTGGTTTTATAGCCTTTGCAAAGAAGACCTATAATTTCTTTTTCTCTTTTTGTAAAGCTGAAATCGGTCATTTCACTATTCTCTTCAAAGCACTTTTGTACCTCCCGGGAATTTGATCCCACTTTTTCGGTTATTACCTGCTCCTCTCCCATAAAATCGATGAGCATGATAAATTGATCATGTATATCTCTACTGAGTTTGGAAAAACTAATCCGGGCATCGCGAATTTTTTCATTCTGAATAAGCAGAGAAGTTGAAGTTACCGCTTTCATATGTTTTCCACGGGCAAAATTGCGCAGGCTGCTCTTAACTTTTGCCTTATTCTCAATATTTACCAAATCGGTAAGCCTTAAACTGGATTCTCCATCAATTTTAAAGGTCTGCCTGAAGTTGTCATTCATGGCGATGATTTTATCCTGTTGTAACAAAACCACTGGTTTGCCAATGATGTTAAACAAACCCATAAAACATTCATACCAGTAATTAAGGTTTTGTGGCCTTGTTTTAATGGCTTTTCTAAGGATATCCGCAATTACTTCAGTGCCTGTTTTCTCTTGGATTATTGCGTCTATTACATTTTGATATTTCCTTTTTAGAACAGCTATTTCTTCTTTACCTGCATAGACGATCAGGTATGATTTTGTAAGGAAATGAGTGGCTTTAAAATTTCTCAAATTTTTAAAATCTGAAGTTCGATTATAACAGGTCTTATCAAAAAAGATCACATCGGGAAGTAAATTAAGAGCCAGGGAATAACCAACGTGTACCGATTTTTCCCAGGTTATTTCATATTGGGTAATTGTTTTCTCTTTGATCGATTCGACCAGATCAACATTCCTGCTTATGATTAAAAGCTGTTTCCTTTCCATTGTCACAAATCATTAGTAATTAGTAAATAATATTCCATCAACACATAATAAAGCCGCGATACCGCAGCAGGCTAATGTCTATTTTTAAAGATTTGGGGGTGAATAAAGAAGATTCAGGGGAATGGTAGGGAAATCAAATATAGGTGTTTTCACTGATATGTGATTAGAAATTAATGTAATATAATACTCACATTCAAGTAGTTATAAAACTGATGAGTTACCTTTTTTATGAGGTATCATTCGCGCTTTGGCAATGATTTAATACTTCATTAAATTAACTTTCACATTTCACAGCAACTTTAGAAAGAAAAATTTACAGAGATCTTAACACTGATGACTTTTAAGATACTTTCTAATTTTCATTACAATAAGTACCTTTGCCCTCTTGATGAAATTTATGACGAAATCTGAAGATTCAATAGAAGTATTAGGAGCCCGAGTTCATAACCTGAAAAATATAGATGTAAAAATTCCCCGAGAGAAGCTGGTGGTGATCACCGGCCTTAGCGGTTCAGGTAAATCTTCCCTCGCTTTTGATACTATTTATGCGGAAGGACAACGAAGGTATATTGAAACTTTTTCGGCTTACGCGAGACAATTTTTAGGAAGCCTGGAAAGGCCTGATGTAGATAAAATTGAAGGCCTCTCGCCGGTAATTGCCATCGAGCAGAAAACAACCAGTAAGAACCCGCGAAGTACCGTTGGAACCATTACTGAAATCTATGATTTTTTAAGACTTCTTTTCGCCCGGGCTGCTGACGCCTACAGCTATAATACCGGCGAAAAAATGGTAAGTTATTCCGATTCTCAGATCAGGGAACTCATCCTGGAGAATTTCAACAATCAGCGGGTGAATATTCTGGCACCGGTTATTAGAAGCCGGAAAGGTCATTATCGCGAACTTTTTGAGCAGATTGCAAAACAGGGATTTTTAAAAGTCCGTGTAGATGGTGAGGTGATGGATATCGAAAAAGGAATGAAGCTGGACCGCTATAAAACCCACGATATCGAAATCGTTGTGGACCGACTTAAAATTGAAGATAAAATAGACTCCGACAAACGCCTGGAAGAAAGTATCAAAACCGCCATGTACCATGGTGACGATGCCCTGATGATCCTGGAACAGGATTCCGGCAAACTTCGGTATTTTAGTCGAAATTTAATGTGCCCCACGACAGGGATCAGTTACCCGAACCCTGAACCCAATACCTTTTCTTTTAATTCTCCAAAAGGAGCCTGTCCTACCTGTAACGGGATTGGAACCTTGTACCAGGTGAATGTGGATAAAATTCTTCCAGACCGGTCTAAATCTATTAAAAGCGGAGGTATCGCGCCTCATGGTCCTCAGAAAAAAAACTGGATCTTCTCGCAATTAGAATTGATAGCTGAAAGATTTGAGTTCAGTTTGAGTGATCCCATTAAAAAAATTCCGGAAGAAGCGCTGCAGATGATTTTATATGGCGGAAAGGAAAAATTCTCCCGAGAATCAAAAGCGCTGGGCATTACCCGTGATTACAAAATAGATTTTGAAGGAGTTGCCAGTTTTATTGAAACCACTTATAAAAATAATGATTCCACGTCCCTAAGAAGATGGGCAAAAGAATACATGGATAAAGTTACCTGCCCCGATTGCCAGGGTGCACGGCTCAAAAAAGAAGCGCTTTATTTCAGAATTTACGATAAGAATATCGCTGAACTTTCCTCCCTCGATATTACCGATCTTAATGTTTGGTTCGATAATATTGAAAAACACCTCAGCGAAAAACAGTTAAAGATCGCTTCTGAAGTGATCAAGGAAATAAGAACGCGTCTTCAGTTTCTAATAGATGTGGGACTTACTTATCTTAACCTCAACCGGGGTTCTAAATCGCTTTCTGGTGGTGAAGCTCAGCGAATCCGGCTGGCGACGCAAATAGGTTCCCAACTTGTTGGCGTGCTGTATATCCTCGATGAACCAAGTATTGGCCTGCACCAGCGGGATAATGAAAAACTTATAAATTCACTTGAATCCCTTCGGGATATAGGCAATACAGTCATCGTTGTTGAACACGACAAAGACATGATAGAACGTGCTGACCATGTGATCGATATTGGACCGCGGGCAGGAAAGCATGGCGGGGAAATTATCAGCGAAGGTTCTCCCGCAGAATTGAAGCAACATGGCACCCTTACCGCACAATATCTGAACGGCCAGAAAGAAATTCCTGTTCCGAAGAAAAGAAGAAAAGGAAATGGTAAAACCATAGAACTAAGCGGTGCGACCGGTAACAATCTTAAAAATGTAAGCGTCAGCATTCCTTTGGGAAAAATGATCGCCGTCACCGGCGTTTCGGGAAGTGGAAAATCCACGCTGATCAACGAGACACTCTACCCCATCATGAATGCCCATTATTTCAATGGCGTTAAAAAACCCAAACCATTTAAAAAGATCAAAGGCCTTGAATATATAGATAAGGTAATTGACATCAATCAATCTCCTATTGGCAGGACACCAAGATCAAATCCTGCAACATATACCGGCGTGTTTTCAGAAATTCGCAGCCTGTTTGCGAAAACTCCTGAAGCCCTAATACGTGGTTATAAACCCGGTCGCTTTAGTTTCAATGTAAAGGGAGGTCGCTGTGAAACCTGTAAAGGCGGCGGTTTGCGTGTTATAGAAATGAACTTTCTGCCCGATGTGTATGTTGAATGTGAAACCTGCCAGGGAAAACGTTTTAATCGGGAAACGCTGGAGATAAGGTATAAAGGTAAATCTATTGCCGACGTGCTGGAAATGACCATCAACGAAGCTACTGAATTTTTTGAAAATATCCCTAAAATTCATCGTAAGCTGAAGACGATCCAGGATGTGGGCCTGGGTTACATCAGTCTTGGTCAGCAAAGTACCACATTGTCTGGTGGCGAAGCCCAGCGCATAAAACTGGCAACAGAACTTTCCAAACGCGATACCGGGAATACTTTTTATATCTTAGACGAGCCTACAACAGGTCTTCATTTTGAGGATATCCGTGTGTTGATGGAGGTTTTAAATAAATTAACCAATAAAGGGAATACCGTCCTGATCATAGAGCATAATATGGATGTGATAAAAATGGCCGACCATATTATTGATATTGGTTATGAAGGCGGAAAAGGCGGCGGAAAAATAGTGGCTACCGGAACTCCCGAAGAAATTATTAATCATAAAAAAAGTTACACAGCTCAGTTCCTGAAAAAGGAATTATAGCTTTTACTGTTTAAAAAATATGAGAGCACATCAAAGTAATAAAGCCTGGAATGAGATCAAAACCAATGATTCCTGGGCTATTTTTAAAATAATGGGGGAATTTGTAAATGGCTATGAGAAACTTAGCCAGATTGGTCCCTGTGTGTCGATTTTTGGATCGGCAAGGACCAAGCCCGATATGAAATATTACAAGCTAGCCGAAAAAGTGGCCAAGAAAATTGTAGACCACGGTTATGGTGTGATCACCGGCGGTGGCCCCGGTATTATGGAAGCAGGAAACAAGGGAGCTCACCTTGCCGGAGGAACTTCGGTGGGACTGAACATCGAGCTTCCATTCGAGCAACATGATAATCCGTATATAGACAGTGATAAAAGCCTTGATTTCGATTACTTTTTTGTGCGAAAGGTAATGTTCGTAAAGTACTCTCAGGGTTTTGTGGTGATGCCCGGCGGCTTCGGTACACTGGATGAATTATTTGAAGCGATCACCCTTATTCAAACCCATAAAATTGATAAATTTCCTATTATTCTTGTGGGAAGCGAATTCTGGGGCGGACTTGTGGACTGGATCAGGACCACGCTTTGCGACAGTTTCAAAAACATTAGCGAAGCAGATATCGATCTTGTCCAGGTCGTAGATACAGAAGATGAAGTCCTGGAAATCCTTGATAAATTCTACGACGAATATAACCTAAGTCCTAATTTCTAGTTAAGACCTTTATCGAAGGTTTGAAACTTTGATTATATTTAGCGCTGATTGATAAGCAGCCTAATCGCATAATCCTTGAGACACCTTCGGTTATTCCTAATTTTCTTCCTTTTATATGGTGGGCTTTCTGCGCAAAGTACCATCAGTATAAATGCGCGTCTTTTAGACAGTTTGCGAAGTCTTGAAGTGAGTCAGGATATCACTTTCGTCAATACTGAAAACAGGCCGCTTGAAACCCTGTATTTTAACGATTGGAATAATGCGTTCAGTACCAAAACATCAGCCCTCGCAAGAAGATTTGCTGAAGATTACAAACGCCGCTTCCATTTTGCCAGGGATGAAGAACGAGGACATACAGCTATTCATGAGATCAAAAATCTTCATGGCGACACCTTAAAATGGGACCGGCCGGGAAATGTTCCTGACCTTCTTCGGGTAAACCTGAAGCAGCCTTTAGCACCGGGAGATTCGATAAAGCTTCATTTTGATTACACTTTATTTTTTCCTTTAAACAAGTTTACGCGCTATGGAGTAGATGAAGAAGGAAATTATAAACTTCGCTACTGGTATCTGGTGCCTGCACCGCTACAAAATGGCTGGAAATTATATAGCCATCAGGATCTGGGACTGGAATTTGTACAGCCCTATGACATAAATATTGAGCTTAATATTCCCACACAATTCTATGCCGTTTCCGGTTTAAACCTTACCCGTACAATTACCAGGAAAGGTTTTAAAACTATAAAATTTGAAGGAGATGACCGGATGGACAGCAAACTGTACATCACGAAATCTTTCATTTTTGAATCTATTTCTGCCGGAAATAACAATTTCATTACCAATATTGAAGATGAAGGCATAGAATTCAATACCAAGAAATCTATTTTAAGAAGAGAGCTAAATTTCCTTGAACAAAGACTCGGGGAATATCCTCATCAGAATCTTTTTATTACCCAGGAAGATTATCTTAATAATCCTATTTACGGGCTAGTCCAGCTACCTGCTTTTATAAGACCTTTCCCTGATGGTTTTCAATATGATCTCAAAGTTTTCAAAACCCTGGTCTATTATTACCTTCAAAACAGCCTTTTATTGAATCCTCGTACCGAAAAATGGGTGATCGATGCCATTGCTATTTCCCTCATAATGGATTATGTGGATGAATACTACCCAAACATGAAACTTTTGGGAAATCTTAGCAAAGTGATTGGCATCCGGTGGTTTCACGCCGCCGATCTGGAATTCAACGACCAGTACCCGTTTCTATATATGAACATGGCACGCCTCAACCTGGACCAGCCGCTTTCCACTTCCCAGGATTCCCTGGTAAAATTCAATAAAAATATTGCGAATGCCTATAAGGCCGGGGTGGGAATGAAGTATTTAGAGGATTTTCTTGATGATGAAGTTGTAAAGAAATCTATTTCAGAATTCTATTCAAAATATAAGCTAAAACCGGTGAGCGATGAAGATTTTGAACGTATACTTCGGAAAAATGCCGACAAAGATATTTCCTGGTTTTTTAATGATTATGTAGAAACTAATAAAAAGATTGATTTTAAAATAACGCATGTAAAGAAAATGGAAGATTCTTTGCTCGTAACCGTAAAGAACCTTTCTAATAATCACATGCCTATCAGCCTGTATGGACTTAACAAAGATAGTATTGTCTTTAAAACCTGGATCAAAGATGTAACTCACTCAAAAGAGGTAATGATCCCTTCTGATAATATCCAACGTCTGGCTCTTAATTACGAACAGAAGATTCCTGAATATAACCAGCGAAATAATTATAAAGCCGTTACAAGTCTTTTAGATAAACCACTGCAAATACGCCTTTTACAGGATGTCGAAGATCCTCGGTATCATCAGGTTTTTATGATGCCTGAGTTTGAATACAACCTTTATGACGGAATTGCCATTGGTCCGAAACTGTACAATAAAACAATTCTCAGCAAGACCTTTAATTTTATGATTGCGCCAAAATATGGGTTTAACAGCAATACGGTGGTAGGGTCAGCTGCTTTTGTCAACACAAACCAGTTCAAGAACAAGAACCTGTATGCCATTACTTATGGGATTAGTGGTAACCGCTTTTCTTACGGGTATGGGCTTTTTTATAAAAGATATTCCCCTTTTCTTAAATTCAATTTCAGAACTTCCTATTTAAGAAGTAATGAGAGACAACAATTACTTATAAGGAATGTGAATGTGCAACGGGATCAAAATCCTGATGCACCGCTTCAACAACCCGATTACAATGTTTTTAATGTTAATTATCGCTACAGCAATCCTAATTTTATCAAATATTTTACCACTTCCCTGGATTATCAGCTATCCGATAAATTCAGTAAAATGTCTTTTACGGCCGAATACAGGAATCTTTTTAAAAATAACCGGCAGTTAAATATTCGTTTTTTCACCGGTGCTTTTCTTTTTAATGACGCTAAGGCCAATGATTATTTTAGTTTTGCTCTTGACCGTCCCACAGATTACTTATTCGATTATAATTACTACGGAAGAAGCCAGGGAAGCGGGCTATTTAGTCAGCAAATCATTATGGCTGAAGGTGGATTCAAATCTAAATTACAGCCTAAATATGCCAATGAATGGATGATGAGCCTAAACGCGAACACTAATCTTTGGAAGTGGATCTTTATATATGGCGATGTTGGAATTGTTAAAAATACAGGATTCAACGGTGAACTTATGTATGATTCAGGGGTAAGAATAAGCCTTGTTCAGGATTATTTTGAATTTTTCTTTCCTGTTTATTCTAACCTGGGCTGGGAAATAGCCGATCCAAATTACGATCAGAAAATACGTTTTATCGTGTCCCTGGATCTAAATACTCTTATAAGGCTTTTTACACGCCGCTGGTATTAGCAATTTTCATAATCTTTGGAGGTATTTAATTATCTTCAAGATTTATGTAATAATAATGAGTTAATTTTTATTATAAATAATAAATAAAGGTTAAAATTAAATTATTATCAATAAATGAGCGAATTAATGAATTGTATTTAATCATAGATTTCGTTACATTTGTTACGATTCAAAAACTATTGCATGCAAAGCGAAGCGCAAACTGAACATTCAATATCATTCGACGAATTCAAGTCACAGGTACTCGAAGATTATCGCATAGCCGTGACAAGCAGGGAATGTAGCCTTTTGGGAAGACGCGAAGTCTTAACCGGAAAAGCGAAATTCGGCATTTTCGGTGATGGCAAAGAATTACCTCAGCTTGCAATGGCAAAATCTTTCAGGAATGGCGATTTCCGTTCAGGTTATTACCGCGACCAGACTTTTATGATGGCGATCGGCGCACTCACTCCTGAACAATTCTTCGCCGGACTTTATGCCGATACTAACATGGAAAACGAACCCATGTCTGCAGGACGGCAAATGGGAGGTCATTTTATGACCTTCAGCCTGGATGAAAATGGCGAATGGAAAAACCTTCTCGAACAAAAGAATTCAAGTGCCGATATTTCTCCTACGGCTGGACAAATGCCAAGATTACTGGGACTTGCCCTTGCTTCCAAAATATACAGAAATGTTCCGTCAATTCCTTCTGAAAATTTTTCAGATAACGGCAATGAAATAGCCTGGGGAACCATCGGAAACGCCAGTACCAGTGAAGGCCATTTCTGGGAAACCGTCAACGCGGCGGGTGTACTGCAGGTGCCAATGGTGATAAGTGTTTGGGATGACGAATACGGCATTTCGGTACATGCGAAACACCAGACCACTAAAGAGAGCATTTCTGAAGTTTTAAAAGGTTTCCAAAGAAATGAAGATGAAAATGGATATGAAATCATGGTCGTAAACGGCTGGGATTATCCTGCTTTGGTAGAAACCTACGAAAGAGCTTCTGAAATTTCAAGAAATGAACATTGTCCCGTACTCATTCATGTTGTGGAACTTACACAACCACAGGGACATTCCACCTCAGGTTCTCATGAACGCTATAAAAGCGAAGAGCGGTTAGCCTGGGAAAAAGAACATGACTGTAACTTGAAATTTCGAAACTGGATAATCGAAAATGATGTTGCTTCTTCTGAAGAACTCGATAAACTGGAAAAGGATATTAAAAAAGAGATCCGTGGTGCAAAACAGCGTGCCTGGAATTCTTACCTCCAGCCAACGGTTCAAAAACAAAAAGAACTTCTTAAGATACTGGAGGAACTTGCAGCTAATAGTCCAAATGGCAATTTCATCAATTCCAACAAAAAAGAGCTTGCATACAATCGGGAGCCTTTAAAGAAAGACCTCGTTTCTGTTGCTCGAAGATCGCTGAGATACGTGTTAGGTGAAGAAAATGTGGCGAAACCAAAATTGATAAACTGGCTAGATGATTTTGCGACTCAAACCAATTTAGAATATCATTCCAATCTTTATAAGGAAGAGAATATTACCACTGAGATCCTTCCCACTTATGATGAAAACGCACAGGAAGTGGATGCCCGCATCGTCCTAAGGGATAATTTTGAGAGTATTTTCAGCAACAGGCCGAACACTCTTATTTTTGGTGAAGATTCCGGAGAAATCGGTGATGTAAACCAGGGTCTGGAAGGTCTTCAGAAAAAATTTGGAAAGTTCAGGGTTTCCGATACGGGAATACGGGAATCTACTATTCTCGGCCAGGGAATAGGAATGGCAATGCGAGGTTTAAGGCCAATAGCCGAGATCCAGTATCTGGATTATGTGATGTATTGTCTGCAAACCATGAGTGACGATCTGGCTACCCTGCATTATCGCACAAACGGAAAACAAAAAGCACCGCTTATTGTAAGAACCCGTGGTCACAGGCTGGAAGGGATCTGGCACAGCGGCTCCCAAATGGGAGGATTATTAAATCTCTTAAAAGGAATGTATTTCCTGGTTCCCCGAAATATGACCAAAGCAGCAGGTTTTTACAACCAGTTACTCGACCTCGATACCCCGGCACTTATTGTGGAATGCCTGAATGGATACAGGTTAAAAGAAAAATTGCCGGAAAATCTGGGCGAATTCAAAACACCTATCGGGGTAGTGGAAACCCTGAGAGAAGGCAGCGATATAACACTTGTTTCTTATGGTTCTACCATACGTATTGTGGAGGAGGTAGCTCTTGAACTTGCCGAAGTTGATATAGATGCAGAGATTATAGACGTTCAGTCTCTCCTACCTTTCGATACTGCTCATGACATCGTGAAAAGCGTGGAGAAAACCAGTCGGTTGTTAGTGATCGATGAAGATGTGCCGGGAGGAGCATCGGCGCATATCATGCAACAAATACTCGAGGTTCAAAATGCGTACAGGTATTTAGACAGCAAACCTCAAACTTTAACCGCTAAACAACATCGACCTGCCTACGGTAGTGATGGTGATTATTTCTCAAAGCCTTCAGCTGAAGATATTTTTGAAAAAATCTATGCGATGATGCATGAAAGCGATCCTCGAAAATATCCGAAATTGAAATAATTCTTCTAAAATTTTCAAATTTGGGCCATGATTTTTTCATGGCTTTTTTATTTTTAATAGATGCTGAATTTTGAAAAGGAAAAAATATCGAAACTTATAGAAGATCATGAGCAGTCCGGTACTTTTTTTAAAGTAGGCGGATTGAATATTTTTCAGGCTGGACCGTGGCCAGGGAGAGCCTGTGTTGTGTTTGCACGGAGTACCCACATCCTCTTTTCTTTATCGCAAGCTTCTGAAGTCTTTAGACGAAAAAGGATTCCGTGGAATCGCGATTGATTTTCCGGGCTTCGGACTTTCCGACAGGCCAGCCGATTTTAACTATAGCTTTCAAGGATTTTCGGAATTTATAGCCAGGGCAGTCAAAATTCTTAAATTAGATAAATTTCACCTGGTGGTCCATGACGCCGGTGGGCCGCCCGGATTTCATTTCGCTGCAGCACACCGTGAAAAAATAAAATCCCTCAGTATTCTCAATACCTGGATTGATGTCGTAAATTTTAAGAAACCCTGGATGATGAAACCTTTGGAATTTGATCTACTGGGTGAAATTGAATTAAAAAGCATCAATTATTACTCGTGGTACATCATGTTTTCTAAAATTGGGGTTTTAAGCTCCCGTCAAATTTCTAATGAAGAAATCGCCGTTTACGTAGATTTGCTGAAAAGAAAGGATAAGGGAAACGCATTTCTTAAATTCATGAGAAATTATGATGATTCCGCAAATTTCCGAAATTCATGTATTCCTGCCATTCAAAACACTCCATATCCCGTACAGCTTATTTGGGGAGCAAAAGACCCGGCCCTAAAAGCTGAAAAATATATCCCTGAATTTCAGAAATTTGGAAGTGTAGATAAAACTATAAAGCTGCCATCCAGGCATCTCCTGCAGGAAGAAGTTTACAATGAAATTGCCCGAAGCATTTATGAATTAGCACAAATTTAGAGCTCCCTTCTTCCGACTTTTCAGGACTAAGGAATCCATTTTTTATCAAAATTCGGCTTTCTTTTTTCAAGAAAAGCATCTCTTCCTTCCTTCGCCTCATCGGTCATATAGGCGAGGCGCGTAGCTTCACCGGCAAAAACCTGCTGCCCAACCATTCCGTCATCGGTAAGATTCATGGCGAATTTCAGCATTTTAATGGATGTTGGTGATTTGGCCATTATTTCCTGGGCCCATTCATAAGCCGTATCTTCTAATTCATCATGCGGGATCACGGCATTTACCATACCCATTTCATAAGCTTCCTGCGCGGAATAATTTCTGCCTAAAAAGAATATTTCCCTGGCCCGCTTTTGTCCTACCATTTTGGCAAGATATGCTGAACCATAACCGGCATCAAAACTGGTCACATCGGCATCGGTTTGTTTGAAGATCGCATTTTCTTTACTGGCAAGCGTTAAATCACAAACCACATGAAGACTGTGTCCCCCGCCAACAGCCCATCCGGGAACAACGGCTATCACTGCTTTGGGCATAAAACGAATAAGACGCTGTACTTCCAGAATATTCAACCGATGATATCCGTCTTCCCCCACATAGCCCTGGTGCCCTCGTGCCTTCTGATCACCGCCGCTACAAAATGCCCACTTTCCGTCTTTGGGTGAAGGACCTTCTGCCGATAATAATATCGCTCCCACCGAAATATCTTCATGGGCATCATGAAAAGCATCCAAAAGTTCTGAAGTAGTCTTTGGTCTAAAAGCATTTCGGACTTCAGGACGATTGAAAGCAATCCTGGCTACTCCGTTAGCTTTTTTATAGGTGATATCTTCGTATTCTTTTACTGTTTTCCACTCAATTTTAGCCATAGTCGTTAATTTTGGACTAAAATACGAATAAGATTAAAATGCTTAACCTGAAGATATATTTTCATAAAAAAACCGATCTTGAATCAGATCGGTTTTTTTTAATATTTAGATACAATTATTTACTCCGCATCCCACCATACGGGTGTAACCGGTGTCTCTTGATATTGTGACACCACATCTCCATTTCGATTGATTTCGGAGGACGGATAAGTCGCTCTTCTGAACCACATTCCCGCATAATCTCCACTTCTTCCTTCTTCCTTAGCAACGCTAAGTCCTGTAAAGACATCGTCTGAAAAATCATATCTTCGGAAATCTACAAATGTTTCAGGATTAAGAAAGTTATGAATGTATTTCTCCTTCATAATATAATTAAGCATCAAATTATCAACTCCAACATCTATTGAAGGATCACTAAGATAAGCTGAACCATCTACACCATATTTTTCCATACTTGCCTGAATTCCTTCTATATAATCAGCATAGCCTTCAGGAGTCGTACCTGAACTGGTAGTGGTCCCTCCATTCGCTAAAAATTCAGCTTCTGCTTTAATAAATTCCAATTCAGCATAGGTCATAACGACTATTGGAGCATCAACTCTGGTATAATATCCTCCATCTACAAACTGAACGTTTGCAGGAGTACCATCAGGAGCCACACCTCCACCGCCGCTAACATATCCTTTCCACTCGGTATCATCGGGGTTATCAATCACCCCAAAAACTGGTAAACGCGGATCGATTTCTAAATCAGTACTTTGAAAGGGATAATAGTCACCATTCATCATGCTTACAATCTGGCTGGCTAAATCATTATGATAATTTCCGGTATTTCTGGATAAAATTTCCAGAGAATATCTTGGATTGATATTTCTATCGTTATAGAACATCTGGAAATCATCGGCATTAGAAGTAAACCCATTTTCGGCACTGGCTAATACCTCCTGAGGAGAAACAACCCCTTTGTTAACTAAATGCAACTGGTATCTCGCTTTAAAAGAATAAGCAGCCTTCAACCATTTATCAAGATCACCGTGATAAATCAAATCTTCACTTCCCAAAGTTATTGGTGAATCATCAGGCTCCTGTAATGCCGCGATAGCGCCATCCAAAA
Organism: Christiangramia fulva; assembly: GCF_003024155.1. NCBI lineage: Bacteria > Pseudomonadati > Bacteroidota > Flavobacteriia > Flavobacteriales > Flavobacteriaceae > Christiangramia > Christiangramia fulva. The sequence goes on from NZ_CP028136.1 coordinate 3,966,236, forward strand.
GTGATATAATGGTATTGTAAGCTTCTTCCTGACTGTCAAAAGCCGGGAAAAGGTTATCATCACCCATAGATGCTTCAGACAAAGGAATATAATCCCAGGTATCTGTAGCAATACCAATATTGATAGCTTTCAGAATATCAGCTACTGCTCCATAATGAGTGGCACCGGCAGCTTCAGCCTTTTGCTTGATCACTTCAAGATTCGGAAGTACATACAAATAAATATTTGTCCATAAACCGGATGCTGTGGTTTCGTCTGCCGCGGTGCCACCCTGACCGACGAAATATTGAGTGTAGTTTCCAAAAGTTAATTCGGCTGAATATTGCCCTTCCACGGTATGAAAAATCGCCGGAGCCAATAGATCATTAATTCTTAGCTGATCTTTTGTTGCCGTCCCGGAAGGGGTATTGACATCGAAATATTCTTCACTACAAGAAATACTTCCCAATAGTAAGATTAAACAGATTAATTTGTAATAAGTCTTCATATTCAATTTTTTTAAAATCCTAATGTAAGTCCAACAGAATAGATTTCTGCAAGTGGTGTGCTCAAACCAGCAAAACCATATACGTTGCTTCCTGCACTGTATTGGTTTCCTTCCGGATCATAGCCATCATAAGGCGTCCAGATTATTATATTTTGTGCACTTCCCGAAATCGAAAATTTATCTGCATGTAGAGTTTTTAGGATGTTTCCTTTAAATTCATAACCTAATGAGATATTGCGTAATTTTACCCAGGATGCGTCCTGCACTAAAATCTCTGCAGCGCGATTATAAGCGGTCGAACTTCTATAGTAATTCTGATCTATTAAAACTTCCTGGTTATTTTCAGTATAACCCCCGTTTCCATCATCCATAACTCCATTGAGTACTGTTGTTTGGTCCCTGAATTCGGTAACTTTCAGAATTCCGTTTCTTAAAGAATTTCTTCTTCCCGAGTCATAAAGATCTCCTCCTTTTTTCCATTCAACCAGGAAATCAAAGTTTATACCCTTATAACTTAACCTGTTCCCAAAAGAAGTAGTAAAGTCGGGAAAAGCATTCCCCACCTTCACCCTTTCGTCAAAATTTATTTCCGGAAGTCCATCTTCACCTATATATCGGCGACCATTTTCATATCGCCAGGTGTACCCGTATAATGAGCCCAGTTTATCTCCCTCCCGAATCTCTGAAGTAATTCCCGCGAAACCGGAATCGGCAAAAATCAGGGCCTCTATATCATCTGGTAATTCAACTACTTTCCCTGTGTTTGTTGAGAAAGTTAAAAAAGTGTTCCATGTGAAATCTCCCTCATTAAGAAGATCATAAGAAATCATCAATTCATGGCCCCAGGATCTAAATTTTCCGGCGTTTCTCACGATTCCTGATAAGCCTGTGGAATAAGCTGTGCCTACAGTAAAAATTTGATTATTCACAGTAGTTCTATAATAGGAATAATCTAAGCGAAGACGGTTTCTGAAAAATCGGAAATCACCTCCCACCTCAAAAGATCTGTTTTTTTCAGGAAGTAACAATGGATCTCCTATTGAAGTATCTGCTCTATATCCACCAGTTCCACCAAAAGGAAAATTACCATCGGTAACAAAATAGCTTCCAACCTGCCCAAATAGAGGTCCTTTACCAACTTCAGCCCAGGAGGCACGAAGTTTACTAAAAGAAAGGAAATCACTATTGTCATCTATCAACTTATGAAAATCGTAAGCTAAACTTACCGAAGGATAGAAGAATGATCGGTTCTCTTTTGGAAGGGTGGAAACCCAGTCATTTCTCCCAGTAACGGTAAGGAATAGATCGTTATTATAATCGAGTTTCAGTTCCCCAAAAACACCAACGTTGCGAATCTGATCCTCGGTTTTATTTCCAAAAATATTAGTCGTATTAGAAATATCATTAATTCCAGGAACATTAAGTCCCTCTCCCCTTATATAAGCATAATCATGCTTAGTATCAGAGATCTGGTTACCAAGAGTCAATGAGGAATGGAATTTATCGGTCCAGTCTTTTGTGAAATTAACCAGTAAATTAGATTCCAAACCTAAAAAATTATTTACCTGATCGAGCACAAAACCTCCTACCTGAGACCCGACATCAAGATCAGGTGGTACAAATCTGTTCCTATTGTCAGAGTAATTATCTACCTGGGCAGAATAAGTGACATTCATCCATTCTTTCGGATTCCAGTTTATCATAACATTCCCGATCCAACGATTTACATCATCTATTAAAGGACTCTTTTCCAGTAAATACCGCGGATTGTCAATAATGCCAAAAGAATAGTTTCTTTGCGTTCCATCCGGATTTAGATAATCATTGATCGGAAAAGTAGCTGAATAGTAGGAAAGCGAGCTAAATACCGATTTATCTCCACCATTACCGCGGGCTCCTCCACTGTTAGCATAAGTGACCGATGTATTTATATTAAGGTTATCGTTAATTTTATAACCTGCTTTTAATCTTAAATTCGTTTTATCATAGTAGGTATTCGGAAGAACTCCCTCTTCACTATCATTCCCGACAGAAAAATAATAATTCATCTTTTCTGTCGCCCCACTTACACTAAGATCAACCTGTGTTAAAACACCAGTTCGGAAAAGATCATAAGGATCATAAAATCTATCACCGGTCAGGTCTACTACACTGCCATCATCCATAGTATAAGAATCCTCACTATACCTGGGCCCCCAGGAATAGAAAGAAGTACCCCCTAAACGAGTGAAACCAGTTTCAGTTTCTGGAGTATAAAGCGTTCTTGGTGCACCGCTATATCCTTCCCGATATGTTTTCTGTAGATCAGGAGTCTGAGTAATTTTCTTATAACTGGTTGAAGCTGATAAATTTATTTTTGCTTTTCCTAATTTCCCTTTTTTTGTGGTAATTATTATAGCTCCGTTGGCAGCGCGAACTCCATACAAAGCTGTCGCAGCGGCACCCTTTAAGACGTTGTAAGACTCGATGTCTTCAGGATTTAGATCGGCAGCCCGATTAGTAAATGAAAACTGTTCCGCACTATTGGGAGAGTTTGAACCTGCACTTGGACGTACGTCTCCGGAAAAGGTTGAGTTATCCATTGCCAATCCATCAATGACAATTAATGGCTGGTTACTTCGCTGTGGGTTAATTGAAGTAATCCCCCTAATAAGAATATCAACTCCACCACCAGCAGTCCCGGAGCTCTGGTTAATTTGAACACCAGCTACCCTTCCCTGAAGTCCCTGGATCGCGTTGGTATTACCTTTAAGATTTACCTCATCTGCATCTACCTTAGATACAGAATATCCCAGCGACCGGGTCTCTCTTTCGATGCCAAAAGCAGTTACTACTACTTCTTCAAGGGAGTTCTGGTCAGGAGTCATCGTAACATTAATTGTCGAACTCGTGACAGGTACTTCCTTTTTCTTATACCCCACAAAAGAAAAAACCAGAGTACTTCCCTGATCTGCTTTAATTGAATACATACCGTCAAAATCGGTTGTCGTTCCAGTGTTTGTCCCCTTGATTAGGACGGTGACACCTAACATAGGTGCTCCGTTTTCGTCTGTAACTTTACCCTTTACAGTGGTTTCCTGGGCACTCAAAACCAGACTGAAAAAGGTTGAAAAGAAGACAAAAAATAAAGTAATTTTTCTTGTCATAATACTAAATTGGTTAAACTGTTTCGGTAAATATATATAAAACATATTTTAATTTCCTTTTCAATTAAAAGGAATAGCCTTTTCAAATTTCTTTTCGTTTAATCCGTAATTTTAAAATTTCAGATTTTTATTGCTATTAAGTTAAAAAGGGGAATTTGCCTTCTTTTATCCTGGAAGTAGGCAAAAAAAATTTACTTTCAAATTTGTTTTATTTTTGCATAGTCTTTGATCTGTAATAGAAAACTTCCGATGAAAAGATTTCTTTTCGTATTTGTGTTATTCGTTTCCGTTTCTGTAAGCGCCCAGGAGTACTGGAACCGTAAGGATTTTGAAATTAGTGACCGGAATATAGATGCTTCCTGGAAAGCCCTGGCCTTTAACTGGCAAAAATCAAATTCACACTTTGACCTGCCTGATGGTACTTTTTTAAATATTTCCGGTGCGACCCAGAGCAAGCAAATAGACATGATTGCGGCCATCGATCGTATTAATGCCGAAAAAGAGCCACAAAGAGAGATCAATCTTGGCTCACCACTTGGTGAACCAAAGGAGAAGAAAAAGAGATTTTTTGAGTTGACAGGTAATGCTGATCCTGGAAAAATGGACACTTATATAAATCCGTTCGTGGCCCCTATCTTAGATCCTTATAACCGTGCTTATTACCAGCTGAGATCGAACTCCCTTTACCGATATAACTACTGATCTTTAAGATAAAGACCATCTTCTTTTATGTCTATTAATCGTTGCTTGTAAAGATTACCGGCAGCTCTTTTAAAACTTTTCTTACTCATTTGCAGCTGATCTTTGATCTTTTCGGGTGCCGATTTATCGGTTAAAGGAAGAAAACCTCCAGATTTTTGAAGTTTTTCCATAATTCTGTCAGCATTGGGTTCAATACTGCGGTAACCGGGTCTTTGTAGTGTTACATCAATTTTATGATCTTCCCTTATTTTTTTGATATAACCTTTCAGCGCATCTCCCGGTTGAAGTCGTTTAAAAACTTCATCTTTATAAACCAGCCCTAAATGCAATTGATTGATGATCACATTATAGCCAAGATCGGTCTGGTTGCTTACCAGTAGATCTACCTGCTCAAATGGCTCTACAGTAAGTTCCGAATTGTCCAGAAAGGCATGAACTTTCGAGGAAGCTGCCAAACGACCGGTTTCGAGGTCCAGATAACAAAAAACAAGATAAGATTCACCTTTTTGCATTGGCACTACCTGCTCTTTAAAGGGGACGAAAAGATGTTTTTCAAGCCCCCAATCTAAAAAAGCTCCAAATTTGCTCACTTCAGCGCATTCCAAAACCTCGAACTTATCGAGTTTGATCTTTGGTTCAAGAGTAGTTGCCACGGGCCTTTCTTCATGATCGAGATATACGAATACCTTTAAAATATCTCCCTGCTTCCATTTCGCTGGTACATATTTATTAGGAAGCAACACTTCCTCTCCTTCTTCATTTTCAAGGTAAACACCATGATCGGTGGCCCTTTCCATTTTCAATTCATGATATTCGCCTATTTGCATTTCCTTTTTTTTAACCGACAAAGATAGGTTTAAATTAATATAAAAAATCCGCCTGAAAAATTCAGACGGATTTTCTGCTGCTTCTTTATTTTTTTATTTGAAAATATCTTCCTTTTTAAAATGCCTGGTAAGCAGGTAATACACTACTACCCTATATTTACTTCGGTTTGATTTGCCATATTTTTCCAGAACCTGGTTTAAAGCTTCATTCGCTTTAGCATCATCAGTTACACCCAGTTTTTTCTTCAGAAAGTTATTTTTTACAGTTTCAAGCTCCTCTTTACTTGAAGCCGAAACCGTCTCAGCATCGGCTTTATAGATGACCGGCCCGGCTGCTTCTGTGATTTTTCGGAGGAGATCAATATCAGGATCGCTCTCTCCTACTTTCGATTTCAAATCATCCAGATATTTTCCTACTTTTTCATCTAATTTGCTCATATTTAATTTTTTCTATTCAATAGAATATAAGCAATTACAAGGAAAGTAGGGCTTAGACGATTCTTAAGATTTCATAAAATTGAAATATTCAAGCAAGACCTCATCATTGGTTTTACGCGGAGTAAAGATTTCAAGCAAACGCGGTTTTTCAGATTTTTCAAAAAATCCATTTAGAGCATTTTTCAAAGTATCTTCAGAATCGGCGCTTCTATATTCAAAATCATACATCTCACAAAGTGGCCTGGCTTTCAGATTATGTACCGTTTCAAAGAAAGTATCAAAATTTTCAGAATTCTTATTTCCGGGCAAAATCCTGAATATCCCGCCTCCGCGGTTATTCAACACGATGATCCTTAAGTTTGGAGGAATGTAATTATTCCACAGGGCATTACTGTCATAAAAAAAGCTAAGATCACCGGTGACCAAAAGTACAGGTTCCCCCAGACTCACCGCTGCACCCACAGCTGTTGAAACACTGCCATCAATACCGCTGGTTCCGCGGTTACAATATATTTTCAAACTTTTATCCCACTGGAAAAGTTGCGCGTACCTGATGGTGGAACTGTTGCCGAAATGAATAATATTCCCCTCAGGAACTTCAGGAACTATGAGCTGCATCGCCTTTAGATCTGAATATTCAATTTCAGCCATATATTCTTCATGCCGCTTTTGCCGTTTTTTGCGCACATCTTTCCAGAATGCGGCGTAATCGCTTTCAATATCTTCAGTTAACGGAAAGAATTCACTGAAAAAGGAATTCACTTCAGTCTCAAAATGTTTATTCAGGCAGAAGAAGGTATTATAAGCTTTCTTCGGATCGATATGCCAGTGATTTTTAGGATTGAAATTGCGGAGAAAAGCCTTGATCTTTTTAGAAACAATCATTCCTCCAAAGGTGAGCAGGATATCTGGCTGAAGTTTTAAAAAGAGATCATCCCGGTTCATGTCCTTCTCAATAGGACCGATCAGCGTATCAATTCTTGTAAAAAATTCATCCTGGTGCAGATTAGACGTTGTTTCAGTAAAAACGATCACGCTCGGGTCTTTGGCCAGCTTATCCAGAAATTCCTGTTCTACGGCATTAGGCTGTTCGACACCTACAATCACCATTTTTCGTCGCGCGCTATTCCATACTTTCACGTAAGGATCCAGCTGTTTCGCCGTGTAAAACCTCTCTTTGATTTCAGGGAAAATCTGCAAAGGCTGTGCATTTACATCTTCAACGGTATCATATAAAGGCTCATAAAAAGGCACATTTATATGCACCGGCCCCTTCTCTTCTATCGCTTTGTTCAGGGCCAGATTAATTTCCCTTTCGTTATGCTTTTGAGCTTCGAATTGCTTCTGCTTAAGTTTTTCGTCTTTAGTTTCGGCTTCCAGCACAAGTTCAGAATATAAATTAGCCGAATAGAGAATATGGTTCTCAAAAACGTTTTTCTGACGAATTGTTTGTCCGTCGCCGATATCTATCCTTTCCACAGGCCTGTCTGCCGAAATCACCACCAGCGGAATATCGCTGTAAAATGCTTCAGAAATCGCCGGGTAATAATTCAGCAACGCTGATCCCGAGGTGCAAACAACGGCGACCGGTTTTTTAAGTTGCTGCGCCATTCCAAGGGCAAAAAAAGCCGCACAGCGTTCATCTACGATACTGTAAGCTTTTATATTGGAATGATGTGTAAAACCTATGGTAAGTGGCGCATTTCGCGAGCCTGGAGAAATAACAACATGTTTGATATCTTTTGCAACACATAAGGCTACGATAGAACGTGCCACTGGTATTTTGGAGTACTTCACAGAATCTTTTTTCTATTTTTAATTTGAAGTGCTTCTTTTTTGCACTTTTGATCTGCCGATCATTCAAAATTACAATTTACAACTAACTTGCTCTTAAGATTTGGAGCTTATTTAACAAGTATGGCCTTCATGGTCTGGGCCTTGTTTACCGTCTCCATCCATTCGCTGGTCGCGATGGAATCTTTTGTGATTCCGCCGCCAACAAAGAGGCTGGCATCACCTCCTTTTAACTCCAGACATCTAAGATTTACAAACAAACGTGTTGATTCAAAAATTGCTGAAAATTGCTGATTTTCCTGGTTTCTACTTCGGCTGCTGCGCTGTACCTGTGTTTTCAGGTTGAGTTCACCCAGAAAACCAGTATAAAATTTGCGGTTGTATCCTTCATTTTCAAGGATGAATTCTTTGGCTTTCTCTTTTGGAAGACCACATACCGCTGGGGTTGGATGAAGAGAATTGATTAGCGGAGCAATTCCGTTTTCATTTTTCTGAAAAGTGCCGGTGATATCGGTACAAATATGAAGCAGGTTTCCGGCTTTCAAAGTATAGGGATCAGATTTTTCGATACGTTCAATGCCATTATCTGCCAGGGTTTCCAGAATATAATCAGTCACAAGTTTTTGCTCTTCAATTTCTTTCTGCTCCCATTTAACCACCGACTGATTCCTGAATAGCTGCGTTCCAGCAAGAGCCATAGTTTTAAATCGGTTACGCTCGGTTTTCAGTAGTGTTTCAGGAGTTGCTCCCAGCCAGAAACCCGTTTCTGGATGGAACCACAAATAGGCAAAAGCAGATGAATACTTGTCGAGAAGATTCTTATAGATCCTAACTGGATCTGGATCATGAACCTGCACCGTTTCCTTTCGTGACAAAACCACCTTCTTTAAATGGCCATTTTTGATAGTATCAACAGCTTTCTGCACGAGGTTTTCATGATCTTTCTGATCTTTTTCCCTTTGCGGAAAATTCCCTTCCTGGAAGATTACTTCGGCCTGATCTTCGTCTACTTTACTTTCTGGATAATGTTGAAATTCAATTTTTTCAGCTTCCGTCGAAGGGATCAAATATATTTTTTCTTTATCTGAAAAAGGAGCAAAAACAAATCCGCTTTCCGAGAAATCTGAACAGGTAAAACTTTGGAAATTATTTTGAAGTAGAGCATGGACCCTTTGATTTTCCTCATTTGGAAACCGGTAAACCACAAAAGCATTTTTACTTTTAATATGATCTCTGAGCTTAGAAAAAAACTTTGCTTCCTCCATTATTTTCTTTCTTTTGGAAGGGAAATGGTCGTTAATTTTACCAGAGAAATTAGGTTTTCAGCTTCATCGGTGATCCTGATTTCCCATAGCTGTGTCGTGCGGCCTTTATGAATAAAAGAGGCCCTGGCAAAAACGTAACCTTCTTTAACAGATTTAAGATGATTTGCTGAAATTTCTATCCCCCGAATAAAAAAATCCTCCGTATTCAAAAAAACATAGCTTGCCATGCTTCCCACGCTTTCAGCCAAAGCCACACTGGCGCCGCCATGAAGAACTCCATCCGGCTGATGGACTCTGGGCGTCACCGGCATTTTGGCGATCATATAATCTTCCCCGGCATCTACAAACTCAATTTCGAGGGTTTCCATAAGTGTATTTTTACAGGCTTTTTTGGCAAGTGATATAATTTCCTGTTTCGTCATCTTTCAGAGATTGGTTATTTTTCAACAACTTTTTGAATTCTTACGGTCATTAAATTAAAGATCATTTCTTCAAAATTTAACCGAAAGAGAAATTCCAATTGGAAAGTAAAAATACAAAACAGCAAACAGATGAGCAGCGAAAAAAGCGTTTCTTACCAGATTAAGAATACTTATTCCACCTTAAATGAATTTACTCCAAAAACTAAACAGGTCTGGCTGGTTTTCCACGGAATTGGCTATTTAAGTCGGTATTTCCTGAAATACTTCAAGCACCTCGATAAAATTGAAAATTATATCATCGCTCCCCAGGCCCAGTCTAAATATTATTTGAATGGCGAATATAAACATGTAGGCGCCTCCTGGCTTACCCGGGAAAATCTGGAAGAAGGCATTGAAAATATGCTGAATTATCTCGATGCCGTTTATGAAGCCGAGAATTTATCTGAAGTTGAAAATCTGAATATTTTCGGCTATTCCCAGGGAGTTTCGGTAGCTACAAGATTTGTCGCAAGACGAAAAATTCAATGTAAAAATTTGATCATGCACTCCGGAAAAGTCCCGGAAGAGCTGAAAACCGAAGATTTTGCTTTCCTGAAAAATACCAGGTTCAGATTTATCTATGGTCTAAAAGATGAGTATTTGAAATCAGGTATTGTAAAAGTAGAAGAAGAACGGCTGCAAAAATTATTTCCAAAAGACCTGGAAATTCTGACTTTCCAAGGTGGTCATGAAGTAAATACTGAAATGATCTCAAAATTTGCTTAATTTCATGTAAAATTTAATGTTATTGCGAGCCGTCGGAGACTTAGAAACAATCTGAAGTTAGAGATTACTTCGCTGCCTACGGGCAGGCGCTCGTAATGCCCGATAACAAGGTTAGATGAAACAAAACACCTCCCAAAAAACATCTATTTTCAAAGGCCTCGGACCCGGATTATTACTTGCCGGCGCTGCCATTGGCGTTTCCCATCTCGTGCAGGCAACACGCGCAGGAGCTGACTACGGATTTCTGCTGATCTGGGTGCTCGCACTCGCCTGTATCACCAAATATCCCTTTCTCGAATTTGGTCCCAGATACGCAGCCGCGACCGGTGACCATCTCATTCATGGATATAAGAAAATGGGCAAATTTCCTTACTGGACCTTTATTTTAATCACCGTAGGCAGCATGTTTATCATCCAGGCCGCGGTGACCATTGTAACTGCCGGACTGGCGGAAAGGCTCTTTGGAATGGGATGGGATAATTTTACCTGGAGCTTCGTAATTATCGGCCTCTGTATTCTTTTGCTTTTAATTGGGAAATATCCCGCCCTGGATAAGGCGATGAAAATAATCGTTAGCGTACTTGGTCTTGCTACTTTGACAGCGGTAATACTGGCCTTCGGGGAAGGAAGATTAGATCAGGCTTTAGAAATGGAAGCTCCCGCTGTCTGGAATAAAGTAGGGATCGCTTTTATCATTTCTTTTATGGGATGGATGCCTATTCCGTTGGACGCCTCGGTCTGGCATTCTATCTGGACCAGGGAAAAAGCGATTTCCAATAAAAGCAAGACGAGCCTCCGGGAGGCTTTTGCCGATTTCAATATCGGTTACCTGGCTGCGGCTTTTATCGGACTCCTTTTCTTTTTAATGGGGGTCTTGATCATGTTTGGTAGCGGAATTAGTTTCTCTGGAAGCGCAGTTGAATTCTCCGGGCAGTTGATCGATCTCTACGGAAAGACCCTTGGCGACTGGAGTAAACCCATAATTGCGGTGGCGGCCTTTATCGCCATGTTCTCCACTACACTCGCAGTCACAGATGCATTTCCACGGGTAATCGCTGAAATTTTCGCCGAAGAAAAACAGTCTACAGAATCCCAAAAATGGAAAAATTACCGTTGGAATGTTTTCCTCATTCCCGGACTTTCCCTGCTTATTCTGTACTTTTTTACGGCTTCTTTTACCGTCTTGATCGATTTTGCGACGGCTCTTTCATTCATCTCGGCACCATTTCTTGCCTGGTTCAATTACAGGCTTATCACAGGAAAACAAACTCCTGAAGAAGCAAAACCGGGAAAAGCATACCGGATTTTCAGTGTTCTATGCCTGGTTGTATTGGTTCTTTTTAATCTGGTGTACATCTACACTTTATTTCAATAAAAAAACCCGCGAATTTCGCGGGTTTTCAATTTATAATAGTCGTTTAAGATATCCTTCGCTAAACTCAGGATAAGCCCGCCTACCGACAGGCAGGCGATTCACAAAATTTTGCGAGGCAAAATTTGTTCTCTGCTTACTTGACTTCTTCGAAATCTACATCTTCCACGTCGTCTCCGTCTTTAGAGCTTCCGCCTTCAGCAGCTCCGCCCTGAGCTCCGGTTGCACCTTGCTGTGGTCCTCCGGCTTGCCCGCCCTGAGCATCTGCCTGTGCTTTGTACATTTCTTCTGAAGCTGTTTTCCAGGCTTCATTGATCTTGTCTAAAGCAGGCTGAATGGTTTCAAGTTCTTTAGTTTCGTAAGCTTTCTTAAGCTCTTCCAACGCATCTTCGATCGGTTTTTTCTTTTCATCAGAAAGTTTATCACCGAATTCTTTCAGCTGTTTTTCAGTCTGGAAGATCATTGCATCCGCTTCGTTAAGCTTATCAACTTTCTCTTTGGCTTTCTTATCGGTTTCAGCATTGGCCTCAGCCTCTTTCTTCATTTTTTCGATTTCCTCTTCGGTCAATCCTGAAGAAGCTTCGATACGAATATCCTGAGACTTGCCAGTTGCTTTATCGGTAGCGCTAACTTTAATAATACCATTGGCATCGATGTCAAAAGTCACTTCAATTTGAGGTGTTCCTCTTGGCGCTGGTGGAATTCCGTCTAAATGAAACCTACCAATTGTTTTATTATCGGCTGCCATTGGACGTTCTCCTTGAAGCACATGGATCTCAACTGAAGGCTGATTGTCGGCCGCAGTAGAGAAAATTTGTGACTTCTTGGTAGGGATAGTTGTATTGGCTTCGATAAGTTTGGTGTTCACTCCTCCCATGGTTTCAATACCTAAAGAAAGTGGAGTTACGTCAAGAAGCAATACATCTTTCACATCTCCGGTAAGTACACCACCCTGGATCGCAGCACCAATTGCCACAACCTCATCTGGGTTTACTCCTTTCGAAGGTTTTTTTCCGAAGAATTTTTCAACTTCTTCCTGAATTTTTGGGATTCGGGTAGAACCACCTACAAGTATTACCTCATCGATATCGCTTTTGGAAAGCCCGGCATCGCTAAGCGCTTTTTTAACGGGATCCATAGACCTTTTTACAAGGTCATGAGCTAATTGTTCAAATTTAGAACGGGTGATTGTTTCCACGAGGTGTTTTGGTCCGCTTGCAGTCGCAGTCACGTATGGCAGGTTGATTTCGGTTTGAGTAGAAGAGGAAAGCTCAATTTTAGCTTTCTCAGCAGCTTCTTTCAAACGCTGAAGTGCCATAGGATCTTTTCTAAGGTCGATATCTTCCGCTTTTTGGAAAGTATCGGCCAGATAATCGATCAATACTTCATCAAAATCGTCACCACCAAGGTGGGTATCCCCATTTGTAGAAAGCACTTCAAATACACCATCTCCTAATTCAAGAATGGAAATATCAAAAGTACCACCACCAAGGTCATATACAGCGATCTTCTGATCCTGTGATTTTTTATCAAGTCCATAAGCCAGTGCCGCAGCAGTTGGCTCGTTGATGATTCTTCTTACTTTAAGACCCGCGATCTCACCGGCTTCTTTGGTCGCCTGGCGCTGAGAGTCATTAAAGTAGGCAGGTACGGTGATAACCGCTTCTGTAACATCCTGACCAAGATAATCTTCAGCCGTTTTCTTCATCTTCTGAAGGATCATTGCTGAAAGTTCCTGCGGTGTATACATACGTCCGTCCACATCTACACGTGGAGTATCGTTATCACCTTTCTTTACGGTATAGGCAACTCTTCCTGCTTCTTTTGAAGATTCAGAGAATTTGTTCCCCATAAATCTCTTTATAGAGGAAATAGTTTTTTGCGGGTTGGTTACTGCCTGACGTTTAGCAGGATCTCCTACTTTTATTTCGCCACCTTCGACAAATGCAATTACTGAAGGTGTGGTTCTTTTTCCTTCGGCATTGGGTATTACCGTTGGCTCGTTACCTTCCATTACGGCAACACAGGAGTTGGTAGTACCCAAGTCAATTCCAATTACTTTACTCATAATTATATAACTTGTTTTTACGTTAGTTTTTCCGTTTTACAATCACTTGAAGTCAATCACTATGCCAGCACAGATCTTATGACAGGTTGTCACATTTTTTGTAATGCATTGTCATTTCCGTAATTCCGAAAAAAAAGTCTCTTTTATTATTTTCTCTGAATTCCATGCTGAGCATTAACAATTCCGTATTTTTGCAGCAAAATATATTATCCTGAATGCGAAAAATTGAATGCATAAGTGTTTTCGATATGCTGAAGATCGGCGTCGGGCCTTCTAGTTCCCATACCCTGGGACCATGGCGGGCAGCTCAGCGTTGGATTGCCGAATTAAAGGCAAAAAACCATTTCGAAGAGGTAGAGAAAATTCACGTTGACCTTTACGGCTCTTTAAGTCTTACCGGAAAAGGCCATGCCACCGATATTGCCACTATTTTAGGATTATTGGGCCATGATCCTGTCACCATGGATATCTCGATTATCGAAGCAGAAATCGAAAATTTAGAACAAACAGGAAAACTCAATTTTAACCACGAACGTGAGATTCCATTTTCGTTTCAGGAAGATGTAAAGTTCAACCGGAAATTTCTCGAATTTCATCCAAACGGGATCACTTTTCGAGCAATTCTGAAAGACGGAAAAAAAACAAGTTCTTCCTTTTATTCCATAGGCGGCGGATTTGTAGTAAAAAAAGAACGTAAAAATGCGAGCAGGAAAATGAAGAATTTTCAGGAATTTCCTTTTCCTGTGGAAAAAGCAACCGAGCTCCTCGCCTACTGTAAAGCTGAAAATAGAAATATTTCTGAGATTGTCCTGGAAAATGAACGTTCACTGCGCACCGATGAAGAAATCGATGCCGGTCTTCGCCAAATCTGGAATGTCATGCTGGAATCGATGTACATTGGCTGCCATACTCCTGGAACCCTACCCGGTGGGCTGAATGTAAAACGTCGCGCTTTCGAAATGCACCAGCGCCTTATTGGCGATCAAAAATATGATTCTCCTGAAGAGTGGATCACTTCCATCAGGAATACCGAGGTGAAATTTCGCCAGATTCTGAAATGGGTGAGCTGTTTTGCTTTAAGCGTAAATGAGGTAAATGCTTCGCTTGGCCGCGTGGTTACGGCGCCTACCAACGGAAGCGCAGGTACTGTTCCCGCTGTTCTTATGTATTATATGGTAATCGAAAACCATGATGCCGGTTTCGAAGAGATCAAGAAATTTATGCTGGTAGCCGGAGAAGTTGGCAGTCTTTTCAAAAAAGGCGCTACCATTTCTGCAGCGATGGGTGGCTGTCAGGCTGAAATTGGGGTTTCTTCTGCCATGGCAGCCGGAGCTTTGACCCAACTCCTGGGGGGAACTCCAGAGCAGGTGCTTATGGCCAGCGAGATCGCCATGGAACATCATCTGGGGCTCACCTGTGACCCGATCGCCGGCCTCGTCCAGATTCCCTGTATCGAAAGGAATGCTATGGGTGCTATAAAGGCGATTAATGCTGCGGAAATTGCTCTGGAAAGCGATGCCAGCCGGGCCAAAGTTCCCCTCGACAAAGTCATCGAAACCATGTGGGATACGGCAAAAGACATGAATAAGAAATATAAGGAAACCTCTGAAGGCGGCCTGGCGGTGAAGGTTAGTCTTAGTGACTGTTAACATCCCAATTGGAAAATATAGAAAATACCGGCCCCGACTTACCTGCAAAGCTCAAAAACCTTTTCAGGAATTTTTCATTAATGATCGGTTCTTACTTTTTGTTTTTCATGCTTTTGAGTTTTTTACATTCCTGGTTTCCCGGGCTGGACCTGGAACAATACCAGCAGTCAGAGCTTTTCGAAATGATGAAAAAGAGTCCGTGGAAATTCTTTTTCCTGGCGGCAATCGCGGCTCCTGTAATGGAAGAAAGCATCTTCAGAAGTCTGGTCAAACCTTCAGTTGCCGATATTAAACTTTTTCTTTGTGCCCTTTTATTTATTGGCGCTCTTGCTATAATTCCTGAAAAAGCGAACTGGATTTTGCGCTATACCCTTGTTTTTATCACAATTTCGCTTTTTTACTACGCGATGGGCGAATTAATTCCCGAAAAATATTTCCTTAAAATTTCCGACCTTTTGAAGCGATGGTATCTTCCCTTTTGGCTCGTGGGAGCCGTGATCTTCGGAATGGTGCACGTCTTCAATTATGTAGAAGGACTTTATTTCGATCTTGTTCTATTCATCCTCATTTTCCCGCGGATCATTGCAGGATTTTTCTGCGGAAAGATCAAAATTGAAAATCGCGGTATCTTCTGGCCAATTCTTCTCCACAGCATGAACAATTCCATAGTACTTTTGTTAATGTATCCTTTTTCTGAAGGGGTTTAACAAAGAATTAAAAATCATTTAATGCCTTCTTTCGTAACTTCAGCTTCAGCAAAAAAATTAAATAAAAACAGTCTATGAAAGCAGCAGTTATTGAAAAAGCAGGTGGTGATTTTATCATAAAAGATGTTGATAAACCAAAACCTGGTGAAAATGAAATATTGATCAAAGTGGAAGCATGCGGAATTTGTCACAGCGACAATTTTGTAAAAGCAGGCGGATTTCCCGGACTTGAATATCCTCGAATCCCTGGCCATGAAGTGGTGGGAATTGTAGAGGAAGTCGGTGCAAATGTTTCCAACTGGAAGAAAGGTCAGCGTGTGGGTGTTGGCTGGCATGGCGGACATTGTTTTGAATGTGAACCCTGTCGCCGCGGAGATTTTATCAATTGCGAAAACGGAAAAGTAAGTGGAATTTCTTATGACGGTGGATACGCTGAATATATGACCGCACCAAAAGAGGCGATAGCCGCAATCCCGGAAGAACTCTCTTCGGCAGATGCCGCGCCATTACTTTGTGCCGGGATCACCGTTTATAATGCCTTGAGAAATTCAGGTATTCGTGCTGGTGATCTTGTTGCCGTGCAGGGAATTGGAGGGCTTGGTCACCTCGCGATACAATACGCTTCAAAAATGGGTATGCGAACAGTGGCAATTTCACATAATGACAAGAAAAAAGATCTGGCATCAAAACTGGGAGCCCATCATTATATCAATACCGGTGAGAAAAATGGCGCCGAAGAACTTCAAAAATTAGGCGGTGCCAGGCTCATTCTTGCAACAGCACCATATAGCGATGCGATTACTTCGGTTGTTGATGGTCTGGGAATTGACGGTAAATTACTCATGGTCGCAGCAACAGGAGAGCCTATTGAAGTTTCACCCATGCAATTATTGATGGGAAGGAAATCAGCTGCCGGTTGGCCAAGCGGAACAGCAATGGATTCTGAAGACACTTTGAAATTCAGCGCCATGACCGGTACAACACCGATGATCGAAGAATTTCCCCTCGATAAAGCTAATGAAGCTTTTGAGAGAATGATGAATAATGAAGCACGTTTCAGAATTGTACTGAAACCATAGTTTTTTTAATAAATTTCTTAAAACCGGAAATTTCATTCACTTGATTTTCCGGTTTTTTTATGCCTATCTTTGCGCATTATTTTGACAAAAAATGTCCTTCAGCTTTCGTTTCTTCATAATTACAGTTCTTGCAGGTCTTCTGTTTACCGGCTGCCAGGAAAACAAGAAAAACACACCCATCAATGTGGTGGAAAGCAAACCCGTCATTCCGCACAATGATTATTATAAAAAATACATGCGGGAGATTTCATTTATAAAAACAAGAGCCGATTCCGCTTCGACAAAAGGAATGCTAAAGATCAAAGGTGGGGATTATATGATGGGTTCCAGCGACAGCCTGGGAAAAAGGGATGAATATCCACGACATCAGGAAACAGTCAAAGATCTGTGGGTTGACAAAACCGAAGTTACCAACGCGCAATTCAGGGAATTTGTTGAAGCAACCGGTTATGTTACCACTGCCGAACGTTCCTTCGAAATAAATGGTAAAAAATACGAACCCGGCTCACTGGTTTTCGATCCCACAAACCCAAGATATTGGTGGAAGTTCACAAAAGGCGCTAACTGGAAACATCCTGAGGGTCCCGATACAAATATTAAAGGCAAAGATGATTACCCGGTGGTGCAGGTTTCCTGGTATGATGCTATGGCCTATGCCAAATGGGCTGGTAAAAGATTACCTACCGAAGCCGAATTTGAGTATTTGAATCGCGCGGGAAACGATACTATTATTTATAATTGGGGAAATGATTTTTCAGTCGCAACCGAAAAGGCTAATTTCTTCCAGGGCGATTTCCCGTTTCAGAATTTTGTTGAAGATCATTACGAAAAAGCTGCGCCGGTTAAAAGTTTTCCCGCTAATAATTTCGGCCTCTATGACACTACCGGAAATGTTTGGGAATGGTGTCTTGACACTTATTATCCCGATGCTTATTTGATGTTGAGAGTTCGCGAAAACGGTTATTTTAAAGACTACGAAAACCGGAATCAGGAAAAAGTGATTCGCGGTGGATCTTTTTTATGCAGCGAAAGTTATTGTAAAGGTTACCGCACCTCAACCCGAATGAGTTCTGCACCCGACAGCGGACTCGAACATACCGGTTTTAGATGTGTCAGGGATGTGAAAAAGTCTTAATCGCAGTCTTTGGTGCGCGTATCGATAAGATAAGCGATCTTCCACTCCCCGTCCAGTTTCACCAGTGTAAAACTGTTTACTCCGCAATGGGTTCTGCTTCCGTTAAAATAGAAAGTATAAGGAGTAGTCACCGTTGCCAGGGCATTGTTATTTTCTTCAATTCTGAATTCATGTAGTTTTTCCTGAAAAGAAGCGTCCTTCGGAATAGACGCAATTCCTTTTAGAAATTTTTCATAGCTATCGGTATGCAGCGCCGTATTGCCTTCCGCATCTATCGAAATTGACTGAAGTATGGTACTTTCCAGTGCAAATTCTTTCAGTTTAACGGTATCCTGCTGATGAAAGGCTTCAAAGAAATCTTCAACCATTTTTTTCGGAGTATTTTCCGAATCTTTGCTTTGGGAAAATGCCGCCATACCGATTAAAATTAAGCTCAGGAAAAATAATCTTTTCATGAATGGTTGTTTTTGATTGTGGTGGCCGAATTTACTACTTTTACTCAAATTTAAAGAAATCCGGATGTCTGTTGCGAAAAAAGAATATAAGCGAATTACCACCAAATCTTTAGTAGATATGAAAGCGAATGGCGAAAAGATCGCCATGCTAACCGCCTACGACTACTCTATGGCTAAAATAGTGGATGGCGCAGGCATCGACGTGATTCTCGTGGGTGATTCAGCCAGCAACGTGATGGCCGGTCATGAAACTACCCTTCCAATCACGCTGGACCAGATGATCTATCATGCCACCAGTGTGGTAAGAGCTATAAATAGGGCCCTAGTAGTCGTTGATCTTCCCTTCGGAAGTTACCAGAGCGATCCAAAAGAAGCCCTTCGTTCAGCTATTAGAATTATGAAAGAGAGCGGCGCACATGCGGTAAAACTTGAAGGCGGAAAAGAGGTAAAAGAATCGGTGAAAAGGATCCTTAACGCCGGGATACCTGTAATGGGACACCTGGGATTGACTCCCCAGTCTATTTACAAATTTGGGACTTACACCGTTCGGGCAAAGGAAGACCAGGAAGCTGAAAAATTGAAAAGCGATGCGAAGATGCTTGAAAAAATTGGTTGTTTTTCCATCGTTTTGGAGAAAGTACCAGCAAAATTGGCAAAAGAGGTGGCCGAAAGCATCAGTATTCCTGTAATTGGGATCGGTGCCGGAAACGGGGTTGACGGGCAGGTCCTGGTTGTTCACGACATGCTGGGAATGACCCATGAATTCAATCCGCGTTTTTTAAGAAGATATGCCGATCTTCATTCTGAAATGACCACAGCTTTTGAAAATTACCGGGACGACGTGAAGAGTAAAGACTTCCCTTCAGATGAAGAGCAGTATTAAATCAATTGGCAATTAGCAATTATCAATTAACAGTTAAAAATTTGGACAGGTCTGAAAATATTTTCCGGTTTTGAGTTCAGAAACCGGGCATTCTAATAAAGATAATCTTCAGGTTCTTTATGAAGATAACCATATTATCGTCGTGAATAAACGTCCCGGCGACATCGTTCAGGGTGACAAAACCGGTGATAAGCCGCTTAGCGAAGTTGTAAAATCTTTTCTGAAAGAAAAATATAACAAACCCGGGAATGTCTATTTAGGAGTGGTTCACCGCCTGGACCGCCCAACCAGCGGGATCGTCTTATTTTCTAAAACCTCCAAAGCCCTTCCTCGGTTGAACAAACTCTTTCAGAATAAAGATGCCGAAAAGACCTATTGGGCGATTGTCAAAAATGCGCCACCAAAACAACAGGATGAACTTGTCCATTTTCTAAAACGCAACCCAAAACAGAACAAATCTTACGCCCATATCAACGAAGTTCCTGGAAGTAAAAAAGCGAGTCTTGATTATAAAATTCTGAAGGAACTTGACAATTATTACCTTTTGGAAGTCAATCTTCACACCGGCCGGCATCATCAAATTCGCAGTCAGCTTTCGGCGATCGGCTGCCCCATAAAAGGCGATTTAAAATACGGTTTTGACCGGAGTAACAAAGACGCCAGCATCCATCTTCACGAGCGTGAGCTCAGATTTATTCATCCGGTGAAAAAAAATCAAATTCACATAATTGCTCCGCCGCCCGATGATCCTTTATGGAATGCCTGTTTCTAAGCTTTTTTATAAGAAACCAGATTTTCTATAACTACCGCGCTGATGATCAGAATTCCTCCTAAAATGGTCATTAGTTGTGGAACTTCATCCAGGAAAATAATCGCCAGTAAAATTCCGTAGACCGGCTGAATACTGCTCATAATACTTGCCGCGGTTACGGTAAAATTTCTGAAACTGTTCAGGAAAAGTGTATGGCCGATACAGGTGGTGAGAATCGCCAAAATTAAAAGCGGTTTCCACTGGGTTATTACCGGTGTGAATTCTGAAAAAAACAGAACCGGGGATAGACAAATACAAATGGTAACAATCTGGTAAAACATCAAAGTAGTACCGTTATATTTTGAAATCTGATTCTTCATCAGGATATTCCGGAGCGCATAGAAAACAGAAGAAATCACTCCTAAAATCACAGCGATAAAATAATCGTTTTCGAAGTCCAGATCTGGGCTCAGCAAATAGATTCCTGCCAGCACCAGTACTCCCAGTGCGAGATGGATTTTATTAAAAGATGTTTTAAGGAGAATTGGTTCCAGGAAAGCGGTAATCACAGGATAAGTAAAAAGAGAAAGCAAACCAATCGCCACATTTGAAAGCTGCAATGAGTAAAAGTAGGTGATCCAGTGAGCTCCGAACAGGAATCCGCCTAAAATTATCTTCAAAAGATCTCTTTTGCTTTCTATTTTTAAACTGATCTTTCGCCACCTGATAAGAATGTAAAAAACCACCGCGGCAATAAGCGTTCGGTAAAAAATAATTACCACCGGATCCAGCGTAATATAACGCCCTAATACCCCGGAAGTACTTATAAACAGTACGGCCAGGTTTAAAAAAAGAATGTTGGTAAAATATTGCTTATCTCTTGCCAAAAACTTGAATTATCGGGATATTTCCTGGTTCTTTTCTTTGATGATCTCTTTTACCGGGCGGTTTTGGATCTTGCTCTCCAGCCAGGAAATAATATCCAGGTACAAATAGGCCCTTTTTTCATAAGGATGATTTTCGAATTCCTTGAGTTTGGAATGCAGTTTTCTGAATTCATCTTTGATATCCAGGGGAGAAACATCGGGTAAATTCCGTAAAAATTTTATCATTTCCTTTTGAACCTCATGAAGGTCATTCATTTTGATCAGGAACTTATAGGTAGATTTCACCAGGCTATCCAGATGATAATCCAGACCACCTTCGTAATGCGCGACAAGATTAAGAATGCGTGCAAAACACATCAGATCTTCACGCATTTCCAGAGATTTATTATTGATGATCTTTTTCAGAAAAACGATACATTTTTTGTTATCTCCATCACCAAAATACAAACAGGCGATCTTATAATAAAAGATCATAATGTGGTGTTCGTCCAGGCGATCCTGAAATTTGGCTATTTTCTGAACGATTTTTTCAACAAGCTCATCGGCATTTCCAAAATGGCCTTTCATGAACCTAAGATTTAGCTTGTTGGAGTAAACATATAAAAAGGAAAGCGCCGCAATATTGTCGTCATGCGGGATCTTGGGATCTCGTAAAGCTTCTTCAAGGTGCCTGAGGGTTTTTTCAAACAGCGCGGTATGGTTCAAATAAAAAAGCGATTCGAGCAAATAGTGATTTCCTTTTAAATAAGAAACGGGGTGAATAGGAATAAGGTGTTCGTATTCTCTAAAAAGATCATTCCACTTCATCGAATATCGATAACAGCCTAGAAAATCCTGGATGAGGAAACTGTACCACAAATGGGCCTTAAAAAGCCATAAGCGTTCCCTGAAACCCAATTCGTTAAAAGTATATTCCGGTAATTGTTTATGAAAATAATCTTTTATTTCCTGCGCCTCGGCAGCAGTACGGCAATAACCCAGCTTTAAAAAGATCGAATACAATTCCAGGGAAAGATTCGATAATTTTCCCGAAATCATATTAAGTCTACCGAGTTCTTCGGTTTGCCTGATAAGGGTCTCGGCCCGGTTTTTTATACTTCGGGTGATATATTGAGATTCAATGATCTTTTCCAATTCAAGGATCTCATAAGCGACATTCTTTTCTTCGTAAGTAAGTGCCAGGGATTTCACCTTATCGAGCAATTTCAGGCTCTGCTTATAAAGTCCCTTGTGATAAAGGATCCACGCGAAATCTAATTGTTCCCTTATCTGAATTGGAATATCCTGGTGCGCCGGATTTAACCGAAGTGAAATCAGTAATTGTTTGTACAAATGGGATTTTACATTAGACAATTGCTGTTTACTGATCTTCGTATTCTTTAAAATCTCCTTTTCATCATACTTTTTCTGACGTGAGATCACCTTGTAAAGATTGAGGAATTTACTATCGGCATTAACCCCTATTCGCCCGACATATAATGAGAATTGTCTCTTTTCTGAAGCCGATAAGGACTTAATAAGAGAAAAAAGATTTTCAGTAAGATCATTGGTCATTGTAACAAAAATATTCGTAAAATCCTGTTATACAGTGTTTTATTCATGTAAAATTCAAAGTTAAGTGTCGTAATACCTTAAGATAAAGCAACCTGAACGCTCCTGCATTCAATACTTTAGATAAAGATAAAGTAAAAAAAACCGCTTATGAACACAGAAAAGGTAGAAATTTTTGACACTACATTGAGGGATGGCGAGCAGGTCCCGGGCTGCAAACTGAATACTCAGCAAAAATTAAAAATCGCTGCCAGGCTGGATGAATTAGGAGTTGATGTTATAGAAGCAGGTTTTCCGGTATCGAGTCCGGGAGATTTTCAATCGGTCACCGAAATTTCCAAACTGGTCAGAAATGCATCCGTATGCGGTCTCACCAGGGCGGTGAAAAACGATATCGAAGTGGCCGCCCAGGCTCTGAAATATGCAAAAAAACCTAGAATACATACGGGAATAGGAACTTCTGATTCCCACATCAAATATAAATTCAAATCTTCGCGGGAAGAGATCATCCATCGCGCTGCCGAAGCTGTAAGTTATGCCAGAAGCTTTGTAGATGATGTTGAATTCTATGCGGAAGATGCCGGTAGAACCGACAATGAATTTCTTGCAAAGGTTTGTACCGAAGCCGTAAAAGCCGGTGCAACCGTTCTAAATATTCCCGATACCACCGGATATTGCCTTCCGGAAGAATACGGCAAAAAGATCAAATATTTAAAAGATCATGTTGAAGGAATTGAAAATGTTATTATTTCCTGCCATTGTCATAATGACCTGGGCTTGGCCACTGCCAATGCCATTGCCGGTGTTATGAACGGCGCCCGCCAGATCGAATGTACTATTAATGGTATTGGAGAACGCGCCGGAAATACTGCTTTAGAAGAAGTAGTGATGATCCTTCGCCAGCATCCAACACTATTCTTAAACACACAGATCAATCCAAAACTTCTTTTCGATACCAGTAAAATGGTTTCCCGTGAAATGGGAATGCTGGTTCAGCCTAATAAGGCCATTGTAGGAGCCAATGCATTTGCCCACAGCTCGGGCATTCACCAGGATGGCGTGATCAAAAATCGCGAGACCTATGAAATAATGGACCCCTCAGATGTAGGTGTTACTGAATCGGCTATTGTTCTTACCGCAAGAAGCGGTAGGGCAGCTTTGGCATATAAAGCCAAGAAAATGGGTTACGACCTTACCAAACTGGAACTGGATGTTGTTTACAGCGAATTTTTGAATTTCGCCGATGAGAAAAAAGAAGTGGCTGATCACGACATTCACACAATAATGGAAATTTACAGAAAGAACGCAAGGGCAATTGCCTAAATGAATATGAAGAAAACTTTATTTGATAAAATATGGGAC
Organism: Christiangramia fulva; assembly: GCF_003024155.1. Lineage (NCBI taxonomy): Bacteria > Pseudomonadati > Bacteroidota > Flavobacteriia > Flavobacteriales > Flavobacteriaceae > Christiangramia > Christiangramia fulva. Next base: position 3,989,981 of record NZ_CP028136.1, read on the forward strand.
GCCCATGTGGTGGAAAGTATCCCAAACGGACCGGACATCCTGTACATCGATAAGCATCTGATACATGAGGTCACGAGTCCGCAGGCATTTAATGAATTAAAAGAAAGAGAAATTCCTGTTTTCAGGCCGGATAAGATCGTTGCAACTGCCGATCATAACACACCCACTGAAAATCAGCATCTGCCGGTAAAAGATTTATTGTCTCGAAAACAGTTGAAGGAACTTTCTCAAAATTGTGAAGAAAACAATATTACTTTATATGGACTTGGCCATCCTTACAATGGGATCGTACATGTAATGGCTCCCGAACTTGGTATTACCCAACCGGGAATGACCATTGTTTGCGGTGACAGCCATACTTCTACTCACGGAGCTTTTGGAACCATTGCCTTTGGGATTGGGACTAGCCAGGTTTCCCAGGTTTTCGCGAGCCAGTGCCTGCTCGTAGAAAAGCCGAAGAAGCTGAGAGTAAACGTAAATGGAAAACTGAAAAAAGGAGTCCTCCCGAAAGATGTGATCCTTTATATCATCAGCCAGATCGGCACCAATGCCGGTACCGGTTATTTCTGTGAATACGCCGGAAATGTTTTTGAAGAGATGTCTATGGAAGGCCGTATGACGGTTTGTAATATGAGCATCGAAATGGGCGCCCGCGGCGGTTTGATCGCTCCTGATGAAACCACTTTTGAATATGTAAAAGGAAAGGAATTCGCTCCAAAAGGTGATGAATTTGACAAACAGGTTGCTTACTGGAAAACCTTGAAAACCGATGCAGATGCCGAATTTGATAAAGAATTCAACTTCGATGCGGAAGATATCGAACCGATGATCACCTACGGAACGAATCCGGGGATGGGAATAAAGATTACCGGTGCTATTCCACTGGAAGGAGGAAAAAGCGATGCAAAAGCATTGGCATATATGGGTTTTAAACCGGGCGAAAGTTTACTGAATAAACCTATCAACTGGATATTTATTGGCAGTTGTACCAATTCCAGAATTGAAGATTTCCGCGAAGCGGCGAAATATATTAAAGGCCGACAAAAAGCTGAAAATGTAAACGCTTTGATCGTTCCTGGATCGAGACAGGTCGCCTCCCAGATAAAATCTGAAGGCCTTGATAAGATCTTTGAAGACGCCGGTTTTAAATTAAGACAACCCGGCTGTTCGGCATGTTTGGCCATGAATGATGATAAGATTCCTGAAGGGGAATATTGTGTTTCTACCAGCAACCGTAATTTTGAAGGCCGTCAGGGACAGGGCTCAAGAACAATTCTTGCAAGCCCGCTTACAGCCGCTGCTACAGCAGTAGCAGGAAAACTGGTAGATTTCACCCAAAATTTGAATTGATCTAATGGAAAAATTTATAACACTAAAAGATACCGTAGTACCTCTGGATTCAGAAAATGTGGATACCGATCAGATCATTCCTGCCCGTTTTTTAAAAGCTACCGATAAAGCAGGTTTTGGAGATAATCTTTTCAGAGACTGGCGATATAATAAGGATGGTTCAGAAAATAAAGATTTCGTCCTGAACGATCCAACTTATTCCGGAAGCATCCTGGTAGCCGGAAACAATTTTGGTTGCGGCTCCAGCCGGGAACATGCCGCGTGGGCGATCAAAGGTTTCGGATTTAAAGCTGTTATTTCAAGCTATTTCGCCGATATTTTCAAAGGAAACGCCCTGAATAACGGCGTCCTTCCGGTTCAGGTTAGTCCGGAATTCCTTCAGAAAATATTCGTTGCGGTAACTAAGGATCCATCGGAAAAAATTAAAATTGATCTCGAAAATCAGGAAGTCGAATTGACAGGAAGCGGTGAAAAGGAACATTTTGACATCGATCCTTACAAAAAGACCTGCCTGATGAATGGATACGATGACATTGATTTTCTGGTGAGCAAATTAGATGTGATCAGGAAATTTGAAAAAAAACATTCCGGTAAAGACAAAAAACTGGAAAAAACATATTAAAAAATTCTAAGATGAAATTGAATATAGCCGTACTTCCCGGCGACGGGATCGGTCCCGAAATCACACAGCAGTCAGTCAAAGTGCTGAATGCCGTTGCAGATAGATTTGAGCATGAGTTCTATTTTGAAGAAGCCGTGGTAGGGGCGGCGGCAATCGATCTGTTGGGGAATCCGCTGCCCGATGCCACACTGGAACTCTGTAAGAAATCTGACGCTGTGCTTTTTGGGGCGATCGGCGATCCGAAATACGATAATGATCCTGAAGCAAAAGTTCGGCCTGAACAGGGACTTCTGAAATTGAGAAAAGAACTCGGACTCTTTGCAAATATCCGGCCGGTCAAGGCTTATGACAAATTAGTAGATCGTTCTCCTCTTAAGGCCGAGATTATAAAAGGTGCCGATATGGTGATCTTTCGGGAGCTTACCGGCGGAATTTATTTTGGAGAAAAAAGTACTTCGGAAGATGGAAGATCGGCTTCCGACCTTTGTACTTATTCCGTTGAAGAAATTGAAAGAATTGCACACCTCGCATTTAAAGCCGCTCAGCTGCGTTCAAAAAAAGTAACACTGGTGGATAAAGCGAATGTCCTGGAAACTTCCAGGCTGTGGAGAAAAACGGTTAAAGAAGTCGCTAAAGAGTACAAAGATGTGGAACTGGATTTTCTGTTCGTCGATAACGCCGCGATGCAGATGATTTTGAATCCGAAACAATTCGACGTGATCCTCACAGAAAATATGTTTGGTGATATCATTTCAGATGAGGCCAGTGTGATTGGCGGAAGTATAGGTTTACTGGAATCGGCTTCAGTAGGATCTAAAGTGGCGCTTTTTGAGCCTATTCATGGTTCTTATCCACAAGCAGCCGGCAAGGGAATAGCAAATCCCGTAGCGTCCATCCTTTCCGCAGCCATGCTTCTGGAACATTTTGGACTCACAACCGAAGCGCTGGCAGTAAGAAAAGCGGTGGAAATGAGTATCGCGTTAAACGTGTGTACTCCCGATATTAATAAAGACAACCACTATTCAACCGCGAAAGTGGGTGATTTTCTGGAAAGTGTTATCAGCGACCCGGAAGATCATGATATTAATAATGATAATTTGAAACTTGGCCAAATGACCATTATTTAGATCTTTTTTTGTTCATTATGATGTTTTTGCCTCCCGGAAGCCCTGGTTTTCGGGAGGTTTTTATTTTAAAAAAACAGAGACCTTGCAGGTTTTTAAAACCTGCAAGCTGCTTTCTAAAATGTCACCTTGAGCGGAGTCGAAAGGTGAGATCCTGAAATCGAAGATTCAATAATAAAAAAACAAGTACAGAGTGACTGTGAAATTAAATACCTGCCTTCTTCCTGATTTGATCCAGCGCCAGATTATCCTTGCTTCCCAAATGAGAATGATCTTTTAAAGCGGTTGGTTTATAAGAATTATTCTGCACCTGCTCCCCTATTTCCTTGTAAGCGTCACGAAACGATTTTCCCTGCATCACCAGATCGTTAATGCTGTCAACTGTAAACAGGTATTTATATTTCTCATCGGAAAGGTCAATTTTCTTCACCCTGATCTGCTGAATGGAATGAATAAAAATATCCAGAATTTCCTTGATATTTTCCACGGAATAAATACTGTTCTCCTTGATGAGCTGATAGTCCCTGTGATAGCCGCTCGGAAGATTATTGGTGATGAGGATCATTTCGTTGGAAATCGCCTGAAGTTTATTGCATTTCCCACGAATAAGCTCAAAAACATCTGGATTCTTCTTATGAGGCATAATGCTGGAACCCGTAGTCAATTCATCAGGGAAACCGATAAAATCAAAATTCTGGCTCATATAAAGACAGATATCCATCGCAAAACGGGACAGCGTGTTGGAAACCGACGCGATATTGGAAGTTACCGTACGCTCACATTTCCCGCGACTCATCTGGGCGGCCACCACATTATATTTTAGATCGGAAAAGCCCAATTCTTTGGTGGTGAATTCCCTGTCTATCGGAAAGGAAGACCCATAACCGGCCGCAGATCCCAGCGGATTCTGATCCACAACTTTTAAGCCGGCTTCAAGCAGGTAAAGATCATCGATTAGAATTTCGGCATAAGCCGAAAACCAGAGTCCGAAAGACGATGGCATCGCCACCTGCAAATGTGTATACCCGGGCAATACTTTTTCCTTATGCTCATCAGCAAGCTTTAGTAACACGTCGATCAAATCTTTGGTTTTGGAAATGATCTGTTGAATATTTTCCTTGAAATAAAGCTGCATGGCAACCAAAACCTGGTCATTTCTTGAACGTGCTGTGTGGATCTTTTTTCCGGTATCACCCAAAGCTTTGGTTAGCTCATATTCGATCTTGGAATGAACGTCTTCAAAGTCCTTTTCGATCTTAAAATTCCCCTCTTCCAGTTGTTTTCTCAGTTTTGCCAGTTCTGAAGAAGTATTTTTTACTTCTTCTTCCTCTAAAATTCCGACTTTCCCGAGCATCTTCGCATGCGCTTCCGAAGCGATCAAATCGTATTGAGCTAAATGCATATCCAGCTCACGATCATTGCCGACCGTGAAATTTTCAATCTTCTTGTCTATCGAAATACCTTTATCCCAGAGTTTCATAATTTTTTTATTTTATTTCCTGTCATCCTGAACTTGTTTCAGGATCTTAATAGAAGCTGAACCAAGCCTGCCTGACGGTAGGCAGGTTCAGCCTGAGGTATCTTTTTTTTTCAATGTCATTGAAGGAATTTTAAACTGAGGAACATGATTTTCTCACTTCATTCAATTGAGTTTGTTCTAAGTGCTTTTTTAAGCAACCTTATATATTTTTCAATTCCTTCTTCAATTTCCCTAACATAAATAAATTCATCCGCGGAATGCGAACGCGTGGAATCACCGGGGCCGAGTTTCAATGACGAACAACTCAACATCGCCTGATCTGAAAGTGTTGGCGAACCATAGGTTTCCATTCCGAGGTCAATCCCTGCCTTTACCAGCGCATGATCTTTAGGAATAGAAGATGAATTCAGCCTTAAGGATCGCGGAATAATCTCATCAACAGGAGCTTCTTTTTGTAAAATTTCGGCTACTTCCGCATTGGTATATTTATCATTTACCCGAACATCGATGACCAGGTCAACATCTGCGGGAACCACATTATGCTGGGTCCCGGCCTTGATCTGTGTGACTGTTAGTTTTACTTCTCCCAGGACTTCAGAGACCTTCGGAAATTGATATTTCTCAAACCACTGCAGGGCTTTAGCCGACTTATAAATACAATTATCGTCATTTGGATGCGCGGCATGAGAAGGCCTTCCTTTCACTTTCGCATCAAAGACCACCAGCCCTTTTTCGGCAATTGCCAGGCTCATCAGCGTTGGTTCACCGACAATAGCCACATCGATCTTTGGAATTTTCAGTAATAAAGAGGAAATTCCATTTTTCCCATTGGTTTCCTCTTCCGCGGTTCCTGCAAAAATAAGGTTGTGATTTAAATTTTCAGCCTGATAGAAATAGGTAAAAGTCGCCAGTAAAGAGACCAGGCAGCCGCCGGCATCATTGCTGCCCAAACCAAATAACTTTCCATCTTCAATTTTGGCCTTAAACGGATTTCGTGTATAAGCCTTGTTGGGTTTGACCGTATCATGATGGGAATTCAACAAAAGCGTGGGTTTAGACTCATCAAAATGCCTGTTTTTCGCCCAAACATTATTTAAATAGCGCTCATGCGGAATCTCGTGTTTTTCAAACCATTTCTGAAGCCATTCCGCAGTTTTATCCTCTTCTTCTGAAAAAGAAGGCGTTTCAATTAAATTCTGAAGCAACTCCACCGCTTCTTTTTGCAGGTTTTCAAGTTTTATCATTTTACGATTTTTGTATGCACCGAATCTGGCTTTAATAATGACATATCTCCTAATCTTACAATTTCAACTCCTTTTTCGAGGGCCTGAAAACAATTATGAAGCTTTGGCAACATTCCTTCATTGATTATTTTCTGCTCTAAAAGTTCTGAATATTTATTTTTATCGATTTCCGGAATAACCGAATCATCATCGGCGATATTTGCCAGAACACCTTTCTTTTCGAAACAGTAATTTAATTCCGTCACCATTTTTGAGCTTAGCGCCACCGCAATTTCTGAAGCCACAGAATCGGCATTGGTATTGAGTAATTCCCCCGTTTCACTATACGAAATAGCCGAAAAGACCGGCACAATTCCCTGCTGCAAAAGCTCCCAGATAAATTCGGTATTAATTTTCTCAATATCGCCTACCAGTCCATAATTTATTTCTTTTACGGGACGTTTTTTAGAAACTATGCTTTTCCCGTCAGCGCCGCACATTCCAATAGAATTGATATTTCTCTTTTGAAGTTTTGCAACGATGTTCTTGTTAAGAAGTCCGCCATAGACCATCGTAATTACCGCCATTGAATTTTCATCGGTGATACGGCGGCCCTCCACCATTTTCGTCTCATAACCAAGCTTTCCAGCAATTTCGGTGGCTTTATTTCCACCGCCATGAACCAGGATCTTGGGTTGCTCAAGAGCGGCGAAATCATCAAGAAAAACTGATAGCTTTTCTTCATCTTCGATGAGCTTCCCTCCTATTTTAATAACCTTGATCGTTGTTGTCATTTTTATAAGTTTCGTCAAGCTGAACATGTCACTGCGAAGGAGAAAATCGACTGAAGCAGTCTCCATATGAGATTGCTTCTCCTCCGCCTAAGGCGGACGGATCGCAATGAAGTTTAAACTTTATCTAGAATTATCTGAATTTTCCAGTAATCTCTTTAAAACCGCCTGGGCTGCAAAAGTCCGGTTCCCGGCCTGTTGCAAGACCACTGAATTCTCGCTGTCCAGAACATCATCGGCGATCACCACATTCCGTCTTACCGGCAAACAATGCATCACTTTTGCGTTTTTAGTGCCTTTCAATTTTTCCTGATTAAGGGTCCAGTCCTTTTTAACCGAAAGCACTTTACCATAATGTTCATAGCTGCTCCAGTTCTTTACATAGACAAAATCGGCATCTTTCAGCGCTTTTTCCTGGTCATGAATCACCGAAACATCCTTAGTAATGGCCGGGTTGAGATCATAACCATTCGGATTCGTGATCACGAAATCTACATCGATCTTTTGCATGATATCGGCAAAAGAATTCGGTACCGATTGTGGCAATGCCTTAGGATGCGGTGCCCAGCTTAGCACCACCTTTGGCCGCTTTTTATCTTTTAATTCGGAAATGGTTATCGCATCGGTCAGTGCCTGTAGCGGATGACCGGTAGCACTTTCGAGATTCACTACCGGAACAGTCGCATATTTCCTGAAAGCGTTCAAAACGATTTCGGCTTCGTCTTTGTCGCGGTCTATCAGGTCGGGAAAAGCACGAATCCCGATAATATCACAATATTGCGACAAAACTCCGGCAGCTTCTTTTACATGTTCCGCCTTATCTGAATTCATCACCGCGCCGTCTTCAAATTCCAGTGCCCAGCCGTCTTTACCCGCATTCATGGTCATCACTTCCATGCCCAGCAGTTTTCCGGCCTTTTCGGTACTCAAACGTGTTCTCAGGCTCGGATTAAAAAACAGCAGGCCCACGGTTTTTCCCTTTCCGGTATCCAGTGCCCAGTCTATTTTCTTTAATTCGAGCGCTTCCTTAATCAGGTCATCTAAATTTTCTATATCAGATAATGTGATGTAGTTCTTCATTTTTTATTTTTTTGTCCTTCTAAACATTCAGCTTGACCACCCGCCTGCCGTTAGGCAGGAAGTCGAAAGCTCAGGATATAATAGAAGCTGAAACAAGTTCAGCCTGACGTTTTATTTAATAGTCATTCTTTTTTAATGCCGATTTTAAAGCTTCGAAAAATTCATCAAAATGTTTCTTCTGAATATTCAAAGGTGGCAGGATCCGCAATAATTTTTTGTTGCTGGCTGCTCCCGTGAAAATCTGGTAATTGAATAACAGATCTTTCCTAAGTGCCGCGACTTCAAAATCGAATTCCAAGCCTATCATCAATCCGCGGCCTTTTATTTTTTTTATCTGCGGAATCTCTTTGGCTTTTTGCTGAATGTATCCTGAAAGTTCGGCCGCGTTTTCCATCAGCTTTTCCTTTTTGATCACATCCAGCACGGCAATACCGGCAGCACATGCAAGATGGTTTCCGCCAAAAGTGGTTCCCAGCATCCCGTGTTTGGCCGGAATCTTATGGTCAATTAAAATTCCACCAATCGGAAATCCATTCCCCATTCCTTTAGCCATGGAAATAATATCGGGACGAATTCCGTGTTTCTGAAAAGCGAAAAAATCGCCTGTTCTTCCATAACCTGCCTGTACCTCATCGGCAATCAGCAATGAGCCATGCGCGTGGCAAAGTTCTTCCGCATTTTTATAGAATTCAGAAGAAGCTTCATCGAGGCCTCCCACACCCTGGATCACCTCAAAGATCACCGCCGCCACATCGTTTTTCTTAAGTTCGCTTTTCAAAGCCTCTGTATCGTCAAAAGGCAGACGGGTTACGCGATGTCCTTGATTGAACGGCGCCTTAATTCCTTCATTATCGGTTACCGCGACCACGCCGGAGGTCCTTCCGTGGAAAGCCTTTTCGAAATAAATAACCCTGCTTTTACCGGTATGAAAAGAAGCGACTTTTAAGGCATTTTCATTGGCTTCAGCTCCCGAATTGCATAGAAATAAGGAATAATCCTTCACTCCGCTAAGTTCCTCCAGCTTATCTGCCAGATCTTGCTGTAAGGGGTTTTTTATGGAATTTGAATAAAATCCCAGTGTTGAAACCTGTTCTGAAACCGCTTTTACATAATCGGGGTGCGAATGACCGATCGAGATGACAGCATGACCGCCATACAGATCGAGATATTTCTTACCATTTTCATCAAAAACATGACAGCCCTCTCCTTTTACCGGAGTGATATCGTATAACGGATATACATCAAATAGATCCATATTATTTTTCTGAGATATTATTGATTTTTTTGAAAGATGCCTGTAGACCTTTGATCAGGGAGGAACTAAGCCCGTTGTGTTCCATTTCATTAAGACCTTCGATCGTACAGCCACGAGGCGTGGTTACCCTATCTATCTCTTCTTCAGGATGTTTGCCAGATTCGATTAAAAGGCTTGCAGCTCCGAGACAGGTATGTACGGCTAATTGCTGGGCTTCTTTAGCGTCGAATCCAAGCTGCACCGCACCCTGACTAGTGGCTCTTATCAATCGCATCCAAAAAGCGATCCCGCTGGCGCAAATTACGGTCGCCGCCTGCATTTTATTTTCTGGAATTATTATACTTGTTCCCAACCGATTAAAAATAGCCTCGGCAATTGCGATACGTTTTTTCCCTTTTTCATTGCAACACAAACAGGTCATTGATTTTCCCACGGCAATCGCGGTATTCGGCATTGCGCGAATTATGAACTGGTCTTCGCCAATAATAGCTTCAATTCGGGGAATCTTAAAACCGGTTACCGTAGAAATGATCACGTGTTTATCGGTAAGCAGATCTTTGATTTCTTCCAGGATCCTTTCCAGTTGGGTAGGCTGCACCGAAAGCAACAAGATATCCGAATTCTGAACCGCTTCACGGTTATCGGCAGTCACCTTTACTTTTGAATATTCTTCAAAATCCTTAATCGCATCAGAATTCCTTTTTGTAAGGTACAAGCTGGTAAAGGCATTGCTGAAGATGAGTCCTTTTGCAAGGGAAACGCCAAGATTTCCGGTACCAAGAATGGCTATTTTCATATTTTTACTTTTTGTTGGTTAGTCATTTCACATCTTTTACTGAGAAATCTGAAATTTTAAAAATAATTCGCTTTTAGTTTTAATCCTGCAGATTCTTCGAAGCCGAACATAATATTCATATTCTGAACCGCCTGGCCTGATGCGCCTTTCAGCAGATTATCGATGATACTGGTTACAAGGATCTTATTGTCAAATTTTTCTAGTTTCAACAGACATTTGTTCGTATTCACAACCTGCTTCAGGTGTAATTCGCCATCTACTAAATGAGTAAATACCGCGTCCTTATACACTTCTGAATAAATTTCTGAGGCTTCTTCGAGAGAACCTTCATATTTGGTATAAGCCGTAGCATGGATCCCTCGGGAGAAATTCCCTCTATTCGGAATGAAATTTACTTCACCTTCATAAGAAGGCTGTAACTTTTTCAGGCTCTGTCCTATTTCATTTAAATGCTGATGTCCGAAGGATTTATAGGAAGAAAAATTATTATCCCGCCAGGTAAAATGAGTGGTTTCAGAAAGTGACGTTCCAGCGCCGGTGGCACCGGTAACGGCATTCACATGCCAGTCATCCTTAAGTTTTCCGGTTTTCGCCAGTGGAAGGATAGCCAGGCTGATCGCAGTGGCAAAACAACCGGGATTGGCGATATTTTTAGCCGATTGAATCTCCTTTTTATTGAATTCCGGAAGTCCGTAAACAAATTCATGATCTCCACTCATTCTGAAATCGGTGCTCAAATCCACAATTTTCGTATTATCTGAAAACTGATTTTCCGAAAGGAATTTTTTAGAATTACCGTGGCCGAGACAAAGAAAAACAACATCGGCTTCTTTATTGATCGCATCTGTGAATTTTAGATCGGTTTCCCCGGCCAGGTCCTGGTGAATGGTCGAAACAGCTTTTCCCGGCTGAGAAGTGCTGTAAACGAAGTCAATTTCAGCGTCAGGGTGATTCAGAAGAATCCTGATCAGTTCTCCCGCCGTGTATCCTGCGCCGCCAATTATACCTGCTTTGATCATCCTTCTTCTTTTACGTGTTGATAAATCTTTCCGGCATTCGAAAGGATCTTGATAAAACCCTTGGCATCATTAGCGGTCCAGGCTTTATTTTCCTCTCCATATTTTCCAAATCCGGAATTCATCAAATCATATTTTGATCTAATTCCATCCAGCTGAAACCTGTAGGGATGCAGCGTTACAAACACCTCTCCTGTCACCTGTTCCTGTGAAGATTCGAGAAAAGCTTCAAAATTTCGCATTACGGGTTCCAGATACTGACCTTCGTGTAAATGGGTTCCATACCAGTTCGCCAGGTAATCTTTATGTTGAAGCTGCCATTTGCTCAACGTATGCTTTTCCAGCAGATGATGGGCTTTGATGATGATCTGAGCCGCGGCGGCTTCAAAACCAACACGACCTTTGATGCCTATAATGGTATCACCAACGTGAATATCACGCCCTATGGCGTATTTGTTGGCGATTTCTTCCAGTTTCTGAATATTTTTTTCAGGCGAATCCTTTTTTCCATTTAAAGAAGTGAATTCTCCCTTTGTAAAACCGAGACTTATTTGTTTAGGATCATTTTCCTTCAACTGGGATGGATAAGCTTCTTCGGGAAGCGGTTTTTCGGAAGTCAGAGTTTCTGCGCCTCCAACACTGGTGCCCCACAAACCTTTATTCACCGAATATTTTGCTTTTTCCCAATTAAGCTCCACACCTTTAGATTTCAGGTAATCGATCTCTTCAGGTCGGGCAAGTTTTTTATCTCTTATAGGAGTGATAATTTCAATTTCGGGAGCAATGATCTGAAAGATCATATCAAAACGCACCTGGTCATTTCCCGCGCCGGTGCTACCGTGAGCAATATATTTCGCATCGATTTGCTTGGCATAATTGACAATTTCAATAGCCTGAATGATCCGCTCAGCGCTTACCGAAAGCGGATAGGTATTATTTTTCAATACATTTCCAAAGATCAGGTATTTAACCACTTTTTCATAAAATGAAGAAACTGCATCGATGTTTTTATAGGTATCTGCTCCTATTTTTTTAGCATTCGATCCGATCTTTTCGATTTCTTCTTCAGAAAAACCTCCGGTGTTCACACTTACCGCGTGCACTTCAAAGCCTTCTTCTGAAAGATATTTTGCACAATAAGATGTATCCAGTCCGCCGCTATATGCGATTACAACTTTTTTCATTTTTTATTCGTTTTCGACCTTTTCCTTTTTATAGAAAAGGGTTTGCTTGATATGTTTCAGCCTTTGAAAGGCTTTATCGTTAAATTTACTTTCTTTCTTTTTCTTTTCCGGTTCCTTTTTGGCAGGATCGTAAAGCATTCCCGTACAAAGGCACATTTTATGTTCTGTCCTGGTAAGAACATCATAATTCTTGCAGGTTTGACAACCTTTCCAGAAAGCCTCATCATCGGTAAGCTCCGAAAATGTCACCGGCTGATAACCCAGCTCGTAATTGATCTTCATCACAGCCAAACCGGTGGTAATACCAAAGATCTTCGCGTGTGGGTATTTTTCCCTGGAATGCTTGAAAATAACTTTCTTGATGTCTTTTGCCAGACCGTGCTTACGATAATCGGGATGTACGATAAGTCCTGAATTTGCGACATATTTCTCATGGCTCCAGGTTTCGATATAGCAGAAACCGGCGAATTTTTCTCCGTCAAGAGCGATTACCGCATTGCCTTTTTCCATCTTACTGATGATATATTCAGGCGTGCGACGCGCTATACCGGTACCACGAACTTTGGCCGATTCTTCAATATTTTTACAGATCTCTTCTGCGTAAGAAGCATGAGATTTATTAGCAATGATAATTTTCATCTGCTAAGAAATTTAGTTTTTAATAAAATTGTTTTTTGAGTTTTCCGAAGGGGAACCGGACTCACCTAGGTTCCATAATATAATACACGCACTTACGTGCGGGGGAAAAAGCGGCGCATGGGTGATATGTCAGAAAAAATTCTGATATATAATTTAGATGATATGCTGCTGGAAATGTTCAAAATGTAAAAAGTCAAATAATATTAAAAATGAAAATTGCGGCCACCGATTAACTGCGGCGGGGCCTGAAATGAAAAGAGGGTAATATTATTTGTCTGATATCTTTCACGTTGTAAATGTATAAATTTTTTTAATTTAAAATCATTTTCTATACCAAATATTGAAATAAGTTAGGTTTATCATTTAAATATTCCCCGAAAAAATTCTTTTTTTTCATCCTTTCCACCAGCGGACCAAAATCTGCAGGGTCATTAAGCTCTATTCCCACTACTGCGGGGCCATTCTCCCGGTGATGTTTTTTGGAATATTCAAAATGCGTAATATCGTCTGTTGGGCCGAGGACTTTTTCTACAAATTCCTTTAAAGCTCCTGCGCGTTGGGGGAAACTTATTATAAAATAATGCTTTAAACCGGCATAAAGCATGGCTCTTTCCTTAATTTCGGCAGTTCGGGTAATATCGTTATTACTGCCGCTAACCATGCAAACCACATTTTTACCTTTGATCTCTTCCCCAAAATAATCAAGTGCTGATATAGCCATGGCTCCGGCAGGTTCCACCACGATCGCGTCTTTGTTATAAAGATCAAGGATCGTCTGACATATTTTCCCTTCGGGAACCGTGATCATATCATCAAGATTTTCCCTGCAAATCGCAAAATTACGGGCACCGACTTTTTGAACTGCCGCGCCGTCAACAAATCGCTCGATATGAGAAAGCTCTACCAGTTCACCAGCTTTAAGCGATGAGCTCATTGAAGGTGCTCCTTCTGGTTCAACACCTATTATTTTTGTCTTCGGGCTCAATTGTTTAAAAACCGAAGAAACGCCTGCCAGCAAGCCTCCGCCTCCAAGTGGGGCGAACAAATAATCGATAGGTTCCTGAGCCTGTTCCAGGATTTCCAGACCTATGGTAGCCTGGCCTTCGATCACTTTTTCATCGTCAAAAGGATGAATGAAAACCTGTCCGAATTTCTCCCCGTGCTTCAGCGCATTTTTATAGGAATCATCAAAAGTATCGCCTTTCAGCACCACTTCAACCCATTCACCGCCAAACATATTAGTTTGTTCAACTTTTTGACGCGGAGTGGTGCCTGGCATATAGATCACCCCTTTAACCTTGAGTTTGTTACAGGCAAAAGCAACACCCTGCGCATGATTTCCCGCACTGGCACAAATCACCCCCTTTTTTAATTGTTCCACCGGCAAGCTGGAAATTTTGTTATAGGCACCCCGAATTTTATAGGAACGCACCTGCTGCAAGTCTTCCCTTTTTAAAAAAACGTTAGCGCCAAATTTCATGCTGTAGGTAAACGACTCTGCCAAAGGAGTTTTTACCACCACTTTGGAAATTCGTTCAGCGGCCTCTCTTACCGATTCCAGGCTGGGTTTGTAGGTGTCTTTTTTCTGTAACAACTTCATCTATTCATGTATTTTCTTCATTGCCGTCATTGCTTTTCTTAAAACGGCTCCCACTTTCTCTACGGGATGGTTTCTTATCGCATCGTTCACCGCGATGAGTTCCTGATTGTCAACCCCATTATAACCATCACCAAATATTTTTCCGGCTACTTCAGGTTCAAGGCTGTTCACATAATCTTTAATAAGTGGCTTTGCCGCATGATCGAATAAATAACAGCCGTATTCCGCAGTATCAGAGATCACACGGTTCATCTCAAATAATTTTTTCCGGGCGATGGTATTGGCGATAAGCGGAGTTTCATGCAGGGATTCATAATAAGCCGATTCTGCAATAATTCCCGCTTCGGTCATGGTTTCAAAAGCAAGTTCCACTCCTGCCTTCACCAAAGCGATCATAAGTACTCCTTTATCAAAATATTCCTGTTCCCTGATCTCTTCAGAAGTAGCTTCGGTTTTTTCAAAAGCAGTGTTCTCGGTAGCCGCACGCCAGGTAAGCAATTCCTTATCATCATTTGCCCAGTCTTTCATCATTCTTTCACTGAAAGCTCCTGAAATAATATCGTCCATATGCTTCTGAAAAAGCGGTCTTAATTGCTGTTTCAGTTCTTCCGAAATTTCATCGGCTCTAAGCTTTGCAGGATTCGAAAGTCGATCCATCATAGTAGTAATTCCACCATGTTTCAAAGCTTCGGTAACCGTTTCCCAGCCATACTGGATCAGTTTCGCGGCATAGGAAGGCTCCACGCCATCAGCCACCATTTTATCAAAAGTAAGGATAGAGCCTGTTTGAAGAACTCCGCAAAGAATGGTTTGCTCCCCCATCAAATCTGATTTCACTTCGGCTACAAAAGAAGACTCAAGCACTCCAGCGCGGTGGCCACCGGTGGCATAGGCATAAGCCTTTGCCCATTCCAGGCCAATCCCCCGGGGATCGTTTTCGGGATGAACTGCGATAAGTGTTGGTACCCCAAAACCGCGCTTATATTCTTCCCGTACTTCAGAACCCGGACATTTAGGTGCCACCATGATGACGGTGATATCTTCCCTGATCTTCATTCCTTCCTCTACAATATTAAAACCGTGGGAATAGGAAAGCACCGCATTCTTCTTAATAAAAGGCATAATTGCCTTAATAACAGGCGTATGTTGTTTGTCGGGGGTAAGGTTGATCACCAGATCAGCATCCGGCAGCAACTCTTCATAAGTTCCGACTTTAAAATTATTTTCAGTAGCATTCTTCCAGGACTGCCTTTTATCTTTAATAGCTCCTTCCCTGAGGGCATAGGAAATATCTAGACCGCTGTCTCTCATATTTAATCCCTGGTTGAGTCCCTGGGCCCCACAGCCCACAATTACTATTTTTTTACCTTTTAAAGCAGTCGTTCCCTCGCTGAATTCATCAAGTGCCATAAAGCGACAGGTGCCCAGCTGGGCCAATTTTTCTCGTAAGGGAAGACTGTTAAAGTAGTTGGTCATGATATTGAATTTGTAGTATTAAATTTTTCAAGTATGCCAGAAATTGGCATTTCATTTTTTGTTACGGCAATAGTTCCCGATCGAACAAATTGCATAAGTCCGTATGGTTTTAGCGTATCGTAAAGTTCATCGACCTCTTTTCGCTTGCCCGTTTTTTCAATCACAAAAAATTCGGTGGTCACTGTTACGATTCTCGCGTTTGTTTCTTTTATAAAATCCTGAATGCTGTGATCGTCAAGAAAAGACTGGGATTTTATTTTGTAAAGTGCGGTTTCCTGGAAGATAGTCTCTTCCTGTGTATGGTAAAACGCCCTTATTACCTCAATTTGTTTTTCAATTTGCCCGACGATCTTTTTGATTTGATCTTCAGTGACATTAACAACGATTATGAAGCGCATCACATCGTTCACCTCGCTTGGGGAAGCAGTGATGCTTTCAATATTAATATGTCTTCTAAGAAAGATGGCCGCAATACGGCTAAGCAATCCCAGGTTATTTTCGGTATAAATAGATACCGTGTAATTTTTCTTTTCCATTATTCCAATAATATGTCAGAAACCGCTGCTCCTGTTGGTATCATAGGGAACACGTTTTCTTCCTGTTCAACTTTTACTTCCAGAAAGTAAGCTTCTTTACTTTCCATCATTTCCTTAACTGCAGCTTTCAGCTCGCTTCTTTCTGTGACTTTATTTGTTTTGAGATGATATCCCTTTGCAATGGTCACGAAATCTGGGTTGATCATTTCAGTGGAAGCATATCGCTTATCAAAGAACAACTGTTGCCACTGGCGAACCATTCCGAGGAAACCATTGTTCAAAACCACGATTTTAACCGGAATTTTGGTTTGAAAAATCGTTCCCAGTTCCTGAATGGTCATTTGGTAACCTCCATCGCCGATCACTGCCACAACTTCCCTTTCTGGTACTGCCATTTTTGCGCCCATAGCAGCAGGCAAAGCAAAGCCCATAGTTCCCAGGCCGCCGGAAGTCACATTACTGCGCGTTTGATTGAATTTTCCATAACGACAGGCCTTCATCTGGTGCTGTCCGACATCGGAAACAATTACCGCATCACCCTTTGAAAATTCATTGATTTGCTGAATAACCTCGGCCATATGGATGTCTGGTTTGGAAACATCAAGGTTAAGGCTGACCACTTTTTTATATTCTTCTTTATAAAGTTCTTTAAAGCGATCATGCCATTCTGTATGTTGATTTTCTTTCAAAAGATCAAGCAAAGAATTCAGGGTCTCTTTTACATTTCCAAGAACCGGATAATCTGTATGTACATTTTTATTCACCTCTGCGGGATCGATCTCAAAATGTATGATTTTGGCCTGCTTAGCATAATGTTCGAGGTTACCGGTCACACGGTCGTCAAACCGCATACCTATGGCTATTAAAACATCACATTCGTTGGTAAGCAAATTGGGTGCATAGTTCCCGTGCATACCCACCATCCCAACATTTAAAGGATGATCTGTTGGAAGCGCTGAAAGGCCCAAAATGGTCCAGGCGGAAGGAATTCCTGCTTTTTCAACTACTTTTTTCAGAAGGTCTTCGGCTCCTCCAAGGATCACTCCCTGACCAAACACGATCAAAGGCTTTTTCGCATTATTGATCACTCCCGCGGCTCTTTCTACCTCCAGAAGGTTCACTTCGGGATAAGGCTTATAACTGCGGATCCCGGAACATTTTTTATAGGTAAAATCTAATGAAGCAAACTGGGCGTCTTTGGTAATATCAACTAACACAGGTCCTGGCCTTCCCGACCTGGCAATATAGAATGCCTTGGCTATAATTTCAGGTATTTCCTCAGCTTTGGTAATTTGATAATTCCATTTGGTAATAGGCGTAGAAATACCTACAATATCGGTTTCCTGAAAAGCATCGCTTCCCAAAAGGTTCGATCCTACCTGACCGGTGATACAAACCATTGGAGTAGAATCAATCATAGCATCTGCAATACCGGTGACCAGATTTGTGGCTCCAGGTCCAGAAGTGGCAACAGCAACACCTACTTTTCCCGAGACACGTGCATAGCCCTGAGCCGCGTGCGTTGCTCCCTGTTCGTGCCTGGTAAGCACGTGGTGGATCTTATCCTGATATTTGAATAACTCATCATAAACAGGCATGATAGCCCCACCGGGATAGCCGTAAATGGTTTCCACGCCTTCTTCAAGCAAACATTTGATCACCGCTTCGGCTCCCGAAACTGTCATTGCTTTCTTCTCCACCTTTTCAAAACTCGCTGTTTTTACTTCCATAATTGCAGTATTAAAATTCATCGGTCACGCAGCCTTCAGAGGCTGATGACACGGTCCTGGCATATTTGTATAATACCCCGCCTTCTGGTTTTAGAGCAGGCGGCTGCCAGGATTTTTTTCTTTTTTCTATTTCTTTATCCGAAAGCGCTACATTAATTGTATTTGTTTCGGCATTTATAGTTATTTCATCTCCATCTTCGAGTAAAGCGAGCAGCCCTCCTTCCTGTGCTTCAGGAGTAATGTGTCCCACAACGAAACCGTGGGTTCCACCGGAAAAACGACCATCGGTTATCAAGGCCACTTCTTTACCCAGGCCGGCGCCCATAATTGCTGAAGTCGGTTTCAACATTTCAGGCATTCCGGGACCACCTTTAGGCCCTTCATAACGGATTACCACCACATCGCCTTTTTTCACTTTTCCGGAAGAGATTCCATCATTGGCTTCATATTCTCCATTGAAAACTCGTGCTTTTCCAGTGAATTCGAGTCCTTCTTTCCCGGTAATTTTGGCAACAGAACCTTTTTCAGCAATATTTCCATATAGAATACGGATGTGGCCGGTTTTCTTAATAGGATTATCCATCGAATGGATCACATCCTGACCTTCCTCCATATCGGGAACATTGGCTAAATTTTCAGCGAGAGTTTTTCCGGTAACGGTCAAACAGTCACCGTGCAGCATATCATTTTTCAGCATATACTTTAAAACTGCGGGAATTCCGCCAATTCGATGTATATCTTCCATGGCATATTTCCCGCTGGGTTTTAGATCTGCCAAAAATGGAGTGCTGTCACAAATCCTCTCAAAATCATCCAGCCCAAAATCTACTTTTGCCGCCTTGGCGATCGCAAGAAAATGAAGTACCGCGTTGGTGGAACCACCAAGAACGGTTAAAAGCCGGATAGCATTTTCAAGAGATTTCTCAGTAACGATATCTCTTGGTTTTATATCTTTTTCAACCAGCAATTTCATGGCTTCTCCAGCGCGGACGCTTTCTTCAGCTTTATGAGAACCAACCGCAGGGTTAGAAGAATTAAAAGGAAGGCTCATTCCTAAAGCCTCAATGGCCGATGCCATGGTATTTGCGGTATACATCCCGCCACAGGCGCCGGCACCGGGACAGGCATTTTCAACCACTCCCTGGTAATCTTCCTCGTTCATTTCACCAGAAACCTTGGCTCCCCATGCTTCAAAGGCCGAGACCACATCAAGTTTCTTTCCTTTATAGCATCCGGAAGCGATCGTTCCGCCGTATACTAAAATTGAAGGTCTGTTAAGCCGAAGCATTGCCATAAGGGCTCCCGGCATATTTTTATCACAGCCTACCACAGTCACCAAGCCGTCATAAGCCATAGCGCTCACCACTGTTTCCATAGAATCGGCGATAAGGTCACGGGAAGGTAAAGAAAAACGCATCCCGGGTGTCCCCATAGAAATCCCGTCACTTACTCCAATAGTATTAAAAATAAGACCAACGAGATCTGCATTTTCAGTCCCCTTTTTCACCTCTTTCGCCAGATCGTTCAGATGCATATTACAGGGATTCCCTTCGTAGCCCGTACTGGCGATACCGATAAATGGTTTATTAAAATCTTCGCGGGTTAGACCAATTGCGTATAACATAGCCTGTGAACCCGGTTGCGAATCACTTTGAGTGATCGTGCTGCTGTATTTGTTGTTTTTCTGTGTTTTTTCCATATCTAATTTTTAAAATTAGCAGGTTAAGCTGGCAGCAATTTCTACTTCAGGAGCCTTAAATTACTTCCAAAGCTTTAAATAAACTATTAAATAACTGATTTAAAGCTGTTTAACCTTATTTATATTACGATTTCTGAAGATTTTCCAGAAAAGGCAAAGCAGAATAAGAATTTTTTAACTAGCTCCGTTTTTTGAGTGGCATTTTTTGAAAAGCCTTATTTTAAAAGACTTTCCTTGGGATTTTAATAATTTTAATCCCAAATAAGGCTAATATGATAAAAATAGGCCTGCAACAAAGCTGCACGGCTATTTTGGGATTATTTCTTCTTTTTTAGAGAATACAGATCCATTCTGCGATCTTTCATATTTCGAACACTTCCGAAATTGTGAAGTTCCTTGAGAAGATCAAGATCTACATCCACCAGCAAGGTACTTTCGGTATTTGGAGTTGCTTCAGCTTTAATTCCGTTCACTGGAAAGGCAAAATCTGAAGGCGTCAAAACTGCACTCTGAGCATACTGTATATCCATATTATCGACTTTCGGAAGATTTCCCACCGAACCGGCGATTGCCACGTAGCATTCATTTTCAACCGCACGAGCCTGGGCACAGATCTTCACCCGGGAATAACCATTCTGAGTATCGGTCATAAAAGGAACAAAAAGAATGTTCATTCCCTCTTCCGCCAAAATTCTCGAGGCCTCGGGAAATTCCACATCATAACATATCAAAACACCTATTTTTCCGCAGTCGGTATCAAAGGTTTGCAGTTTATTGCCACCTTTCATTCCCCAAAAGGATTCTTCGGAAGGTGTAATATGTAATTTTTCGTACCGCTCATAACTTCCATCGCGACGGCACAGAAATCCCACGTTATACATATGCTCACCAACCAGCTGGGGCATACTGCCCGTAATAATGTTAATGTTATATTTAATGGCAAAATCACGGAAAGTTTCCAGCAGCCTGTCGGTATATTCCGAAAGCCCACGTATGGCCTCTACCTCATTCAAATGGTTGAACTGCGCCATCAACGGGGCGTTGAACAATTCCGGAAAGAGAATAAAATCGCTTTGATAATCGCTTATCGCATCTACGAAAAATTCGATTTGAGAAACCAGGGCCTCATAATTCTTAAAAAGACGCATCTGCCACTGAACAAGACCCAGCCGAACTACGGTTTTGGTAGTTTTCACCAGATTTTGCGGCTTTGTATAATAAATATTGTTCCACTCCATTAAAGTGGCGAATTCTTTACTTTCATGGTCGCCGGGAAGATAACCCCTAATGACCTTCTTCACATGAAAATCGTTAGAAAGCTGAAAGGAAAGAACAGGATCATGTATTTCCTGTAATTTTACTTTTTCGATATATTTTTTAGGAGTAAGCTCTTTTGAATACTTCGAATAATTCGGGATACGTCCTCCAAAAATTATGGATTTCAAATTAAGATGTTCGCAAAGCTCTTTTCTGGCTTCGTAAAGACGACGGCCAAGACGCATTCCCCGATAATCGGGATGAATAAAAACATCAATTCCGTAGAGCACATCGCCATTTTTGGTATGTGTAGAGAAATTTTCGCCCCCGAGGATGGAATCATAGGTATGATCATCTTCAAACTGATCATAATCTACAATGATGGAAAGTGCGCAGCCGGCAATTTTATTGTCGATCACTATACACAATTGCCCTTCCGGAAACTTATCAATTAAGGTTTTAATTTCCCCTTTGGTCCAGTATTCATGAGGCATGGTATGATAACTCCTGATCATGGACTCTTTAAGTTCCTGATAATCTTTAACTTTTAAATTTCTTAATTCTATTTTAGCTGAATCGATCAAATCTTTCTTTTTAGACTGCAAAGATACAGCAGTAGAGGCATGTAAGAAAAAAGCAAATCTTAAATTAAGTATAAGGTCAGATTTTGAAGATACCTTCTTTAATGGCAAACATTACCAGGCCGACCCTGGTTTTCACCCGAAGTTTCGCAAAAATACTCTCCCGGTAGCCGTCGATGGTTTTCGGACTAAGATTCATTTCTTCTGCGATCTCTTTGTAAGTATTCTCACTACACGCATATTGAACAAATTCAAGTTCCCGGCCGGTAAGGCTTTCATATTTCTCCTTTTGCTCCCCATGGTTTAAAGCTTCTGAAATTGTTTGATTTGAATAATATCCATATTCCATGATTGAATTCAGGGCATGTTCAAATTCATCAGGATCAATATCTTTGAGAAGGTAGCCACGACAACCAAGCTTTAGCATTTTTATTATGGTATCCTCTTCCTGATCAACCGTTAATGCCAGCACTTTTTGATCTGGTTTGTTTTGCTTAAGCCATGACATGGTTTCCAAGCCATCCATTACCGGCATACGCATGTCAAGAAGGATAATATCAGGTTCGGTATTGTTTTGTTGGAAGTATTCAACAAGTTCTTCTCCATTTTTAAAAACGTCTATAACTTCGAATCCTTCAAAAGAATTCACTAGAACCTGTAGAGATTGGGCAAAAAGTTTGTGATCGTCAACGATGATGATCGACTGGTTCATAAAGCTTAGTATTGGTTGGGCAGCATAAATATAGTGAAGTTCCTTTATTTACAGATGATTCCAATGAAAAATCGGCATTAATCATTTTAGCCCGACTTTCCATATTAAGTAGACCGGCACCTTTTTTTGCCTTTTCCAATTCATAACCTTTGCCATTATCGACAGCGGTTATTTCTAAATATTCAGGAGAATACCTGAATTTCACTTTGAGGGTGGTAGCTCCTGAATGCTTGATAACGTTAGAGAAAAACTCCTGCAGGATGCGAAAAAGGATTATCTTATATTCGGGCTTCACGAAACTCTTTTCGCCTTCAATTACCAAGGAAGCTTCCAAAACCTCCAGGCGGTTAAAACGATCGATTTCATTTTGTACAGAAGCCTCTAAGCCTTTATCGTCGATAACTTCATTATTTAAAGACCGGGAAAGGGCCCTTACCTCTTCTAATGAATCCTTAACAAGTGTTTGAACTTCTTTAAACTCAGTTTGATTTTCTTCTTCAATCTTTCGATCCAGTATTTTCATCTGCATACTGGCTACAGAAAGCAACTGCCCGATATTATCGTGTAATTCCCAGCTTACGTTTTTAAGCGTTTCTTCCTGGATTTCAACACGGGCATTAGAAAGTTCTTCTTTAAATTTTTGTTCAGCTTCAAATTTTTCCTGAAGAATTTTATTCTTTCTGCGCTGATAGGTAATAAAGAAAATAACTGTAAATCCGGCGAGGAAAAAAATCACCAGGATAAAATAGACAAGCAACAGTATTTCTTCCTTTTTAAGCATTCTTATGCATTAATAGATTTAACAAGTTTAGTAAATTTACAGTCATAACATCTGGGAGCATTTTCAGAATATTTCCAAGCCTATTATTGAAAGCCAATTTAAGCCGGCACTCATACAACATAACCTTCTTTTTCGCGGGATCTCATTTCGACTAAAAATCCTAATACAAATACCGAATACATGAAGAAATTAAGTATGCCTAAAGTCATTAAATATATTTTCACAAATTGAGGAGAAGAGTTCATAATATTTAATTTGTTGTAAATAAACATGGGTGTAAAGACCAAATGCCAGATAAGCGCTCCAACAGCCACATAAAAAGAAAGTGATTTGAAAAAATATAAAATCGTTTCGCTGGTGAGCATTTCAATTAGGTAACAGGCAATGGTTATTGACAACAAAATTGAGCCTGCCAAAGGAGTAAAAGCGGCATAAGCTGTGAAAAATTCTCCTGAAAATATAAGGTACAATAGAGAGGATAGAAAAAAAACAACCGCTGCCCAGGTTAGGATTTTACGAAGTTTAGAAGATCGTATCTGGAAAATAAAAAACTGAAGATAGACCAGTACCGCAAAAGGCTTTACCGCATTGAACAACCAGTAATTACGCTCAAAAACAGTGCCTTTGGTAAAACCGAAAATTTGGTAGTCACTGTAATAAGCAACGGCCACGTAATATCCAAGGACATCTATCAGGAACATCGCGCATAAATAAAAAATAAAGATTTTTTTATAAAGCGGAATATTCTTCACCCGCCTGAAATAAATAAAAGCAGCAAGAGCGGCTAAAAATTCCCACAATACACCGCGAAATAAAGAATTAATGAAGAATTCAAGCATTCGGTAAAACTCTAATAAGTGGTTGGAGGAACACCGCCACTGGATTCGTTGAGGGGCTCGATATCGTAATTGTTTTCAGTAGTTGTAGGTGAATTCGTTACGTCTTTGGTTGGAGCGAGAAAAATAGTGCTATAACTTTTTTCCCTGTTGTTTTTTCCAGGTGGATAGGCACCAAAATAGACCCGAATACCGGGATTCACCACCTTCTGCTTTTCAGATTCTTCCCGAACATAATTTATGTACTCCTGAAGTTCATCCAGGCTAAACCAGAATTCCCTGGTATCCTGGTAACCCTGGCCTCTTTCAATTTCCTTTCCACGGGATCTAACCCAGTGATTTTGCAACTCCCTTGCCTGTTCAACGCTAATACATTTTTTTGGTTTCATAATAAGTTGATTAGTTTCAATCTTAAAAATATAATTAATTGTTAAGTTTTTAAGAATAAAAAGTAAAAAAGGGGAAAAATCCCCTTGTATGAAAAGATCCCTCCATCTACATTTGTCTTAGTCATTTTAGTAAAGCTAAAGTGTTTTGGGGCAAAAAAGTGTCAGCTTTGTGGATATAGTTCTGAGTAGGGTCTTTTCTATAGCAAACATGGCGGCACTTTTTTATTTGCCCCTACCCAAACTCTAATAATCTACTTTTTTAAACCGAATTTTTTCGCCAGGCATTTTTTGGGAAAGCACCTGTTTGCCAAATTCACTTAACTGAAGTATGCGAGGATATCCGCCTGTAGTCTGACAATCCTGCATCAAAGCAATGACATTACCTGCCGGAGTGAGTTGAACCGTTCCGGGAAGAACGGGGCCCGTGAGTATAGGCTCAATTTCATTTGAAAATTTTTCAGCAAAACTTATCGCCATCCGGTTGCTCGAAACCTCCAGTGAAAAATAAACTTTGAAAATTTCTTCCTGCTGTTCTTCTGATAATTTATCGAATTCAGGACCGGGAAAAGCATCTATTGATTTGTCAAAAAGATAATTTTCATCAACTTTTATACTCGCATTCGTAGATCTGGTTTTTAGCGGAAATTCGTGAATTTTAAGAAAATAATTTTTCTCAAGTTTAAAATTCCGGGTAATTCCCCTGTACCAGCTTCGGCTATTCATTACTTTTTCTGTATCAAAACCACCGGAAACACCAAGATATGCCCGAAAACCTGATTTTCTTTTTCCAAATTTTAAAACATCCCCGTTTTCAACCTGCAGTAACTCATTTCTTTTTACAGGATTCCCATTTACAGCAGCAGAAAGATCGGCACCACTCAAACAAATATTTATAGCTGTATGGAATTTTAATTGAGGCCCCTGTAAAGTAATTTCCATAACTGCAGCATCAACAGGATTTCCAAGAAGCAGGTTGACAATCTTCGCAGCATATTTATCCATGACACCACTTACAGGAACTCCAAATTCCATAAATCCAAAACGTCCGTTATCCTGAATTGTGGAAAATAATCCGGGTTGTAATATTTCAATTTCAGCTTTCATAATTTTCACTTTTAAACTGAAATTGTCCTGCATTGATCTCTTCTTCCAAAGCAAGATATTCATCCCTGGAAACCGCGTAAAATTTTAAATGATCTCCGGCTGAAAAAGGAGACGGATTTTGAAGTTTTGGGTTGAATAATTTTACCGGTGTTCTGCCTAAAATTTGCCAGCCGCCGGGACTATTTTCGGGATAAATTCCGGTTTGATTTCCACCTATTCCAACCGAACCTTTTTCTACCTGTTTTCGAGGAGAATTTTTCCGCGGAAAATGAAGTTTTTCATCAAGCCCTCCGAGGTATAAAAATCCGGGTAAAAAACCTAAAAAATAAATAAGGTAAACAGGCCGGGTATGGAGCTCAATAATTTCGCTGATACTGATATTTTTTTGCTCAGAAATCAACTGAAGATCGAAACCAAATTCTTCATCATAACATACCGGAACATAAAATAATCTCGAGTTCCCTTTTTTTTCTATTTTAGCAGTCTTCAGAAGTGATTTTAGACGCGAAAACTCACTATAAGCATCCTCTATAGTAGAGTCGTAATTAATTAATAATGAGTTGTATGTATTTAGCACCTCAACTTTTACTTTAAATTCTGAATTTTTGATCAGTCTTTTATAAAACAATACTTTTTCAAGCTGTTCAGAGCTGATCTCAGGTTTAAAATTGATCAAAATAGCCTGCTCCCCCATCGGTACTATTTGAGGATAAACAGGCATTAGGAATTGATAATTGAAATGCCTTCTTCGGCAAATTTTTTATGTAGATATTCAAGAATTTCAACAGCCGAATTCGTATCGCTGTGAATGCAAAAAGTATCGGCTTTACAGTTGATTTTTTCGCCTGAAATTGTGGTGATTTTTTTATCCCGGAACATGGAAAAAACATGCTCAAAAACCTGCTCTTTTTGATCGATTACCGCATTGGGTTTTGACCGCGAAACCAGGCTTAGATCATGCTCATAATTTCTATCACCGAAAACCTCGCAGAACAGTTCATATTTCCCCATGGCATATTCAGAAATTTTAGAATTAAAAGGCACAAAAAGCCTGTAATTTTCTTCTAATAAATCAAGGGCATCGATTACAGTTCTGGCAATATTTTCATCTTTTGCCGCATCATTATAAAGCGCGCCATGAAGTTTTATATGGGAAAGCTTTCCACCTTCAGCTTCTATGATCTGCTTCAATGTGAGCACCTGCGCTTCGATAGAAAGTTTTAGATCTTCATCCGACATCTTCATACTTTTCCGCCCGAAATTTGTTTTATCGGGATAAGAAGGATGAGCACCAATTTCTATTTTATTTTCCATAGCTAACTGTACGGTTCTATGCATGGTATCAAGGTTACCGGCATGGCCACCGCAGGCAATATTACAGGCAGAAATAAGCGGCATTAAATCGGCATCATGTTCTCCGCCTTCACCGAGGTCGCAGTTAATATGTATCTTTTTTTTCATTACCAGTTCTGAATTACGTTCCACACCGATTTAAGCCCAAGGAAAAAAGCCAGGGCAATAACCGCTACTCCCAAAATATTCTGAAAGAGTGTATTTTTATCTTCACCCATCAGAGAACGGCGATTCACTATCCAAAATAAGAAAAATGCCACAATCGGCAGCACCAGACCGTTAGAGATTTGAGCGAAATTGATTATTTGTACAGGTTTCAACCCAATCCCAGAAAAAATGATACCGAGCATCAGAACGATTATCCAGACACTCTTGAACCGACCCGAAGCAAAACCTCCTTTCCACCCTAAACATCCTTTTACCACAAAAGCTGCGGCCAGGGGCGCAGTTATGGCAGAAGTTATTCCAGCAGCAAGCAAGCCGAGAGCAAGGAAATATTTCGCTAAACTCCCAAACAATGGTTCCAGGCCAACAGCAAGGTCAGCCGCATTCTCAATCCCTTGAACATCTGCAGCAGCCGCACAGATCAAAATCGCCATAGATACCAATCCTCCCAGTATGATGGAAAAAACCAGTTCTTTTCTAAGAATTGGCAAATTTTTCCTGCCGTTCCATTTTTCACTTACCAGTGAAGCGTGAAGAAAAAGGTTATAAGGCACCACAGTAGTTCCCACCAGGGCGATAATCGTGAATAAGCCTGCATTAAACTGCTGCGGAATAAAACCTTCAAGAACTTCAGAAAGTTTTGGTCTGGTAAGAAAAGCTGTCACAATAAAGGAAATGCTCATCAGGAAAACAAGAGCAATAAAAGCTTTTTCAATCTTTTTATAGGTTCCCAGCCATAAAAGTAAAAAAGCAAAAAGGCCAATAATAAGGCTCCAGAAATTAAGAGAAAAGTCACCAATGACAATATTTAAACTTCCTGTAATTGCTTCCATTCCTAAAACGGCGCCGGTAATATTTCCTGCTTCGTAGGCAGCATTTCCTATCACTATGGCTGAAAAAATAAGGATCAGAACAGTATTTCTTATCACCGGAGGCTTTAGTTCCTGCCTTATGTTTTCGCTAAGGCTTTTTCCTGTGATCAATCCTAATCGAGCCGACATTTCCTGAAGAATGATACAGGCAATAACAGATATAAGCAGGGCCCACAAAAGGGAATATCCAAAATGAACCCCGGCGAGACTACATACGGTTACTGTACCGGGACCAATAAAAGCTGCAGAAACAAGAATTCCAGGTCCCAGGTTTTTCAGAAAATCCTTCACTCTTTTTCAGGATTTCCCGCCTTCATTAAGGTATAAATCGCGAAAGTTCCCAACCAGTGGCCACCTTCATAACTATCTCCTACTACATTGGGAAAGGATTTTGCAACATGTTTATCGGCAAGATTTTCCAAATGGCCGTATTTTTTAGGATATTCATTGGCCAGCCCGTAAAATACCCAGGCGCGGCTAAAATTAAGGCCGTCAAGGTGCACCAGTTTCCCGTCGGTCCTATCAGAAACTTCCCCTACTTCCATGTCGAAATCTTTATTTTTGAGCTGAGGCATAAAATCTTCCATCCACAGGTTAAAGGCGTTTTTAGGAAGCACTTTCCTCATTATATCAACCTCCTCAAGACAGGGAGAAAGAAAATCATACCCGCTGGGTTCCCAGGAAAGAGGACAATTATCATCTTTCAGATAAAAATCTTCAGCGCGTTTTTTAATGATTTTCATGAATTCTTCATTTCCGACAGTTTTTGCATAATCATAGGCAAAAGAAAGTGCAAAAGCAGTGTTGGTATGTTCCCCAACCCGAATAGGATAATTCAGTTTTGGAAGGAATTCTTCAAAACGCTGCACGATTACCTGAGTTAATGGCTGCAAATTTTGATAGAGTTCCTGGCCCAGGGGATCATCCCAGGTTTTAAGAGCTTCAGCAAGTTTTAACAACCAGGCCCAGCCGTAAGTACGCTCATACGAATCACTCTCTTCCCTTTTAAAATACTTTATTTCGCCCTGAATATTTTCTTCAGAAAGAGAATTTTTTAAAGCTTCCCTTACGGCTTCCTTTTTTTCGATTTCCGGAAAATTCTTTAATAAAGTAATTAAAGACCAATGCGCGTGAACAGAAGAATGCCAGTCAAAACAGCCGTAAAATGCAGGATGAAGTTCATGGGGTTCTCCTATGGCAGCCTTATTTTCCAGCGTCTGGCCGAGTTTATTGGGATATTCGGTATTTATACATTTCAGAGGTAATTCAACCAATTTATTGGCTTCTTCAGTGGTGAGTACCACAGGGTCGATATTTTTCAAACTTTCAGGTATTAAATCCTCAGTAGACACAGAATCGGTGTTATCTGTTGCTTTTTCTATATCTTCAGATCGGTCTCCTTTACAGGAAATAAGTCCGAAAACGACAATTATCAAAATAAGTTTTTTCATTGGTATGGTTGTAAAACCGGAAATTTCCGGAAGTGGTTTTTTAAGGTTCTTCCAAAAATATAAAAAAGCGATAAAAGGATAAGTTAATTAAAACCGAAGATACTTCTGATTTATCCAAACCAGCCCTCACGGTCAAGACTTCTGTACTGAATGGCTTCACCTATATGGTTGCCACAGATATCTTCAGAAGCTTCAAGATCAGCAATAGTGCGGGAAACTTTAAGAATTCGGTCATAAGCCCTTGCAGAAAGATTCAATCTTTCCATAGCAGTTTTCAGCAGATTTTTGCTCGCGTCATCAAGTTTACAACATTTTCTCAGCAATGAAGGTCCCATTTGCGCATTATAGTGAATGTTTTCATGGTTTTCATACCGCTTTGCCTGAATTTCCCTGGCTGCCGTTACCCGCTTCCTGATCTCTATACTATTTTCACCCTTTCTTTCCTCATTAAGCTTATCAAAAGGAACCGGCGTAACTTCAATATGAATATCTATACGGTCCAAAAGCGGGCCACTAACTTTACTTAAATAGCGCTGCATTTCAGCCGGCGAAGATGTCACCGGCGCCGAAGGATCATTAAAATAGCCTCCCGGGCTCGGATTCATGCTCGCGACCAGCATAAAACTGGAAGGGTAGGTAACACTGAATTTTGCTCTCGAAATGGTCACTTCCCGGTCTTCGAGCGGCTGCCGCATCACTTCCAAAACTCCACGTTTGAATTCCGGGAGTTCATCCAGGAAAAGTACCCCGTTATGAGCCAGCGAAATTTCTCCTGGCTGCGGATATGTACCACCGCCTACAAGGGCTACATCTGAAATTGTATGGTGCGGACTTCGGAAAGGTCGCTGTGCCAGTAAGCCCACATTTTCCCTGATCTTTCCCGCCACACTATGGATCTTGGTGGTTTCGAGAGCTTCCTGTAGAGTCATGGGCGGAAGAATACTGGGCAAACGTTTGGCCAACATTGTTTTTCCTGCTCCCGGTGGCCCGATTAAAATAATATTATGGCCTCCAGCGGCAGCAATTTCCATACATCTTTTTATAGATTCCTGGCCTTTTACATCTGAAAAATCATTATCAAGGTTGTCTAGGTTATTATAGAAAGATTCCCGGGTATTTATTTCGGTTCGTTCCAGGGCCACTCCTTTATCAAAAAAATCGGTCACCTGGGTGATATTCCTTATCCCATAAACCTCAAGATCTTTGACAATTGCGGCTTCACGCGCGTTCTGTTCCGGAAGGATAAAGCCTTTGTATCCTTCCTTTTTCGCCTGAATGGCAATGGGCAATGCACCTTTTATGGGTTGTAAGCTTCCGTCAAGGGAAAGTTCCCCCATTATAAGGTAATCTGAAATATTATCGGCATTTATTTGTTGGGAAGCAGCCAGGATTCCGATGGCAAAAGTAAGATCATAGGCAGATCCTTCTTTACGAAGATCGGCAGGCGCCATATTGATAATGATCTTTTTTCCAGGAAGTTTAAAATTGTTGTTCTGAAGAGCAGCGGTAATGCGATAACTCGATTCTTTCACTGCATTGTCTGGCAGGCCCACCAAATGGTAACCAATTCCTGAAGTTACATTCACTTCTACAGTAATCGTTGTGGCTTCAACTCCAAAAACTGCACTCCCATATACCTTTACCAGCATTCAAAATATTTTGAATAAAAGTAGTAATTTTTATAAACGAATATATACCAGGAGGTTAGATTTAAAAATATTTTTTAGATCAGGAGAATTGATCTTCAAATAACGCCCGGAGAGAATTTTTTGGATATAAAAAGAGACCAACTTTGGTTAGATGGTCTCTTTTTTAAAATTTCAGGTATTATAAATTATACCTTAATGATATGTTGCCTGTAATATTCGATAATGCCATCTATAGGTCTTCTTACAAAATTGCCCAATTCGATGCCGTATGGTTGAACCACGGCCTGGATAATGTCCTGACTAAAGTAAGCGATGCTCCCCACAAAATGTACGGGAACCGATCTTACCTGCGGGTAACATAACACACGCGATTGAACAAAATCATACATACCTTCATGCAACAGTTTGTAAAAATAACCGTTGCGTTCATTAGTAAAAATGAATTCAGCGAAATTGGCAAGATATGTATTAGGGTTTTCCCTTCGGTATAGATTCAGTTTTATAACATCAGAATTTACATCAAAGGCCTTTTCAAAACTTTCGGCAATTTCCGGAGGCATTCTTTTATAATAGTAATCCCTGATGAGCCTTTTTCCGAAGTAATTCCCGCTGGCCTCATCCATCAAAGTATATCCCAGGGAATCTACCGCCTGGTGAATCTTCTCTCCGTCAAAAAAGCAACTGTTGGAACCTGTACCGAGGATACATACGATCCCGGGTTCTGTTGTGGCCGCATAAACGGCTGCCACCATGTCTTCCATCACTAAAACTTCTTCTGCATTGGTAAAATATCCGGAAAGAATACTCCTGAGGAGTTCCTTTGGAGTAGGAGTCCCGCAACCGGCACCGTAAAAATGGACCTTTTCTATCTTGTGCTTTACCTCAGCTAAATCGGAGTTTTCAAGCAGTCTTTCCTCTAGCACGGGCTCTTTAAAAACGGCAGGATTAAGTCCCTTGGTCCTGGTTTTTAGAACCTGTTCTCCTTCATGATCCAGAAGTATCCAGTCACATTTCGTGGATCCTCCGTCAGCTATTAAAATCATCTGTAAAGAATTAAAAAGGGCCGGAAGAGACCAAAAACAGATTAAATATAAGTGAACTAATCTTTTTTAATTTCTTCAGGCCCAGAAGTGAAAGTTATAAAGAAGCTACGTGAGCAGCAAGATCGACAAGTTTTGCGGAGTATCCGTATTCATTATCATACCAGGCTACCAACTTAAAGAAATGGTCGTTAAGGGCGATTCCTGCACCTGCATCGAAGTTACTGGTGTGCGGATTAGAAACATAATCCTGGCTTACCACTTCTTCTTCGGTATAAGAAATCACTCCTTTATAGGCACCATCAGCAGCTTTTTTCATTGCAGCTTTAATATCGTCATAAGAAGCAGATTTTTCAGTTCTTACCGTAAGGTCAACCACTGATACATCTGTAGTAGGCACACGAAATGCCATTCCGGTAAGTTTTCCGTCAAGAGCCGGAATTACTTTGGTTACTGCAACTGCCGCACCTGTTGAGGTAGGAATAATATTCGCTAAAGCGCTTCTACCAAGTCTGTAATTCTTTCTTGATGGGGAATCTACGGTAAATTGTGTTGAAGTTGAAGCATGTACTGTTGTCATCAAACCTTCCACGATTCCGAATTCATCATCGATCACTTTTGCAAGTGGTGCAAGACAGTTTGTAGTACATGAGGCGTTAGATACAATATGATCGTCAGCCTTCACTTGTTTATGATTCACTCCCATAACAAACATAGGAGCTGTTTTAGACGGAGCAGAGATCACAACTTTTTTCGCTCCGGCATCAAGGTGAGCTTTTGCTGAATCTTTTTCCTTGAAGATACCGGTACATTCCAATACCACATCAACTCCTGCTTCATCCCATTTAAGGTCGGCGGGATTTTTTTCTGAAGTAACACGGATCTCTTTTCCGTTTACATGCAGTTTTCCATCTTTTACTTCAATGCTTCCATTGAATTTCCCATGTACCGAATCATATTCCAGCATATAAGCAAGATGTTCAACATCCAGCAGGTCGTTTATCGCAACTACTTCTACATTCTCTTGTTGAGCGGCTATACGAAAGGCAATCCTTCCGATACGCCCAAATCCATTAATTCCAATTTTTGTACTCATTTTCTTTGGTTTTTAATTATACCGAAGTGATGTCGGCCACCCTTCGTAATTCATTATCTATTTTAGCATCGTCCTTAATGGCGATTTCAAGGTCTACATGCACCACTTTTTGATGATGTATGCCAACCATAATTTCCGATTTTCCTTTCATAAGTGCCTCCACGGCTCCTACTCCAAGTTTACTTGCCAACACACGGTCAAAACAGCTTGGGGATCCTCCCCGCTGAATATGGCCAAGCACTGAAACCCTTATCTCATATTCATCAAGGTTTTCTTCGATGAATTTTGCCAGTTCAAAGATGTTTTTTCCACTTTTTTCGCCTTCAGCCACCACAATGATACTTGAGGTTTTCCCAGACTTCTTGCTTTTTCGAAGTGAATCTATCAATCTTTCAGCTCCCAGGTTTTCTTCAGGGATGAGAATTTCTTCCGCACCGGCACCTATACCGCTGTTAAGGGCAATATCACCAGCATCTCTTCCCATTACTTCCACTAAAAAGAGGCGGTTATGAGAACTTGCCGTGTCACGTATTTTATCAATTGCCTCAACCACAGTATTTAAGGCGGTATCATATCCAAGAGTAAAATCGGTGCCATTGATATCATTATCTATGGTTGCAGGAATACCCACAATGGGGAAATTATGTTCCTGACTAAAAAGCTGTCCACCGGTAAAGGTACCATCCCCGCCTATAACCACAAGGGCATCAACATTATTAGCAACTAAATTATCATAGGCCTTTTTACGGCCTTTTTTAGTTTTAAATTCCATGGAGCGGGTAGATTTGAGAAAAGTCCCGCCTTTATTTATTATGTTTCTAACCGAACGCGCATCCAGCTTTTCAAAATCGGCTTCAATTAGACCCTGATAGCCTCTGTAAACACCTGTACAATCTAATTTATAAAATGAACAGGCACGTACTACTGCTCGAATTGCAGCGTTCATTCCTGGAGCGTCTCCCCCGGAAGTCAAAACCGCGATGTTTCTTATATTTTCTGCCATTGCTGCCCAAAACTATTTCATTTCAGAACGATAACCTAATTTCGGAAAAAACTAAATCGTTTTCGGTTAATAAGTAATAAAAAAAGCCACAATAATGCGGCTTTTTACAAAATTTTAGGATTTTAATTACTTATTCGTCAATATTTTATATTCCCAGGGCTGAAATTGGATTTCCTGATCGGCCTTTAAACTGAAATCCCCTCTGTTAATATAATCGTTGAAATCTCCTGTAAGATCTACCGTAAATGTCACCGGTTTGGCAGTAAAATTAGCGATATAATAAACCTCATTCCCTTCCTTCGCTCTTTTGAAAGCAAGGATCTTTTCTTCATCTGAAGTTTTTAACCTGGTATAAGAGGCATCGTTCTTACCACCGTTCAATGCCGGATTGGTGTTTTTAAGTTTTCCGAGTTTGACTGCAAGCGGATAAACTTTTCCTTTTGTTTTAGGAATAGTGTCTTTTTCAAAGAATTTCAGCCTTTTGTTCATGTCGTATTCCTGCCCGTTATAGATCAGGGGCATGCCGGGAATGGTATAAGTAAGGGCCAGCATGGTTTCTGAAGCATCGCCCAATCTTTCGGCCACGGTGCCACTCCACGAATTTTCGTCATGATTGGTGACAAAATTCATCAAAATATCATCTTCCTGATAAGTAGAATCTACTTTCTTCATATAATTATCCCAGGTTTTGGCAGTGGCTTTCCCCAGCGCAATGGAATTCATGATATGGTATCCCTCCCAATTGTAACCCATGTCGAAAGCCTGTTCAAAAAGGTCACGGTCTTCAGACTCGGCCAACATGAAAATGGGTTTTATTTTTTTCATCTGTTTTACAGTTTTTTCCCAGAAATCGGTGGGAACATTTCCCGCAACATCACAACGAAAACCATCTATATCGTGATTGATCCAGAACATCATTTCATCACGCATGGCCTCACGCAGCGCGGGATTTTCGTAATTTAGATCAGCAACATCGGTCCAGCCCCATTTTTCCCCGGTTTCCGGATTAATAGGCTCGGTAATTTCTCCATTTTTGTCTTTGGTATAATATTCAGGATGCTCCTTTAGCCAGGGATGATCCCAGCCAGTATGGTTAGCGACCCAGTCGAGAATGACATACATCCCATTCTCATGGGCCGTTTGTACCAGTTCGTCAAAATCTTCGATGGTACCATAATCATCGTTCACCGCCGAATAATCCTGGATCGCATAATAGCTCCCCAGGTACTTTTTCTTCTCTTCAGGATCCTTAATATCTTCAATAGATTTATCGGCAGTAGCTTTCCTCTTTTTCATGGAAATAGGATAAATAGGCATTACCCAAATGATCTTTACCCCGAGGTTTTTAAGCTTTGGAACGTCTTTCGTAAAAGCGTCAAGAGTTCCTTCTGGTGAATAATCGCGAATATTCGCCTCATAGATCACGGCTGTTTCCAGCACATCGTCATTTATTGGCGGAAGACTATCCTGAACCTGTTCCTGTTTTACAGGCTGCTCTTCTTTCTGTTCATTTTTACAGGAAGTAATCAAACTCACCATAAAAAGAAATAAAATCAGTTTCTTCATCATATTTAAGTTTTAATGATTAATTCAGTTCAATGACCATAGATTTATTTCCACCAATGCTGAGTTTGTCTTTTAGTTCCATGGATTTTCCCGAAATGATCTCCTTGCCGGAAATATGGTTTTTTAAGCCTTCGCTATATTTTGACAGGTTTAGCACCTGCTCGTCGGGATTATTATTGATCACTACCATTACTCTTTGGTCTTCATTATACCTAAAATACACATAAACATTGTTTTCAGGCAAATACTGAAGTAATTTCCCAAAATGCAGCACCGGCTGGTCCTTCCGGTAATTCAGGAGCTTTTTTGTAAACGAGTAATATTCCTGCTGCTTC
This sequence comes from Christiangramia fulva, assembly GCF_003024155.1. Taxonomy (NCBI): domain Bacteria; kingdom Pseudomonadati; phylum Bacteroidota; class Flavobacteriia; order Flavobacteriales; family Flavobacteriaceae; genus Christiangramia; species Christiangramia fulva. Next base: position 4,025,772 of record NZ_CP028136.1, read on the forward strand.
GCACTCCTTTCAGCTTTTAAAAAAGCCGATTGTTCGTCACTTTCCCAGCCTCCGGGAAAATCCCTGCGAATATCGCCATCGCCTTTGCCTTTATCGCCGCGCATTCCTATTTCGCTTCCGTAATAAAGCTGCGGAATTCCCCGCGTGGTAAGGATCAGCGTCATCGCAAGTTTATATTTGTCTACATCACCGTCATAGATCTCATTGAAACGGTTGGTATCGTGATTTTCTATAAAAACCAGTAAATTATTAATATTTGTATATAAAAAATCATTTACGAAATTGTCATAAGCCTTCACCATTCCCTCACCCCAGTTTTGCTCTTCTTCATTAAACATGGTCCCAATGGCATCGTGAAGGGTAAAATCCATCACCGAGGGCAAATAAGAATTGAAACTCTGGATCGCACCAATCCTACTGTCTTTTTGCCAGTACGAGATCTGCGCCTGGTCGTGCATCCATACTTCGCCTACAATATTGAAATGGGGATATTCATCCATTATCGCTTTAGTCCATTTGGCGATTCCATCTTTGTCGTTATATGAATACGTATCCACTCGGAAACCGTCAAGCCCTGCATATTCTATCCACCAGATCGCATTTTGGGTAAGATATTTCAGGACCAGCGGATTGCTTTGATTCAGATCAGGCATAGTGCTGGTGAACCAACCGTCAACGCAATACCTCAAATCTCTTTTAGACTTATGCTGATCGTATTGGGTGGTCATGCGATAATTTGAATTTTCGTAACCCGGAAACTGATGGATCCAGTCGTAAGTGGGCAGATCTTTGATCATCCAGTGCTCGGCACCCCAATGATTGGTCACATAATCCATGATAAGCTTCATGTCCCGCTTATGCATTTCATCTGCCAGCCTTCGATAATCTTCATTGCTTCCATAGCGTTTGTCAATATTGTAAGCATCGCTAATGGCATAGGTATGATAGGAATATTGCGGATCGTCGTCTTCGAGAAGCGGCGTGCTCCACAAGGCCGTAATTCCCAGGTCCTCCAGGTAATCAAGATGGTCTATTATTCCCTGAATGTCGCCACCATGACGACCGCCCTGTTTGCTTCGGTTGGCTTTCTCCTGAAGCTCCGGACTGGAATCATTTTCCGGATTTCCATTCGCAAAACGATCGGGCATAATCAGGTAAATCGCATCAGAAGCGTCAAATCCTTCACGTTCTGCGGAATTTTCCTCACGTTCTTTCAATTCATAATTCCGTGAAAATTTCTTTTTTCCGTTTTTGGAAAAATTAAGTTTATATTTTCCGGCTGCAAGATCACCTGAATTGATCGTTACAAAAAGATAATTCGGATTTTCGGTTCTCCGCACGTTCCTGAGAATTACAGGTTCCTCAGCACTTACTTCATACTCGGCGATATCCTTTCCATAGAGCATCACCTGAAGCTCGTCCATTTTCATATCGGTCCACCAGAATGGTGGTTCAATTCTTTCAATCTGTGAAAAACCGTTCAAACTCATCAAAAACAGACTTATAAAAAATAGTCTTTTCATTTTATTAATTTAAGAAAAAGAAGCTGTTGAAAAAAGATCTGAAAATTGCCGTTTTTAAGCCCTAGCTTAAGATTTGGTGAATCTGAACCAATTTCAGCAGGTAAAATCAATTTTTCCAGGCAGCCCTTTTTATTTTAAACACTAACAGGTAAATTAGGCTGTACCTCCACTTTTTTTCCTTTTACCAGGATCTCCAGCGAATCTTCACCTTCCAGGCTGAAATTGGTCTTTTCAGCGGTCACATCAACTTTTAAAATCCTTTCCCTGAAATTCACTTTAAAGGAATAGGCTTTCCAGTTTTCAGGAATTTGCGGATTAAAGGAAAGCTGGTCATCCACCACGCGCATGCCGCCAAAACCTTCCACAATGCTCATCCAGGTACCTGCCATACTGGTAATATGGCAACCCTGCTCCACTTCCTTATTATAATCATCAAGGTCCAGCCTGGATGTTCTCAGGTAAAAATTATAAGCCTGCTCCATTCTACCAAGCAATGCCGCCTGAATGCTATGCACGCAGGGAGAAAGTGAGGATTCGTGAACGGTAATAGGCTCATAGAAATCGAAATGTTTTTCAAGCTCTTCCCTGCTGAAATGATCTTCAAAGAAGTAGAAACCCTGAAGTACATCGGCCTGTTTGATATAACAGGAACGAAGAATACGATCCCAGCTCCATTTCTGATTGATAGGACGCTGTTTTTTGTCAAGTTCGGAGACAGGGATGATCTCTTTGTCTAAAAATCCGTCCTGCTGCAGGAAGACGCCATATTTTTCAGAATATGGAAAATACATGTTTTCGGCCACCTCTTTCCAGTTGGCAAGTTCGCCTTCGTTAAGCGACGTTTTGCCCATCACACGATCATAATCTTCTTTATAGCCATCTTTGACCTTATCGATCATTTCCATGCAATATTCAATACACCACTTCGCGATATAGTTTGTGTACCAGTTGTTATGAACGTTATTCTCATATTCGTTGGGTCCCGTCACTCCCAGAATGACATATTTATTTTTCTGGCTGCTAAAATTCGCACGCTGCTGCCAGAAACGCGCAATTGCGATCATCACTTCCAGCCCTTTTTCAGGGATATAACTGAAGTCACCGGTAAAACGAACATAATTGTAAATGGCAAAAACCATGGCTCCATTCCTGTGAATTTCCTCGAAGGTGATCTCCCATTCGTTATGGCTTTCCTCTCCATTCATGGTCACCATGGGATAAAGAGCTGCTCCCTTGCAAAAACCTAGTTTTTCGGCATTTTCAATAGCCTTATCTAATTGATTGTAGCGATAAGTCAGCAGGTTTCGGGCCACTTTCTGGTCTTTGGTCGCCATATAGAATGGAATACAATAGGCCTCGGTGTCCCAATAGGTGCTTCCGCCGTATTTTTCTCCGGTAAAGCCTTTTGGACCGATATTCAACCTCTCGTCTTTCCCCAAATAGGTTTGATTCAACTGGAAAATGTTGAACCGGATTCCCTGCTGAGCCATGACATCTCCTGAAATGGTAATATCGGCCATTTCCCAGATCTTCGCCCAGGCGTTTTTCTGCTCCAGCTTCAGTTGATCAAAACCTTTTGTTTTGGTTTTTTTCAAAACAGAAGCGGCCGCTGATATCAATTCGTCATTTGGGTGATTCATGTCTGTTACATAGCCCGCATACTTTATAATCGAAGCCGTTTCCCCTTCAGAAACATCCACCGAATAATTGAAGAAGATCCTGTCTTCATCGGTTTTAATTTCAGGTTCTTCGGAAAAAAGGTGTCCATTTTTAAATAGCTCAGACTGCATATAGGTTCCAACATGGAAGCCGGTTTTATGCGTTTTTGAAACCAAAAAACCTTTGTCTTCCCGGATTTTAACTTCGAGGGTTTCCCAAAAACGCTCCTCCCAGTTGGCATCGGTGTTGGTGATGCTGCCGTCCAGATAAGGCTCAAAACGTATGTTGGCAGAAGCATTTATCGGCTTTACTTCGAATTTTATCGCTCCCAGTTCATCATTGACGATGGAAAGAAAACGAATAGCCTTCACCTCAACTTTAATTCCGTTAGGCATAGTAGCTTCAAAGCTTCTGCCCAGCCAGCCTTCCTTCATATCCAGTTCTCTCCTGAAATTTTCTACAGATGTGCATTTATGAAGGTCGAGAGGTGTTTCATTTACATATATATTAATACCAATCCAGTTTGGAGCGTTCAGCACCTTGGCGAAATATTCGGGGTAACCGTTCTTCCACCAGCCCACTTTGGTTTTGTCGGGATAATAAACCCCGCCAATATAGCTACCCTGAAAACTGGGTCCCGAATAGGTTTCTTCAAAATTAGCACGCTGGCCCATAGCCCCGTTCCCAATGCTGAAGAGACTTTCGGAAGATTTCACTTTTCCGGGGTCGAATCCCTCTTCTATGATCGACCATTCATCTGGTTTTATATAATCCTGATTCATTCTTCTTCTTTTCTCAGTAGTTTTTCAATAAAATCTATTTCTATTTTGGTGAAATCGGGGAACACAAAATCGGCTTCATGCAGCACTTGCTTTTCTCCGATTCCAATACTTATCATTTTGCCAATGTTTGCGGCTTCCACTCCTGCTAAAGAATCTTCAAAAACCACGCAGTTTTCCGGTTTTGCGTGAAGCCTTTCCGCAGCGATGAGGAAAACCTCGGGATCGGGTTTGGCTTTACTAACATCGGTCCCATCTACAATCGCATCAAATGTATTGTAAAGGTTGATTTTTTTAAGGATCGTCCTGGCGTTCTTACTGGCAGAGCCGAGGGCGATCGGGATATTTTTTTCTTTCAAGAAATTAAGCACTTTAGGTACACCGGGGAGAATTTCATCTTCTTCCATTTTATCTACATAAGAGAGATAATTTTCATTCTTCAGTGCCATTTGCCTGTTAAATTCTTCTTCAGTAAGCTTCATATTTCCCCAGGTGAGTATCTTGTTCAACGATTCCACCCGGCTAACGCCTTTGAGCTGCTCGTTCTGTTCCTGGGTAAAATCGAAACCAAGGTCATTAGCAAGCTTCCGCCAGGCAAGAAAGTGAAATTTAGCCGTATCTACAATAACTCCGTCGAGATCGAAAATGAAGGCTCTATGGTTGTTCATCAATATTAATTCTTTTATGGGTTTGAACTCTTAGGGTAAGCAGGCCGGCAAGTATCATGGAAAAGCCTCCCACCACCAACGCGTATACAGGTTCGCCATTAAACAACTCTTTAACGAGGAATCCGAGTATGGTTGCCGCCACGATTTGTGGGATCACAATAAAGAAGTTAAAAACTCCCATATAATATCCCATTTTCGCTGAAGGCAAAGCTCCCGAAAGCATGGCATAGGGAATGGAAAGGATACTTGCCCAGGCCACTCCCACGCCTATCATGGCCAGAAGCAAGCCGGTTTTGTCCCCGAGAAAATAGATGGAGATCAATCCGATTCCTCCTACCGATAATGCCAATAAATGCGTCACTTTATTACTGGTTCTGCGTGCCAGTACCGGCAATAAAAATGCCACAGCAGCGGCAACGCCGTTATAGATTGTGAACATTACCGTCACCCAGTCTGCAGCATCATTATATTCAATGGTTGTGGTATCAAATGCGCCAAACACATGACCGGTCACTGCAGGTGTGGTATAAATCCACATTGAAAAAAGGGCAAACCACGAAAAGAATTGTACCCATGCAAGTTGTTTCATCGCAGGGGGCATATTCAGCATATCGGTAATGATAATGGTAAAACCGTTGCGTACTTCCTTTTTCCGAAGTTGTGAAACGATCATAAAGAGAATTCCGGCGACCATTAAACCCACAAATAATATATATAGCTCTTTGGTAAGACCATTTTCATATATTAAAAAGCTGATTACAGCGCCGACCAGGAACATTCCCAGCCCGGTAAGAAACTGGTTGCGGATATTCTTTGTTTTATCAACAACTTCAACCCGCAGCTCTTTTTCCTTTTTTGCGGCTTCTTCAAAAGCCTTCAGTTCTTCCGGAGAATATTCCGAAGAGCGCAAGACCGTCCAGAGAACGGCGCAGAAAAAAACAATTCCGCCTACATAAAAAGACCATTTCACCGAATCTGGGATCACTCCTTCCGGTGCGGTATTGCTTATCCCGAACCAGTTGGTGAACATGTAGGGAAGCAGCGAGCCTACCACGGCGCCAATGCCAATAAAAAAGCTCTGCATGGCAAAACCAAGCGTTCGCTGCCGGTCGGGCAGATTATCTCCCACGAATGCGCGGAAAGGTTCCATGGAGATGTTGATAGATGCATCCATGATCCATAGTGTACCCGCCGCCACCCAGAGAGTTGGGGAATTTGGCATAATGAATAAGGCTATCGAAGACAGGATCGCGCCCGCCAGAAAATAGGGTCTTCTTCTTCCTAATCTCGTCCAGGTACGATCGCTGAAATAACCTATTATTGGCTGAATTACCAAACCGGTAACCGGCGCGGCGATCCAGAGAATTGGAATATCCTCTACTTTCGCTCCAAGGGTTTCAAAAATTCTTGAGGTGTTGGCATTTTGCAGGGCAAAACCAAACTGGATTCCCAGGAAACCGAAACTCATATTCCAGATTTCCCAGAAGCTTAATGTGCGTTTACGCATATCGTAAGTTTTTAATTACGATAAGCCAGAGACTTATCAAAACTTAATAAAGGTAGGAAGTAAAAATATAAGTTCTGATAAATTTCAATTACGACAAATATATAGAAAATTTATTTTGAAGTACCTGTTAGTAGTGTTTTGTTGAATTTCTAACTACTAATTCAGTTTCAACAATTATTGTTTTATAATTTTCAATTTCTTCTACATCACGTTCCAGTTTCTCGATAAGCATACGCGCAGCTTCCTCTCCCATACGTTCTCCATGCTGGCTCACCGTGGTTAAACTGGGAATAAACCTTTTCGAAAGTTCCCCATCAGTGAATCCAATTACAGAAACATCCCCGGGGACTTTTTTTCCATTTTCCTGTAATGCTTTTATAGCAGAAATGGCAAAATGCTCATTCACAGCGAAAACTCCGTCCACATCTTTTCCTTTCAGAAAATTCCCAATTTTCTTTTCACTATCTTCAATTTCTTCAATTTTCAGAATAAGTTCTTCATCTATTGACAGGCCATTTTCTTCCAGGGCCTTTTTATAACCCTGAGTTCTTAGTTTGCCTACGATCACATAATCTACGGTAGAAATAAGCGCTATTTTTTTACAACCTATTTTTATTAGATGCTGTACCGCCTTTTTTGCGCCAATTACATCATCAATAATAACTTTATCGCAGGCAATTTCATCTACCACCCGGTCAAATAGAACCAGCGGCATTCCCTGGTTGATAGCTTCCTCTAAATGGTGATAATCCTGCTTTTGCATGGTTTCTTTGGCCAAAGACATAATAAAACCGTCGGTACTACCATTGGCCAGCATTTCCATATTCAGAACTTCTTTGTCAAATGAGTTACCGGAAAGGCAAACCAAAACGTTATATCCCAGCTCATTAGCGACTTTTTCTACGCCGCTGATTACTGTTGTGAAAAAATGATGGACTATTTCCGGTATAATGATACCTATGGTTTTACTTTTCCTGTTCTTCAGGCTTAGGGCTATATTATTAGGCTTGTAATTATACAATTTAGCGAAAGCCTTGATTTTTTGTCTTGTATCTTCACCAATCTCCTTACTGTCTCTTAAGGCTTTTGAAACAGTAGAAATTGATACGTCAAGTTCTTTTGCTATATGTTTGAGTGTAAGTTTTGGTTTCATTTCTAGTAAGGGATTCTTAATGCAGAGGTACCCTATTAAAGGTATGCGCAAATTTACCATATTTTATTTGGCATGACTTCAATTCTGAAAAGTTTTCAACACGAAAACGTTTGAGTTCCTTTACTGGTGCGGGTTTGTTAAAATTTGGGATGAATTTTACATACATTTAACCTCAAGGAAGTAAAAATATAAGGTTAACTATTAGTAAAAACCAATATAAAATTTATGAGAACTTTATTTAAAAGCACGTTGTACTTGCTATTTCTGCTACCAATGAGCTTTTTCGCCCAAAAGGTGGTGAGCGGTACGGTGACCGAGAGTGCCACCGGCTTGCCCATTCCCGGGGTTAACGTAATTGTAAAAGGGACCTCGAATGGGGCCTCAACCGATTTTGATGGAAACTATACCCTTGAGAATGTTACAAACGGGGATATTCTTGTTTTCTCTTTTCTCGGTTTCAAAACCGAAGAAATACCTTATCAGGGACAATCTACACTTGATGTAACTCTTGATGAAAACCAGGCCACTCTTGATGAGGTGGTATTGATTGGATATGGATCTACTTCTGAACAGAATGCCACAGGAGCAGTTGAGAAGATTTCTCCGGAACAATTTAACCAGGGGGCAGTAGTGTCTCCCCAGGAACTTATCGCCGGTAAATCTGCCGGGGTACAAATCACTCCTCCCGGAGGTGCACCCGGTGAAGGGGGAACCATTCGGATTCGTGGGGGAGCCTCTTTAAGTGGTTCTAACGACCCGCTTATCGTTGTGGATGGTGTGCCATTGGATCAACGTGGCGTTTCTGGCTCGCGAAATGCACTGAACGCGATTAACCCAAACGAAATTGAAGATTTTGTGATTCTTAAAGATGCAGCCGCAACCTCTATTTACGGTTCGCGTGCATCGAACGGGGTAATTCTTATTACTACCAAATCTGGAAAAAAAGACTCCCCTTTTCAGTTTACTTATGATGTTAAAGCATCGGTAGGTAATATTACGGATAAGGTGAATGTACTTTCAGCCGATGAATTCCGAAATATAATCGAATCTACACCGGGAACTAATCCTGACCTTTTGGGCGATACTTCGACTGACTGGCAGGACCAGATCTACCAGACATCTGTAGGTGCAATTCACAACTTTACCGCCACGCAGGGAATTGGGAATTTTTATTATCGCGCCAATTTTAACCACACTCAGCAAACTGGAGTTTTAAAAGGTGATTATTACCAAAGGGATGCGATAAATCTTTCTTTAAACCAGGATCTTTTCGACAACCAGTTAAAATTATCGCTTACTTCAAAAAACAGTCTTGATCAGAATCATTTTGCCGATCGTGGTGCCATTGGTTCTGCGGTAGCTTTCGATCCTACCCAACCCATTTACGATCCTGAGAGTCCTTTTGGAGGTTATTTTGAATTTACGCGCCAAACAAATGGCGGTATTACCCAACAAAACCTGGCGACTCGAAATCCTGTTGCGCTCCTGAATCAATATACCGATGTAAATCAGGTTAGAAGATCGATAACGAATTTAAACGCTGAATTGAAAATGCCGTTTTTACCTGAATTGAAAGCGGTAGTTAATGGCGGTTTTGATTATGCTGAAGCTCACGGACACACTTTCCGGCCATTGGCTTCTGCTGCTAATACCAGTAATATTAACCAGTTCAGCAATTACGTGAATTATAATAGAAACTTACTTCTAGATACTTATCTAAATTATAACAGTGAAATTGCAGCTATTAATACCGAGATAGACGCAACTGCCGGTCATTCTTACCAGGAATTTTTTAGATTTTCTGACAGTTACGGAACGGAACAGGACCAGGAAGTTGATTTTCCTGTTTCCATAGACCGTAATGCCTTGGAATCTTACTTCGGAAGGGTGAGTTTGGACATTAACGATAAATACCTGATCTCTGGTAGTATTCGTGCCGACGGTTCTTCAAGAGTAGCTCCTCAAAACCGATGGGGTTATTTCCCTGCGGCTTCAGTTGGGTGGAAATTGCAGAATGAAGATTTTCTGAAAGATGTAAGCTGGCTCTCCCAATTGAAACTTCGTGGAGGTTATGGGGAAACTGGTAACTATGAAATTGGTGCGAATTACGGCTATTTAGGAATTTATACTCCAAGCGTAGGTGGGGCAAGTTATCAATTTGGTGACCAATTTGTTCCAACTCTGCGTCCTGAGGAATATGACGAAAATCTTAAATGGGAAAGCCTAAGAAACTACAACGCAGGTATCGATTTTGGATTTTTCGATAATCGTTTGAGCGGATCGGTGGATGCTTACTATCGTGAAACCAAAGACCTGATCTCAGTAGTTCCTGTACCTGCAGGTGCTAACCTTTCCGATCAGTTGCTAACCAACGTGGGTACAGCGGTAAGCCGTGGTATAGAAGTCGCACTTAGCGGAGATATTGCCAGATCTGAAGACTTTAACTGGTCCCTTAATTACAACATCACTTTCCAGGATAAGGAGATCACAAAACTTTCTCTAGGTGACAATCCAAATTTCTTTATTCCACAAGGAGGTATTAGCGGGGGTGTAGGGAACACTATTCAGCTCTGGAAAAAAGGATACGACCCCTATACCTTTTTTGTATTCCGTCAGGTCTATGATCAAAACGGAAAGCCAATTGAAGGTGCTTATGTAGATGTAAATGGTGATAACCAGATCACTGAGGCAGACAGACAGCCCTATAAAAAAGCCACTCCAGATTATTTTATGGGGCTCACCAATACCCTGAATTATAAGAATTTTAATTTGAACTTTACCTTCAGAGGAAGCTTTGGAAACTATATTTATAATAATACAGAATCTGCTAACGGATTTGTTGAAGCAGGAACCAATACTCCTTCCGATTATTATTCAAATCTTAATTCTAACGTTTTGGACACAGGTTTCCAGAACAGTCAGTTCTTTTCAGATTACTATATAAGAGGGGCTGATTTCGTAAAACTAGATAATGTAAGTCTTGGATATACTGTTCCTGGAGAAAAAGTAGATTTCAAAATTTCTTTAACAGCCTCGAATGTATTGACCATTACCGATTATGAAGGTCTTGATCCGGAAGTTTTTGGAGGTATCGATAACAACTTCTACCCAAGATCAAGAAGGTTTGTACTTGGCCTTAACTTTACATTTTAATGAACAACAAAAAAATACATATAATCATGTTTAATAGAATAAAATCACTAATGCTGATTTTCTTCAGTCTTCTCACTTTAGGGTCCTGCCAAAAGGATCTGGAGTTGCAGCCTGAAGATAACAGGCAAACTGCAGAAAGTGCTTTTCAGGATCCACAGGCATACAGGCAGTTTCTGGCTAAGTTATATGCCGGGTTTGCAGTAAGCGGACAGGATGGTCCTGCCGGTAATCCTGACCTCACCGGGTTGGATGAAGGTTTCTCCCAGTACATGCGTTTGTATTGGATGATGGAAGAGCTTCCAACTGAAGAGGCAGTGATTGGATGGAATGATGGTACAATTAAAGACCTTCATAACCAAAACTGGACCTCTGGAAATGAATTTATCAGGACCATGTATTCCCGAATCATGTATCAAATCGCACAGGCAAACGAATTCCTTCGCCAAACCAGCCCTGATAAACTGGATTCTCGAGGAGTAGACAGCAGTTTGCAAGCGGAAATTAAGACCTACAGGGCTGAGGCGCGCTTTCTTAGGGCACTTAGTTACTGGCATGCTCTGGACCTATTTGGGAATCCGCCTTTTGTAACCGAAGAGGATGCGCCAGGTGCCTACCTTCCAGAGCAGATATCAAGTGCCGAGTTATTCGACTATATCGAAAGCGAATTATTGGCTATTGAAGGAGATTTGAAAGATCCAATGGCCAATGAATATGGAAGAGCCGATAAAGGTGCCGCATGGATGCTCCTTGCAAACCTTTATCTGAATTCTGAAAAGTACAATGGTACAGACCATTACGCTGATGTGATTACTTATACTACAAAAGTAATTGATGCCGGTTATAGCCTGGTAGACGATTACCAGAAATTATTTCTGGCCGATAACAACACGAATGGTGCCCAGAAAGAGATTATTTTCCCAATAACCTATGATGGCATTAACACCCAGTCATACGGCGGAATGACTTTTATTATTCATGCCGCAGTGGGTGGAGAAATGGATCCCGATAACTTCGGAATCAATGGCGGATGGGCAGGTTTGAGAACAACCTCTGCTCTTGTAAATAAATTTCTTGATGATAACGACAATTCTATCGAAGAAGTTGACGACGAACGAGCCATGTTTTTTACAGAAGGGCAAACCAAAGAAATTAATGATATTTCAAATTTCAATGATGGATATGCAGTAACCAAGTATAAAAATGTTGATTCCATGGGTAATGCCGGCAGTGACCCAACAGGAGATTTTCCGGATACCGATTTCCCAATGTTCCGTCTAGGAGATACTTACTTAATGTATGCAGAAGCCATTCTTAGAACTAATGGAGATAAAACTAAAGCTGTTACTTATATAAATAAATTACGAGAAAGAGCTTATGGTGATGACAGTGCAAATATTACCGCTTCTGACCTTACACTTGATTTCATTCTTGCTGAAAGAGCCCGAGAACTATATTGGGAAGCGCATAGAAGAACTGATCTAATACGCTTCGATCAATTTTCAAATCACGGTGTATGGCCATGGAAAGGCGGTGTACCACAGGGATCGACCACTGAAGCTTTTAGAGATCTTATGCCAATTCCAGCCTCCGATCTAGGAGTAAATACCAATTTAGAACAAAACCCAGGATATTAATATTATAACTGAATAAAATGAAAAAGATTTCAATTTTCTTACTAACGATAATAGCCGTTATAGGATTTAGTTCCTGTACGCATGATGATGATGTAGTATTCATTGCCCAGCCCGATGTGGAAGGGATTATGTTTATGAATAATTTTTCCGAAAATTATGTGTTAACCGCTGCCACTTCCAATAATCTTGCTGAAAGATTCATTTGGAATGAGGTAGATTTCGGCACACCAACTACGGTAACTTATGAGCTTCAGGCTTCAACCTCATCAGATTTCTCAAGCTTTGATGTCATTGGGGCCACTGGAAAAACTAATCTTGGAGTCTCGGTAAGTCAGATGATGAACCTTGCGGCAGATGCTGGCTTGGACAACGATCCTTCCACAGATGCTCCAAGTTCCGGAACTTTGTATTTCAGAGTTGTTGGATATCCTGGAACCGATGCCAACAGTGAACTTGCTGTGACCTCAGAAATCCAATCCCTAAAGGTTACTCTACCGGAAGCTGCAGAAGAAGAATTGCCAAAATTATACGTCACTGGAAATTTTGTTTCTGCAAGTGGATATGGAAATGACTGGACTCCGGAAGATGGTATCCCTATTGCCGCTTCGGCTGCTGGGAAAACAGATTACGAAGGATTTATTTATATGAACGTGGACGCGCCAGAATATAAATTTCTGCCTACCAATACCGGCTGGGATGGAGATTACGGCGATGCAGGAGCTGAAAATGGATCATATACTGAAACCCTTCTTCAGGAAGGCGAGGTTAATGCGGGAACTCCTGATGGAACAGGCGGATATTTCCTTGTGAAAGCTGATACTGAAGCTCTTACGTATTCACTTACTGAAACCAACTGGGGTGTAATTGGAAATGCCACTCCTACTGGTTGGGATTCCGATACCAATATGGTTTACGATGCCGATAATCATGTTTGGACCCTAACCCTGGACCTAACTGCACAGTCCGCTCCTGATAACGGAATTAAATTCCGTGCCAATGATGCCTGGGATCTCAATCTTGGAGATACTGATGCAGATGGCACTCTGGAATTCGGTGGTGATAATATAGGAGTTCCTGAAGATGGAAACTATACCATTACACTGGATTTAAGCAATCCGAGAATGTACACTTATACTTTGACTAAAAATTAGAGATTTGTTCTCGAAATAAAGGGGGCTTTTTGAGCCCCCTTTTTAAATTAAATCAGATTCTTTTCATGAAAAAAATTAATATCATCTTCGTCTTTTTGCTAGGGATCCTTTTATTTTCCTGTTCGAAAGACAACAGCAACGAAACCCAAAATCCGCCCGGGGATGGTTCAGGCACCCAGCAGCCACAACCCGAACCTGAAGAACCGAAGGCCATAGATCTTTCCGCATACGATAATGGGAATGGTGTTATGATGCAGGCATTTTACTGGGATGTTGAACCACGTTTTGAATGGTGGGATAACCTGGCCGAAAAAGTTCCCGGCTGGGCGGAGGCAGGAATTAACCGTATCTGGTTACCACCGGCTTCTAAAGGCCAGTCAGGCGGTTATTCGATGGGTTATGATCCTTCTGATTATTATGATTTTGGCAACTATTTTCAACACGAAACCACTGAAACACGTTTCGGATCCCGCGAAGAGCTGGAGAATCTTATTCAAACTGCTCATAATAATGATATAGAAGTGATTGCCGATATCGTGATCAACCACAACTCTGGTGGAGGCCTGGAATACAACCCTTACCGGGGCTATGAAACCTATACTCTTTTCGACGAGGAACATGGAAATGCTTCAGGAATGTTTAATAGAAATTATGAAGATTTCTATCCTAATAGCGTAAGCCAGTACGATCCGGGAAGCCTTTTTTATGCTGAAACCAACCTGGATCATCATAGAGAACATGTGCAGGACTGGCTTTGGAAAAAAGACAATTCTGTAGCTAAATATTATAAAAATGTGATGGGCTTTGACGGCTGGCGTTTTGATTATGTACTTGGTTATGAGCCCTGGGTGGTAAAAGACTGGCTTGATGAAGTTGGCGGATTTTCTGTTGCGGAACTCTGGGATGGAAATGCGAATATTTTGGCAAATTACGTGGAGGAAACAGGTAGCCGCGTTTTCGACTTTGCCGAATTTTATCGTCTGGAAGAAGGACTTGATCGAAATCATGATCTTAATTCATTTAAAGGAGGGGCTCTATGGAAAACTTATCCTGAAAAGGCGGTGACATTTACCGCAAATCATGATACCGAAAAAGATCCCAATCAAGATAATTTCATTTCTGCTGAAAATAAAATGAAAGCCTATGCCTTCATTCTTACCCATCCAGGTTACCCAACTATTTTTTATTCCGATTATGAAAACACCAGTTTTCAGGACGAAATAAAAAATCTTATCAAAATTCACAACAGCATAGCAACAGGAAGTTTAGAAGTACTTTATGTTGATGACGATGAATATGTAATGAAAAGAAATGGAACAGGTACAAACCCCGGATTAATTCTTTATATTAGCATCAGCAACAGTACAAAAAGACGTTCTGTTAGTTCAAACTGGAAAAATGTGACTTTGATGGATTATTCCGATCATTCGACATATCACCCTACCTCCGATGAAAATGGGGCGGTGACCATAGAAGCTCCGGCCAATGGATATACTATATGGTCTATTACGGAATAAACGCTTTTTTTATTTGAATTTTCATAGGTGTTAATTCAAGAAGGCTCCGCCGATGGCGGAGCCTCTTTTTTTGCCCCTGCCGTTAGTAAAAATATCCTTTTTCCAGGTTCCTACCCTGCTTCATTGAGGGGTAAAAATTTTTATTCAATTTCAAAAGAGGAAAACATTAGTTTTCAGAATTTGTCAACTTTTTACGGTTAATAAATTTTTAGAATGTTGTTTATCAGCTAATTAACACTTTTCTTTTGATAACTTTTTCTAAATGATTTGTTAATTGTTTCATTTCTTTGCGTAGCTTTATACTGCTCTGAAACCTAATTTTCAACCTAAAAATCTAATTTATATGCCTGTACAAGAGAAACCAGTCGTTCCAAAGTCGTATACCCAGGAACAGGCTTATGAAGCTTCCCTAAAATATTTCAAAGGCGACGATCTTGCCGCCAGAGTTTGGGTGAACAAGTATGCCCTTAAAGATTCGAATGGGAACCTTTATGAATGCACTCCCGATGATATGCATCGACGTATCGCCAAAGAAATTGCCCGGATCGAGAAAAAATATCCTAATCCGATGAGTGAGGATGAAGTTTTTGAACTCATCAGAAACTTTAAATATATCGTTCCGCAGGGAAGCCCTATGGCGGGAATTGGGAATCCGTACCAGGTAGGCTCTCTTTCCAATTGCTTTGTGATCGGAAATGATGGTGATTCCGATTCTTACGGGGGTATCATGAAGATCGACCAGGAACAGGTACAATTAATGAAACGCCGCGGCGGAGTTGGCCATGACCTTTCTCACATCAGGCCAAAAGGTTCACCCGTTAAAAATTCGGCCCTCACCTCTACCGGTATTGTTCCTTTTATGGAACGTTTTTCCAATTCTACCCGTGAAGTGGCACAGGACGGGCGTCGGGGAGCTTTAATGCTTTCCGTATCAATCAATCATCCCGATGCCGAAGATTTTATCGATGCCAAAATGGAACAGGGAAAAGTCACAGGCGCCAATGTTTCGGTCAGGATCGATGACAACTTTATGAAAGCCGTGAAAAATCACGGTAGGTATACTCAAAAATATCCGGTTTTCAGTAGTAATCCGAAATACTCGAAAGAGATTGAAGCTGAAAAGCTATGGAAAAAGATCGTTCACAATGCTTGGAAATCGGCTGAACCCGGAATCCTCTTCTGGGATACCGTTATAAACGAGTCGGTGCCCGATTGTTATGCAGATCTTGGCTATAAAACGGTTTCTACCAATCCCTGCGGAGAGATACCGCTGTGCCCGTATGACTCCTGCCGATTGCTTGCCATCAATCTTTTTTCTTACGTGGAAGAACCCTTTACCGAAAAAGCAAGTTTCAATTATGAGCTTTTCAGGAAGCATGTGGGTAAAGCTCAACGGATCATGGATGATATTATCGACCTGGAACTAGAGAAAATCGATAATATTCTGGCAAAGATCGATGCCGATCCTGAAAGCGAGGAAATAAAAGGAGTTGAAAAAAATCTATGGCTAAACATTCGCAAAAAAGCTTATGAAGGACGTAGAACGGGGATTGGTATCACCGCCGAAGGAGATATGCTTGCCGCAATGGGAATTCGTTACGGCAGTAAAGAAGGAATCGATTTTTCAGTAGATATTCATAAACATATCGCTTTGGCTGCATACAGAGCTTCGGTTGACACGGCTAAAGAAAGAGGTCCTTTCTCCATTTTTGAATCAGATCGCGAGAAAGACAATCCGTTCATTCTCCGTTTAAAAGACGAAGATGAAAAGCTGTATTATGATATGCTCGAGCACGGAAGAAGAAATATTGCTCTTTTAACCATCGCTCCTACCGGCACTACCAGTTTGATGACGCAAACAACTTCCGGAATTGAACCTGTATTCCTTCCTGTCTATAAAAGAAGGAGAAAAGTGAATCCCGGCGATAAAAATGCCCGTGTTGATTTTGTTGATGAAGTGGGCGATTCATGGGAAGAATACGTGGTTTTTCATCATCGTTTCAAACAATGGATGCAGATTAACGGGTATGATACCAACAAAAACTATACGCAGGAAGAGCTTGATAAACTGGTGAAAAAGTCTCCTTATTACCAGGCAACTTCGAACGATGTGGACTGGCTCAGCAAGGTAAAAATGCAGGGAGCTGTTCAAAAATGGATAGATCATTCCATCAGTGTGACCATTAACCTTCCAGCCGATGTCAATGAAGATCTCGTGGGGAAACTTTACCTCGAAGCATGGGAAGCAGGTTGTAAAGGAGTGACCGTATACCGCGACGGATCCAGGTCGGGTGTTCTTATTTCAAATGAAGAAAAGAAAGAAGAAAAAGAAGAATCGACCCCTGGAGCATTTCCGTTGAAACGTCCACAAACACTGACGGCAGATGTTGTTCGTTTTCAGAATAATAAAGACAAATGGATCGCCTTTATCGGACTCGTAGACGGAAGACCTTACGAGATCTTTACAGGATATGCCGATGATGAGGAGGGAATATTAATTCCGCGTTGGGTAAATGAAGGACTTATCATCAAAAATTATGATGAAGAAGGAAATTCTCGTTATGACTTTCAATACGAGAACAAGAGAGGCTATAAAACCACTATCGAGGGACTCTCTCATAAGTTCAACCCCGAATACTGGAACTATGCGAAACTGATCTCCAGTACCCTGCGCCACGGAATGTCTATCGATAAAGTGGTAGATCTTATCAACAGCCTGCAGCTGGATAGCGAGTCTATCAACACCTGGAAAAATGGTGTCGTGAGAGCTTTAAAACGCTATATCGCTGATGGAACTGTAGCCAGAAAAGAAAAATGCAGTAATTGTAATTCCTCAAATCTAATTTATCAGGAAGGATGCTTAACCTGTAAGGACTGTGGTTCTTCTAAATGTGGTTAATTTTCTGTTATACTGCAAAAAAATGCCTCCGATATGCGGGGGCATTTTTTGTTTGTAAGATAAAGTTAAGTTTAGAACAAAGAGAAGCTGAAACAAGTTCAGCTTGACGAACAAGCAAAAAATCTAAAAGCTTCATTTTTAAGCACTTTGCTTCTAATTAAAGATGGAGAGTGCTTCACTGCACTTAAAATGACGTAATTAATTGAACTTATCGTAACTGCGAGACTGCCTGCCGGTAAATATTCAGCGGATATTCCAAAGCTTATCGCTTGAAATTTTCCATTATCCATTGTCAATTATCAATTGATATATAGGCTTCTAATCCCAATTGCATGAGGTTGCTGTAATTGATCTTTAGATATTCCCGGCCCTATTGAAAACTGCACCGCTTCCACATCTTGCATTTTCAAATGAGACTCATTGGAATGTTCAAAATAGTAAGGAAGAAATCCGGGATAAGGTCTTGGCAGAGTAACCGTTTTCACGGGTTTTAATTCTGATAAAGGAATGGTAATTTCTTCAATTTCGGGCGAAAGTTCGACCACAGTTCCAAAAGCAGCACCGTTTTTCATTACCAGTGCTACCTGTAGTTTTTCGGTTTTATCGCCAAGAGCCCGTGCTTTTAATACAAGCTCATTTTTCGATGTGAGTGACCGGTTTAAAGTCTTTTCGGAAAAATTATAGCGGAAGGAATAATCATAGACAGGTTCAGCATTTTTATTCTCTATGTCTTCCATAAACAGCTTTTCAAGCTTCACCTGGAATTCAGCTTCATTCCCCGGAATCGGTACCACTTCATTTTCCGGTCTCCATTCCCGTACCATTTTATCAGAATCGGTAGCGGCATTAAAAAGATAAATCGGGGAACCAACTTTCATAATTTTGGTTTGATATTCTTCGGAAGAATGAAAATCCCAGTCGGCAGGACTGCCAGCTACTCCACCCGGAAATGTAAATTTACCACCCTTTGTTGTAACAATGATCCTGTAATTCATGAAGCCATTATTAAGCAGTTTCTGCGGCACTTTAGCTGAATAATCGTAGTTATTTTTTGCCTCCAGCTCTACAGAATCATACATATTTCCGTTTTGAAGCCATACCTCCACTTTTTCCACCTCTTCATTAGAAACTACGGTGGCATTAAGTTCAATTTCCCGGCCTGCTTCGGAAGTTTTTAAAGGCTCATGAACCAGGTAGGTTTTATCCACGGTGTTTTCTTTTGCGACAAATTCATCGATTTTAAACCGATGGTTTTCATTAAAATCTAAATCTTTAAAAGTTGCTCCTGGATTTTTCAGGATATATACCCCCGGGCTTATTGAAAAACTTAAGCCCGTAGCTGTGTCTATAAAATCATTCCCTTTATTGATCCCATTTATCATAAAATTTTCATGAAGATCGGGCAGTTTGACATTCATTTCATTCGATTTCCAGCTGATTACTGCCACTGTTTTATCCAGACTGTTTTTCCCAAATGGATTTTTAACAATAACCGGATCGGGCATCACCTCCAGCCTCCAGACTCCTTTTTTGATCTTATCCAGGAAATAAGCTCCTTTGCCTTCATATTTAACAATCTGCGAACTGCCATGGCCGGCGATCCCTTTCAGCTTCTTTAAATTTTTGGGCTGCTCATCATTTGAATTAGTGTAAATGAACTTTTCTTCAGAATTGTAGGTCGCGACATCACCTTCGTAACTAATCTTAAAATCTCCGAATTCAAGGTTATCGGGATATTCACCAAAATCTGAATACATTGGAATCTTATGAAAAATTTCCGAGGCGATCATAAGCCCAAGGGCTTTATGCGGCACGTAATTTAAGTTCATATAATGAGTATTATACTCGGTGTTGGCATAGGCCAGGAAAGTAGGATCGTAAGCGAAATGAGTCGCCAGTTGTATTCCCGCCGTTCTAAAACTTCTGGCAATCGCGGGATAAATATAGGATTTCAGCACATCAGCCGCATCGAATTCATATACAATTTTAGCCGCATGGTGTTCTTTGATCACGTCTTCAAAGGGAATATGATAGTCATTTACGTTTGGCAAGAGATTTCCTTCCAGCTCTTTTCCAAAACCAAGGCCGGTAGGATACCACTGGAAGGTTCCTCCATCGATTCCGGCATCAAAATACGCGTCGGCCAAATGGATGCTATGGCTCACATTATAGAAAATTGGCTTTTTCGCGCCGGTCTTCTGGATTGCATTCACCATTTTTCGGATAAATTCAGTAACCTGAGCCTTAGTTCCGCGATGATGCGGTTCATTGCTTATTTCTACAGCGATAAGGTTGGGCTCATTCTTATAAGCGACCCCGGTATACTTGTTCACGTGGTTCATGAACTGTGTGAGGTAATTCTGCTGGGCCTTGATGGCATCGGGATCGGTAAGGCTTTTTTCTTTTCCGTATTTATCAGAAAAACCCGGAGTATCCTCATCGGGTTCGGGCCAACCGTTTCCCCAGTATGCAATTGGAGTAAGCACAAAATTTATTCCCCGGTCCTTTAACTGTTTCAGCAGATAATCGAAAATATCCAGGTGTTCATTTTCCAGCAGATTTCCCTGTTCGTCGCTGATCTCGGTATCCCAAACATGAATGCGGTACAGATCAAATCCGAGACGGGTAAAATGATAAATATCCTTATCGATCTCTTTTTTGATATCGATATCTTTTTTCTGTGCCAAACGATAAGCATGCGCAAAGGGAGCGGTATAGTTCACTCCAAAACCATGTATTTCCTCCTTATTGGCTTTCCATCGAATGATTCCATTTTGATCTACATACGCATTGCCTTGATTATTTTGGGCATATTGCTTTGTGGCTAACAGCAAAACCAAGAGCGGCAAAAACAGCTGCAACTGTCGGAAAATGGATTTCATTTTTTAAGGATTTTCGATGGTTATTTCAGTTTCTTCCAGGCCAGGGGAACTGGCTTTTATCTTCAAAGGATGCAGGAAATTTTCGGTACGCAGCAGAATAGTCGCAATTCCGGCCTCGGCTTTAATCGCTGCCGGACCTACGATCTCTGCATTTTTTGGAGCAGCTTCCAGGCTGAATTTAATTTTATTGGTGGCCGTTGGCACCACTGTACCATTTTTGTCAACCACCTGTGCATACACAAAGATCACATCTGGAGTATTTAGAGCAATGTTTTTTCCGGAAAAATCGGCATTCAATTTAAGAGCTACAGGCTCTTCGGGGGTCTGCACCACCTGTGAAGCTACCTCCTCTCCATCGATATAACCCACCGCTTTCAGCGTCCCCGGCTCAAATTGGTCAGGATGAAAAGTGAAGGGCGGAAACGGAAGTTCGTCAGAAATGATGTTTTCATCGGCTCTCTTCCTCGCTACTAATTTGCCGTTCAGGAAAAGTGCAACTTCTTCGGTATTGCTAAAAACCTTCACATCCTTAGAAGAACCGGCCGTCCAGAAATTGGCTATAAAGACCATGGGATCGGAAAAGGCATCGGTAAACGGCCCCTCCTGGCTCTGGTAAAAATAATAGCTGAATTTTGGGATTCTGAAGATATCTGCAATTCCCGAAGACTCAAGATCTGGGCTGTAGCCGCGATTATAGTCGAACATAAGCCAATTCGCCTGGCCCACGGTGTGAGGCCCCTTGAGATTTGAATTGAAAGCCTCCTGAAAATTAAGCGCCTGTTGCAGCATTCCCGCTTCCCCGGCACTGCGTAGCTGCCGGCTTGATCGCTCCTCTTCCCGCAGGTCGCTGAAGGCTTTCTGATTGAAACCGGCATTTTGCGCGTAATATTCCCAATCCCCGTATTCAGCAATAAACAGTGGCCGCTGTTTCTCGTAGTGGTTCCAGTAAAACGGAGGTTTCGCATGCTGCCTGGCGGGAATATAGAGATCATAGGCAGGATCATCAATCCAGCCGGCGCTGTAGGTATCCTCATAAGGCAGCTCGGCCTTGAGGGTCGCATTGGCCTTTTTCATATATTCTTTAGACATTCCGGATTCATTCAGCGAATTCTCCCAGAAGATCACGCTAGGATGATTCCTGTCCCGACGGGCCATATCCCGGATATTCTGAAGGGAATTCTGCACAAATTCCTCATTTCCGAAGAACTGCCAGCCGGGAATAGCATCCATCACCATAATTCCCAATTCATCACAGGCCGCCAGAAAAGCCGGCGACTGTGGATAATGAGAGAGCCGCACAAAATCGAAACCGGCTTCCTTGATCTTATACGCATCGCGATACTGGGCTTCATCAGAAAGCGCATAGCCAATGTATGGATATTCCTGGTGGCGGTTGGTGCCATTGATAAAATGCTTCTTGCCATTGAGGTAAAAAGCGGTATCGGTGAGCCGGATATCTCTTATGCCAGTCTTTATTTCTTCGGAATCGACCAATTCCCCATCGGCGATCACTTCTACCTTTAGCCGGTACAGCTTTGGATCGGACGGGGACCATAATTGCGGATTTTTAATACTGATCTCTTTTGAGACCGAAATAGCCTCTTCAGCTCCTGCTTCAGCTTCAGAAGAAAGGAATTCATGTCGCTTTTCCTCTTCATCGGTAAAAACAACACGCAATTGAATCTGCTTATTTTCAGAAGTCTCGTTGCGGATTTGCGTTTTTACTAATCCGCGGGCCACCTCTTCAGAAATCGAGTCGAAATGCACCAGGATGCCACCGCCATTGACCTGATTGGCACGCACAGCATCGGTAATATAGACGGGATTGGTCTTGATGAGCCATACGTTCCGGTAAATTCCGCCGTAGTAGTTAAAATCGAGATTTTCCAACGCCTTTCCCGGTGGGATCTCAAAATCATCAAGGTTGCTAACTTCAACGCGGATGGTGTTTTCACGGCCTTCCTTCAGGAATGGAGTTGCATCAACGGTGAATGGAAGATAGCCGCCTTTGTGCACCATCACCACCGAATCGTTGATCGACACCTTCGCCTCCTGCATCACACCTTCAAAATGAAAGAACCATTTTCGCCCTTCCAGTGATGGCACCTGGAATTTTTTGCGGTAGATGGCCTTCCCCTGCCACTGCTCTTTCACCACCAGGGGCTCAGTTTTCATGGAATGGGGAATATTGACGGTCTCCCAGCTCTCATCTGCGGCATTATCTGCCAAACGTCGAAATTCCCAGTTTCTGCCGAAGTTCTGCTTTACACGAGTTTCTGTTATGCGGCTGTCGCTCTCAATTCCAGATTTGCAGGAATACAAAGCAAAGCCAAAAAGAAAGGCCATAATAAGGGCCTTTCCGTAGGAATTTAATTCCCGCTTTTTCATTGTTTCAAATTTAAAAATCATAGCAAAGTTGATGCAATTTACATTTTATCACTTAATCGGCCGTTACAGGCTTAATCAAGAAACTATAACTATAATCGCCCGGCTTTAGCTGGTATTTTTCATAGGTTCGGGCGCCCCAGCTGTTATCACCTCCAACTCCGGTTTGCCCGTAATCAATATTGAGGCTTACCAGGTCACGTGGCTTAATGTCATTGGTATGGCGCTGCTGCTTCTTTTCACCGGGATCAAAATCTGACATGTAATTGTGATGCGCACTAAAAGAAATGAGCGGCATGCCAATGAATTTTAGTCCGTTTCCACTGTCATTGGTTAGTTCTACCCAGCGATTTTCGGTTCGGTATCCATTTTCCTGCGGACGATTGTAAGGAAAATACAGATCGTTTACCGAAGCCTCATAAACACCTACAAAAGCAGATTGTTTCCGGTCCCGATAATTTTCCTGCGGACCCCTGCCGTACCATTTCACCTGGTCGAATTCGTCAGGAAGGATCATATTCATTCCGAAACGTGGTAGTTCAGACACCTCTTCTTTTTTGCCTCCAAAATCAAAGCTGTTGTTCACCAAAATACTTCCGTCAGCACTCACCGTATATTCGGAAGTGTAAGTAGAATTGACTGCCGGAATACTGTATTTGAACTCGACTGTCACAGCTTTTTTGTTTTTTGAGGTAACTTCAGCCGAAGTCAGGTTGTAATTTTCAGAAGCCTCCTTCCACATGCGGCCTCGTTGAGGAAGTCCGTTTCCAAAATCATTATCGGTAGGCGCCCTCCAGAAATTTATCTTTGGCCCTTTCTTCAAAAGTTCCTTGCCGTTAAAAGTATAGGAAGAGATTTGACCCTGATTTTTGTCGAATTTCACCTGTACCTGATCGTTATGAATTAAAATCTCTCCACTGGACTTTTTGACCTTCAGTCTGCCAAAATCGGATGTTTGTACCGCAACTTTCGGTTCACCTTTTTTAAGCTGAAACTGCTTTTTAGCAATAAGATGATTCGCCGGAACAAGATTTTCCTTCTGTTTCGTTTTTACATAGAAATTAATGAAATATTCAGCCGAAGGATCATAGGAAAGATCGACATTTTCAATTTTGAAACTCAGAGAATCCTGTGGTGCTAAATCAAATGGTTCTAATTCGCCCTTTTTGAGGGTCTTCCCATTTTCAAGAATTTCGTAGCTGAAATCATATTTGTCGAGATTAGTAAAGAAAAACCTGTTCTTCACACGGAATTCAAGTGCCGTGGAATCAAGCAAGTCAAAATCGACATTCTGATAGACATACTTTACCTCCTCTAGTGCCGGATGCGGAGAGCGGTCGGGATTTACCAACCCATTCATTACAAAATTGCCATCATTGTGATAGCGTTTTGGAGCAAAATCACCTCCGTAAGCCCAGTATTTGGTTCCGCTACTGTCGGTTTTTACAAGCCCCTGGTCCACCCAATCCCAAATGAAGCCACCCTGCAGTTGGTCATGAGAATAAACATAATTCCACAAATCGATAAGGTTTCCACTGCTGTTACCCATGGCGTGGGCATATTCCACCCAAATGAACGGGCGTTCGGGATAATGACCCAGGTAATACTTCTCAATACTTTCGAGAGGTGCATACATCCAGGCAATAATGTCAGTGTGCAGTTCCTGGAAATGCTCACCGCGCTCGGCCCTTTCGTATTGAACAGGACGCGTAGCATCTTTTTGCTTTATCCAGTGATAATTATCGACAAAAGCAGGTCCGTCACCGGCCTCATTTCCCATGGACCAGATGATCACCGAAGGATGATTCTTATCCCTCTCCACCATTCTTTTGATCCTGTCATGATGCATTTTGGCAAATTCGGATTTATTGGCAGGAGTTTTATCTTCATCATAGCCGAAACCATGGCTTTCAATATTGGCCTCATCTACAACATACAGTCCATATTTATCAGTTAAATCATACCAGTAAGGATCATCTGGATAGTGAGAAGTTCGCACAGCATTGATGTTGTTTTTCTTCATAAGGGCAATATCCTGCTCCATCAGTTCTTTTGAAATTACATGGCCTTTATTCTCATCATGCTCATGCCTATTTACTCCTTTGATCAAAATGGGTTTTCCGTTCACAAGGAGATTTCCTCCCTTTACTTCCACTGTTCTAAAACCAATTTCTGTAGCTGTAGCCATCTTGCTTTCTCCTTCTTTAGAAAGACTGATTGTGGCCGTATACAAATTGGGGGTTTCTGCACTCCATTTTTTCACTTCCGGGATATTTGCTGAAAACTGAACAGAATCTATAACCTCGCCACTTAGTTTTACTGTTTTTTCATCCTGAAAAATTACATTTTCACCGTCCCAGATCTTCAGATCAACTTTATAATCGCCTTTTTTCTTTTCAGGATTTTCTAAAAAAACCGTTCCGGAAAAAAGACCATTTTCAAATGATTCATCCAAAGATGCCTTCAGGAAAAAATCCTGAATGCTCACTTTCGGTTTCGCAAAAAGATAGACGTCGCGCTCAATTCCGCTAAGGCGCCAGAAATCCTGATCTTGTAAATAACTGGCATCGCTCCACCTGTAAACCTCAACGGCAACCTCATTTTTACCTTCTTTCAGATAAGGTGTAATATTGAATTCTGCAGGCGTTTTCGCTCCTTCCTTATATCCCACTTTTTCTCCGTTTACCCATACATAAAAGGCGCTGTTCACGCCGCCGAAGTGCAGGAAGATTTCTTTTCCATTCCAGGTGGAAGGTACCTCGAAATCTCTTTTATAAGAACCAACGGGATTATAGGAATTATCGACATATGGCGGATTCTTCGGAAAAGGATACTCAATATTGGTGTACAAAGGAAAATCATAACCCTGCAGCTGCCAGTCTCCCGGAACTTCAATTTTATCCCAGCTGCTGGTATTATAATCGGTTTGATAAAAATTTTCCGGACGCTGATTAGGGGTTTCTGAAAAATGGAATTTCCAGGTGCCGTTCAGGTTTTCGTAATTTCCAGAAGATTCATAATTCCCTTTTTTTGCTTGCGTTTCTGAATCATAGACATGAAAAGTGGCATGCGGTTCTTCAGTATTTTTGGAAACTACCTGGAGATCTTCCCATTCTGGCGAAGCTTGTTGGGCGTCAACGCTAAGGACACACAAAAATACTAACAGAGAAAAAGTTTTTACTTCCATTGTTGGAGGCTTTAGGTAAGTAATCATTTATAGTTGCGAATTGTAAATAAATTTCTTTTTTTGACCGAAGTACTATAAAAAATTGACACTTCGATCTAAAAATAGAAATAACAAAAACTACCAATTGGGATTTTGATCCATTTTTGGGTTC
This sequence comes from Christiangramia fulva, assembly GCF_003024155.1. Lineage (NCBI taxonomy): Bacteria > Pseudomonadati > Bacteroidota > Flavobacteriia > Flavobacteriales > Flavobacteriaceae > Christiangramia > Christiangramia fulva. Next base: position 4,052,020 of record NZ_CP028136.1, read on the forward strand.
GTATTCAATTCGTTTTGTGGGATAGGAAAAAATTCATTTTTTGCCAAATCAAAGAATTCTTTACCTACTTTATCACTATTCATAATTTCTTCCTCAAGTAGCCCCCACCTTTTAAGATCATAGAACCTTAGACCTTCTCGGAAAAATTCAACCATACGCTGATGACGGATTTCTGCCATGAAAGCCTCCTGGCTTAAACCCTCCTGAAGATCTGGAAGGTTGGCTCTGTTTCTTATCCTATTCACCAATGGGTAAGCCTCTGAAACTTTTCCCTGCATGGTCAATGCTTCGGCATACATCAACAGAATATCTGCAAAACGCAATCCCTTTTCATTAATATTAGAAATCCAGATCCCCTCATTGTCATCCTGATAATTCTGATATTTTTTGATTAATGAATTAAAACCAAACTGCAAAGTGAAATCAGAAAAAGGCTTATTATAGAATGTAGCTCCAGGATAATCCCAGACTATAGACGCATACATTCTTGGATCAAAGTCCCCATTTATTGTTTTCTCTTTTTGAAATTCCTGAAACATCTTGTTTGTAGGAAAGGCTTCAAACCAACCTCCAACCTCGGTTGGGGCAAATTCCTGGGCCGTGGTCACGCCTTGAGATTCATTTGCATTTTCCCCGGCCCAAGGATTAGTACCACCCACATTCTGGTTTTGAATTCCAAAAAGACTTTCCTTATTATTATCGTATTCAGCTATAAAATTATCTCCATAGTTTTCAAGTAAATCATAATTGAATGGAGCCTTAGGAGACCCATCCGGCTTTGCCAGTAAAGCAAATTCTGTTTCTGCCTCCGGCCATTTCTCCTGGTATAAATAAGCTTTACCCAAATATCCGATAGCAGCTCCTTTTGTGGCTCTTCCTACCCATTCTGGAGGATAGTTGACAGGCAGATTAGATTTTGCTTCTTTTAGATCATTTTCTACCTGAGTCCAAACCTCAGTCTCTGGAGACTTCGCCACAAAATAGTCTTCCCTTGTCTCCGGGACATGTGTTATTATGGGAACATCACCAAAATTAATTGCTAAATGAAAATAGTTTAAGGCTCTCAGAAACTTTGCTTCAGCAATTAATTGTGCCTTCTTTTCCTCCGAAATATCGGCATCGGGAGTATTTTTGATTACCTGATTAGCTCTAAAAATACCCGTATAGAAACCGGCAAACATTGAAGCAGGAGTACCCGTTGTAGGATCATTTGTAAATGTTGAGAGTTGATATAAAGCTCTCACATCATTTCTAATGAAGAAATCGTCTCCCCTACCATTAGTTAACTCTATTCCTCTTACACCCCAGTAGCCATTATTTACATCTCGTAGCACCTTATACGTGGCAGCTAAACCCGACAATACATCGCTTTCGTTTTCCCAGAAGCTTTCCTTTGTAATTACATTGGGATTGACTTGCTCCAAGTCATCCGTGCAACCATTTAATGTTATTGCTAAAAATAGTATATATATATAATTTTTCATGATTATAGTTTTATTATTTGTGATTAGAGGGAAATATCAATACCTAACATATATGTTTTAGACAAAGGATAAGCTATGTGTCCAAAATCTACTCCTCTATCTAATACAGAGCCTGCTCTACCTATATCAGGATTATATCCGGAATAATCTGTAACAGTAAATACATTATCTGCACTTAGGTAAATCCTAGACTTTTTTACGTGAATACTCTCAATAATATCTTTTGGTAAAGAATATCCAATCTGTAAAGTTTTCAGTCGAAGATAAGATCCATCCTCCAAAAAGCGGCCGGATGTCCTTGCATTTTGGTTAGGATCATTTATTACAGCTCTTGGTATGCTGGTATTAGGATTCTCAGGAGTCCAGGCGTTCAAAGTACTGCTGGCATAATTATATTCCAGATTCATCCCTTCTAAGTCCTGCCTTAAGCCATTATATATTTTATTACCATAGGTTCCCTGAAAGTACAAGCTCAAATCAAAATTTTTCCACTGCGCATTACCCCCGAGGCCGTAGGTAAAATCCGGATTAGGACTTCCCAGGAATTGACGGTCATTTTCATCAATTTGTCCATCATTGTTATAATCAACAAACTTTACGTCCCCAGGTGATGCATTAGGTTGAATGAGCTTGCCGTCTCTAGAATACGCCTGTACCTCTTCTGCTGAATTAAACAAACCATCGGTTTTTATCAAGTAAAAAGCACCTACAGGTAATCCTGCCTGAGTCACTGTTGCTGACGCCCCATGATGAGTAGGCTGGCCACCGAAAATTTGTTGTGAACCGGTACCAAGCTGGACCACTTCGTTATCTACAGAAGAAAAAGTTCCGGTTACCTCATAATTAAAATCTTTGATAGTGTTCTTATATGTCAGAGAAGACTCAAATCCTTTATTAGTAATTTCTCCTGCATTTATGTATGGACTATTTCCACTTGCTCCTGTAGATAAAGGAATAGGCACCTGAAGCAAAATATCAGAATTCTTCTTAACGAAATAATCTGCCGTTATCTGCAATCTTCGGTCAAACATAGACAGGTCTGTTCCTATATTTAAGGTTTTAGAAGTCTCCCATTTTATATCTGGAGTTGCGAAAGCCATTTGAATAGCTCCGGGCCAAAGATGTTGGTCTTGCCCTACGACATAATTAGTGTTGAGATTTATGGCCGGGCTAAATCGGTAATCCGCAAATTCCTGATTACCAAGTACACCATAGCTTGCTCTAAGTTTAGCTAAATCAATAAAGGAATCTTCGGAATTGAAAAATTCTTCATTAGAAAGATTCCAACCTATCGCAATAGAAGGGAAATTACCATATTTATTACCTTTTCCAAACCTTGAAGATCCATCCCTTCTAATAATACCGGTAACCGTATACCTGTCATCGTATGAGTAAATTACCCTTCCGAAATAAGATATCAAAGAATTTTCCCATGCGTTGCTTCCTGAAGCTATATTAGTAGTTCCTGCATCCAATACCATAACCCCAGACGGCATACCACTTTTACTTCCACTAAGTCCCCTATATTGGGTGTCCTGGTAAGTATAGCCTACTAAAGCATGAATTTCATGTTTATCCAAATTTTTATCATAAGATAAAGTGTGCTCTAAGAGCTTATATTTGGTTTCATAACGACCTTCGTAAAGGTCAGCATCAAGATTTGTAAAAAGACTTCCTACTTCGTATGGATAGGTATATGTATAATCATAACCACTGGTGTTAGTATAACCTGCATTTAACTTATATTTCAAGCCATCCAGAATGGTGAACTGAGCATAGGTATTTATAACTGCTTTCTTTACTTCTGTTTTTGGAATTTCAAGATATAGCTGAGCCACGGGGTTGGCAACATTCACTACTGGTCCATAGGCTCCCCCGTATCCTCCAATGGCATCTTCATTATAGACGTCAAAAACAGGAATCATTTTTGGGGCAGACCCCACAGGATTTCCTCCCTGGCCTCCCCAACCTCCGGCCATATTGCGCCAATCTTCTTGAGAAAGCAATACAGTTTCGCCAACTTCAAGCCTCCCTTTGGTGAAGGATGATTTGAGACGAAGATTATAGCGTTTATAACCCGTTTCTTTGACGATCCCATCTTGATCTAAATAACCTCCAGATAGACTATAAGTATAGTTGTCCCCTCCCCCACTAGCTGAAATATTATAGTTTTGCATGGGTGCTACTCGATAAATTTCATCCTGCCAATCAGTTCCAATACCAAGACTGGCAGGGGTTGCTGCAATGTCCAAGCGTGCAAGACCTGCATTATCATGAGCTGCATTACTCACCGTGGCCCACTCAGAAGCATTTAATACATCGAGTTTGTTCGCTATTTTCTGAACTCCGTAGTAAGCAATTATATCTATACGATTTTCGCCTTTTTTTCCTGATTTTGTTGTTATTAAAACTACCCCATTTGCCGCACGAGATCCATAAATTGCAGCTGCAGAAGCATCTTTTAAAATATCCATAGAAGCAATATCATTGGGTGCCAAATTGTTAATATTATCAACCTGAACCCCATCAACAATGTATAAAGGACTGTTATTTCCAAAAGAACCAGTACCTCTAATTAAAATCCTAACACCAGAACCAGGGTTTCCTCCTGCTGATTCGACCTGAACACCAGCGACTCTTCCCTGCAAAGATTTTTCTACAGTATTTGCGCCCTGAGTGATAATATCTTCTGCTTTAATAGAGGAAAGGGCTCCGGTTACGTTTTGTCTTCTTTGGGTCCCATAACCCACAACAACAACTTCGTCTAAGCTCGCTAGGTCTTCTTCCAAAGAAACATTAATTACCTTTTGGCCATTGACAGGAACGGTTTTGGTCTTGAAGCCTACATAAGAAAATTCGAGCAATGCCTCATCTTCATTAATAATAATTTCATAATTTCCATCAAAATCAGTCACTACACCATTATTCGTTCCAGCAACTAATACAGTTACACCTGGGAGAGGTAAATTATCTTTTTCAGAGACAACAGTACCCGTTACTGTTTTTTGTTGTCGACTTGTCTCCTTTAATAAATTAATCTTGACCTCCTTGGCAAACGTCATGGAGCATCCAAGACAAAACAAGAACAGAAGAAATATTCCTTTATAATGGAATATATGAAATTTGGATAAAGTAGTTTTTCTCATAATTTTAGTTCTATTTTTAAAGTATAAATGATAGTCAAAAATTCTTTTTTTTAACATAAATTTTACGAAGTAAAACAAACATACAAAAATAAAGGTAAAAAGTACCCTTATTTTTTAAAAATATTCTTGCCATGAATTCACCAAAAATATCTTATGATAATCCCAAGTTTTATTGCTGAAAACCAAAAGTTCTTTTTGATAGCAACCTTTACCTTACAGTTTACACATCCGGAGATAATGCTTTCTTTTCCATAATTGTAAATAATTTTTTCAACTTTTATTTTTCTCCATTGTTCGCCTTTCGCTTACGCAGATATAATAATTCATGTGCTCCAGCGTGCATCCTGTTGATTTCGAGTACTTCTTGAAAAACAGAAAATGCTTTCTCTTTGTTCCCCAGGCCAAGTTCTGCCAATCCGATTAGGTATTTTGCTTCCCATTCATTTCTGTTCCGGAGATCATCATCAAATACCAGTAATAAGGGGAGGGAAGTTGCAAAGTAATCTATCTTGACCTCTTGTTTTAGCTTTACCTCGCCAAATGTCTTTATCTGGTGCAATAGGCTGTTTGCCTCCTCAATCCTCCCAAGTTCTCTTAATGATAGAGCCTTGTAGTATGACAACTCTGAATATTGGCTAACGGCCATATCAACAAAGTCACCTTCTTCGTTTGCACTTTTCCGAAAGTATTCGGTGGCCTTGTTCAGGTTTCCCAATGCTTTATGAGCCATACCTTTCCAGTAGTTGATGTGTGCCAAAGCCTGCAAGGGGTGATATTTTTCCCCTAAGTTATCAGGGGTATTCAACGATTTTTCGAAATACATCAATGCTTTCTGCGGGTCCGCCTTTTCTAAGCCTTTTTGTCCGAGCTGCAGGCAGGAAGAGGTATATTGCCGCAACACTTGTCCTTCCCCACCCTCCCATGGATGGAAGTTTTTATTCTCAAGTAATTCAAGCGCCTTCTCGTATTGGCCGGTAAAATTATACAGCGCAGCTAATTCGACACTAAAATCGTCGCGGTCCAGTATTCTCTCTTTAAGTGGTTCAAGATTTGCTAATCGATCAGTGGGATCATCATTCAACTTTTTTCGTAGTTGATCAAACTCGTATGATATCCGCATATCCTCCGGAGATAGCTGCACCGCTTTCCTGAAGGCTCTTCTCGCCTTTTCGCCATTGGCACTAGTATTCCAGTACGCAATGCCGAGGTTTCGATAGAGTGTTCCATATTCGCAACCTGCACTTGCTGCTTTTTCCCAGCTATTTATAGCATCTTCGTGGCGTTGGAGGTTAAAGTAGTAATTCCCCAGGCCATAAGCTGCCATCGGAACTGCTTTGTTTTGCTGAATGGCCCATTCCAGTACCAATTGCTCTTGAATACGCGAAGGGAAAAAATAATCATACGAGATAGTGGTAAATTTTTTAAGCAAGGACTCCGATGCTGATTTCTTGTTCATCTTTTGAAGAAGCCAGGCCAAAATAAATCGTGTCATTACTGTTTTTTTCAGTGGATTAGGTACCGCGCAGATAGCAGGCTCATGTTCGTGATGCAATTGAAGGAGTTGAATCGCTTCCTCATAAAAGCCGCCTTCGCAGTAATCGAAAGCAATGTCGATGATAGTTTGGGCATCATTCCTGGAAAATCTCAAAAATTCACTGTAATCCCCGGACAAGCTAGTCTGTACATGCTTTGCCCATTGATCTAGCGGATCTGTTTTTATGAGCGAATCAATTATTTTTCCGGCATTTTCACCCTTTCCCAAACGTTTCTTTATTACTGCCCCCAGCACAATTGCTTTATTGTTTTGCCTGTTCGTATCCAGCGATGCTTCAATATGTTCCAAAGCTTGTTCATAATCGGTGCGCATACAATCAATTAGTGCAAGATGATAATAGGCTGCTGATCGCCACTCATAATTCCAGGTCGATTTATAAAGCAATGCATACGCTTCACCAATTTCATCCTGGTACTTCGCTACAATGCCACCAAAAAAATGTGCTTCGCCAGATGCCGGATTGGGATGATACCTGGTTTGCATTTCAATCGCCGTTCTAAAATTCTGCTTGGCCTTATTAAGTCGTCCTTTTCTTAACTCCGCGCGGCCCAGCGAAATATGAGTTTTGTAGTTCGACGGATCACGTTTTATAGCTTCTTCCCAATACGGCTCGGGATAGCGTGTCGGATGCCGGTAGAGTTCAAGATGTTCTCCAATCAGCTGCAGTTCGCTGCTGCTCTTTACATCAACTGGCTGTGCAGGCTCTTTGGCTAATTTCCGGTTTTGCAGCTTATTGATTTCACGGTGCTGGTACGCTAATAATTCTTTCCCATGTTCATCTAAAACCGAAAGCGAAACCGCTTCTTCCTGTCCGGCTTGCAGAATGATTGTTTTCTCAATCCAGGGATTCTCAGGCGAGATCGTCATCTTCTTAAAAACCCGCTTCTGATTCCCGATATTCAGAATAAACTGTAGGTTTGCAAACTGGCGGCTACTTGCCACTCCAATATCTAATTTATTACCTTGTTGAAGAACAAGCCTAATAGCCAAATTGTTATTGGCATTCTGCACTGGACCTATTTCTTTATAACTCCACCAGAATTGTGAAAATGTCTTGGTCTCGTAAGGCAACAGATAGGAGAAATCGGGTTGATTATCGGTATAAACGCCGGCCATCAACTCGAAGTAGGGATCACCGTTGTCAGAAAGTTCGCGATCCCAGGCTTTGCCAAATTCCTCACTTCCCCAGGTCCATTGCTTTTTGCCCGGTGCAATGTGCCTGTTAGCAACATGGATGAAGCCACCTTCGCTTTTAAAATCGAATCCTCCAAAAAAATTATATTTCGTCTCGCAAACCATATAGCTGGTGGGTACCGGAATATTTTGATAATTTCGTAAATCATTTCTCCCGGGCCGTTCGTGATAGGAAACACCATAGTAGTCATTTTTGGCAAAAGGAAAGCTACTCATAGCACGTACCGCATGATCGGCGACATAATGCACATCGGGTGGAAAGAAGCTCTGGTAATCCTGATGTACCTTTACCGCAACATTGGCCCACCACAAAAAGGTTTGCGTTAATGGAGTCCTGTTGAACAGGCGCCCACGGAGTTCAATCAATGAACTATCTGGTCGAAGACGGATTCCGTGCATTCCTTTCATCCGGTTCATCGGATCGTTTTCTGACATCCAGACGGTTTTTGCGCCGTCTGCTTCCTCCTCGATAAAAACATCGGTTGGCAAATAGGTGCCGGGACGGTGGTGTTGCGGCCAGTTGAATTCAACGCCTCCGCTAATCCAGGGCCCAGCAAGTCCCACCAATGCAGGTTTTATAACCTCCTGTTTATAGAAAAAGTTGTAATTATTATTGGTCTTATCTTGTGCTTCAAATATTCGCCCCCCTATTTCGGGTAACATGACTAAACGTACGAAATCATTTTCTAGAATTGCGGCATCATATGCCTGATCTCTCTTCTCATCAAAAACCTTATCGATAAAAGGCACGGGGTAAACTTTACCGTTTGAGCCCTGATAAACCCTTTTCTCAAAGAAAAGAGGATTGGTTTCGGGCTTCCCTAATCCGTAAGTTGGAATGGTTCGTTTCTCTTGATATGCTTTAACTATTTTGCTCATCTACAACTTATTTTATGATCGAATTGAGCTGCGATACGCTTAATTCAACCGTTGGATGAAATCGGTCGCTGGCCATGTAATGAAGGAGGCTTTTTTTCATCTGGTCCGCTTCAGGCCTGTCAGCCAAATGATTGACCAAATCGACACCACTGATAAAAATGCTGCCTTTTCCGACTTTTGCTTCGAAAAGAAGTGCCAGTCTTCTGTTCGAAACCCAATCGTCGATTATCCGGACGATCGGCTTTAGATCAGTAGCAAAAGAATCAAGTTGTATCGCATCAGAGTGACTCATAGCATCCCACCATTGCCAGTTCGAGTGATATTCAGTGGGGAAAAGTTCCAGCGCAGGATGTTCCGGGTCGCACAGAATACCGAGCGTGTGTGGTTTTTGTCCTCCCGTCCAAGCCGTATTCCAAAAAATACTGGAAAATCCAACACCGACATCGCCTCCCATATTCGAGGTGACTTTTCCCTTTCCTAAGCTTAACAGGACCTTCCCTCCATCTTCCAAGTGCCTAAACACCGATGGACTTAGATCTTCTACAACCTCAATATTCTTTGGGAGTTTTATTGGAGAGGCAGGATACACCCATATGTCCCATGAGTTTTGATACTCTTTGATTGAAACTTCTAAGGTTAACTTACGTGGTTTGTTCTCCTTCTGAAATTGGTAAACAACTTTCCCCAATTTATTAGCATTTCCGAGTGGAATATCCTGCTGCCCCAGCGTCCCTTCTGCGATGATTTTCTCGTTCTGATAAATTTTCCAATGGGGGCTAACATTTTTCAGAGGTGATTCTCCAAAATGTGCAACTTCAATATTCGCTGTGAACGTTTCGTCTTCCCTGAAAACTCGTTTGTCCAACCTTGCCAAAGGAACAGTCGAATTGCAAAAGTGCCGAAACTCTTCTGGCGAGATGTAACCCTTCTCTTTCCAGAAAGCATCGAGTACCCCAACCAGAGCTGTGCCCTGGCCCGGGAAATCCTGCAAGCCCAATAACTGAAAGCCCCCAAAGTTTGGCGTTCGCAGGGCCGCTTCAATGTCGGCTTTATAACAAAGCGCCTGCAGTTTCCCGGATGCCAATAACAGGCTATCGGCTAGCTGCCCCATGTGGTGAGCACTCAAACTTTCCTGAAATAATTCGAAATTTTTAGCTTTCAGTACACCGGTGTATTTCTTAATTTCTTTAAAATTCGGATAAACACACCACTGCCCGATTTCGTGGCTAACCATTGGTTTTTTCAGGTTTTTAATCCCTTCTGACCAATCATAAGTGGTTTTGGGCTGCTGACTATTGATAATACTTTTTAATTCTTCGCCCCATCCTTGAATCCGCACGTTTTCTGAGGTAAGATGATAATCACTTTCGGAAATTACTGGCCAGCCTGCAGCAGTAGTATACAAACGGCGATCGTCTTGCTCTTCCCAATAGGTAACGAATTTTCTTAAGAATGTTGTGTAATTTGGTCCACCCGGCTCATTCCCATAGGCCATCATGACAAAAGATGGATGGTTTCCGTAGGCATCAACTATGCGCTTACTTTCGTCATAAATGTACTGATCGATTGGCAGACCGCTCCCCAACTGGGTACTCTGATTAGCCCATGACGAACACTCTACTTGAAGGTAAACCCCCATTTCATCAGCAGCAACAAAGGCAGCTTCTGGTGGGCACCAGGAATGAAAACGGACATGGTTTAGTCCATGTGATTTAATGGCTGTAAATTCCTTTTTCCAATCTTTAACATTAGTGGGCGGGTAACCTGTTTTGGGGAAAATAGCACAATCAAGGGTTCCACGCAAAAAGGTACGGTGACCATTGATCGAAAAGCCTGTGCTGTCCCCCTCAAAATTACGAAACCCAAAATCAACAGACTGCTTATCTTTTCCTTCCGGATAGTCAATTTCAGCAGAAAGTGCATAAAGGTTTGGATCAAATTCATCCCATGTCAGCGCCTTTTCATTCAATACGCATTCCAGATTCACTGTACTTTCTCCTGCTGGAATTGTAAATTTATACTGTTTTATCCCAGCTTCACGATCAGTTTTCTTCAGTTTGATTTCAACTTCGATCTTTATATCCTTTTTTTTCGATGAAGTATTGTTGACAACTGCTTTTATGTCTACAATATTTGATTTCAGATCCGGAAAGACCTTCAGGCTTTTAAAATGAATCTGATCTGCACTTTGCAGCGAAATATCACCTACAATGCCGTTCCAGTTCGTTTGTGTATGATCTGTTATACTATGGGAGTTCCAACCTACATCAACATCTTTTGTGCGATTGTCAACGCGGACAGAAATAAAATTATCACCCATTCTAACCAACGAGGTAATATCGTATTTATGAGGAGTTGCAAGGCTATTCTGCTGACCTGCTTTTTTTCCATTCACCCAAACCGTTGTTTCCCAATGCGGTCGTTCAAGATTAAGCCAAATGCTTTTTCCCTTCCAGTTTTTAGGAATGGTTACTTTTCTTTGGTACCAGGCAGCACCTGTATATTTTTTTTGGGGCTGCAACCAAAAAGGAAACTTGACATTATCGGGATCAAAATAAGGAGCGTAGTTGGAGTCTTTATACCACTCCGGATTTCTAATACCGCCAGTCCATTTCGTGTCTGGTGTAATGTCAAAGCCCTTCCCATTTTCAACCATTGATCCGGGAAGTCTAACACTGTGGTCAAGATCTTGAGAATACCACCTTTCGGTGATTCCGACATCAAGGGAATCTAGCTTAAATTGCCATTCTCCACTCAGTTCTATTTTTTGTGCAGACTTGGTGCTACATGCCCAAACTGAAAGCAGCAACAATAAAAGTTGAATATACTTCATCAAGTTCATTTTAGTTAGTTTACAATTTCATGTTCTATCTCCTCCAAAGATTTTCCTTTGGTTTCAGGCAATTTTTTGAATATGAAGATGAGCCCACCTAAGCAGATCAGTCCATAAAGCCAGAAAGTGCCTGACGCCCCAAATGTGTAATTCAGTAACGGGAATGTATAAGTCAATAGAAAACTTGCCAGCCAAAGCGAAACAGTGGCAACAGCCATTGCCGCGCCCCGGATGCGGTTAGGGAAAATTTCTGAAAGCACCACCCAGGTAACCGGGGCGAGCGACATGGCGTAACACGCAATAGCTAACACAACCAAAATAAGAAGAATCCAACCGGAGATATGGAAAAAATAAGCAGCGCCCATCAAAACATAAATTCCGGCCAAGCTGCCTGCTCCAAGTAACATTAGTGCACGTCGTCCCAGTTTGTCAACGGTATAAATTGCCACGAAAGTAAAAACCAAATTCACACTACCGGTGACCACGATATTAAATAGAATGTCTGAAACCCCATAGCCGGCAGCCTCAAATACCTCCTCGGCATAGTTAAAAATAACATTAATCCCACACCATTGCTGAAATGCCGCGATTACGATCCCGATAAGCAACACTTTTTTGATGCCTGGCTCAAACAGTTGTCGATAATTTACTTTACCGGTTTCGTTTCGAAGCGTTTGCCGAATACTGGCATATTCTACATGCGCATAATCAGATCCACCAATGCGGGTCAGAATTCGTTCAGCCTTCCTTTCTTTTCCATTTTTCGCCAACCAACGGGGACTTTCCGGAACAAAAAACATCAGCAAGAAGAACAAAGCAGCAGGAATTGTTTCAGCCCAAAACATCCAGCGCCAGGCAGTTTGACCGTTCCATGAAGCCAAGACCTGACTGTCAGTTGCACCAGGAGCAACAGGCTCAGCAATTTGCCAGTTTGCCAATTGTGCCAGCAGAATACCGATGACAATTGTCAATTGATTGAGCGAAACAAACTTGCCCCGAACAGCGGCTGGTGCCACTTCGGCAATGTACATGGGTGATAAGTTCGAGGCCAAGCCAATGCCGATACCTCCCAAGATCCGGTAAATAATAAATATGTTGTATTGATTTGAAGCCCCTGTACCAATGGCCGACAGCGTAAAAAGAAAGGCGGCAAATAACAGAAGTTTCTTTCTTCCGTAGCGGTCAGAAAACATCCCGGAAATAATGGCACCCAATAAACAACCGAGCAACGCGCTACTCATAGCCCACCCTTGTAAATTAGGTGAATTTGCGATGTCGAAGAACTTCTCGTAAAAAGGTTTAGCGCCGCCAATTACCACCCAATCGTATCCAAATAACAAACCTCCCAGGGCAGAAACCATGGAAATAGCGAAAATGTACTTTATGTTTAGTTTTTTCATTGCTGTTAATTTACTGCAGGCGGTTTGAACCTGTGGTAAAGAAAAAAATTAGTAATCTTTATTGAAATAGATTTTTCTGTGATTAGATGGACAATATGATTATTCTTCTAACTTTATGAAAAATATTCCTCTTAGATTAATATTGGTAAAAAAAACACCTAATGAGTAGAACATTGAGGTTATTCAAGAATAATGAATTAATAAAAAATAGTAAACAAAGATTCAATAACCTCCTGTTAATGGACGAATCGATGATAGGAAGGAAAAATATAAAAATTTTTATTTTGAAGAAAGATTTAGACTCAACAGAGCCCATAGATGGAAAGACAGATAGCTTTTATGGGGCACGAAGCGTGGTCATGACCAAAAGGCAACTTAGCATGATCAAAAAAAATCCGCTGATTCGTGGGCTTTATATCAGTGATATTGGTTTTTATCCGCATGCGCGAAACCACTACAGAAAACGAAAAAACGGAGTAAGCGAAAATATCTTAATTTATTGTATCGAGGGTGCCGGATCTATTAGTACTTCAAATGGCGTTCAGCAATTAAAACCCAATGAATATTTCATCATCCCAGCATATGAACCACATAAATACTGGGCTTCCTCACGCATTCCCTGGTCAATTTACTGGATACATTTTGGCGGTTTACATAGCTTTCTATTCAAAGAATTCTTTAGTAAATTGAGGTCAATTGACCCAAACGCAGAGGCAAGAATTAATGACCGTATCAATCTGTTCAATGAACTTTTAACTACTCTGGAATCCGGATTTTCAATCCAGAATCTGAACTACGCAAATTTATCCCTAAACAATCTCCTTGCCTCCTTTTTCTTTGTGGAAACCTATAGGATGGTGAAAGGATACAGAAGTTCTAACCCAGTAGATCAATGTATTCTGTTCATGCAGAAAAACATCTGCAAAAATCTCAGAATTTCAGACTTTGCAAAACACGTAAATTTATCTGAATCCCATTTTTCGATGATTTTCAAAAACCAAACCGGCTCCTCGCCCCTAGAATATTTCATTAATGTAAAAATGCAGGAAGCCATACGTCTGCTTACCAACCAATCCCTAAAAATTAAAGAAGTTGCCTATATCTTAGGCTACAACGATCCTTATTATTTCACCCGGATCTTCACAAAACATATTGGATCAAGCCCTTCTTCCTTTATAAAAATAAGCAAGAGAAAAATGAAGTGATGCACGAGCTTTGGAGATTCATTTCTTTGGCCTTAGAAAGTCAAGGAGACTTTGTACTCCGGAAAGAATTCCGGAGTACCGATCTTCAGAAATTGCCCCCTCTCGTCAAATTCCGGGATTTTCGCCGGATCCAGGTCCTGCAAAAATGAGGCATTTTTGTACATCGGCCTAAAATAGAATACCAGTTTGCCAGGACTTGGCTGATTGAGGTAATCGCGTAGGCCAATCTCCCAGGGAATGCCTTTATAGAAGTCGTCGATCACTAACTTCCCATTGAGGAATCCCTGCCCCGTATCACCGGTATAGTGAACGCGACAGATAATATCATCCGGTCCATGAGGCATGCCTGAGGACAGATCGATGGACATTTTATTGCCCTTGTATTCCACAGGAAAATCAATTGGAATGGCTTTTAGCTCGAGCTTGTAACTGGCCAACAAATCGCCGGGGTTCGAAAGCCTGGTCAAGTTTCCCTTACTCGCCTTCAGTTCTCCTTTTGCCGGATACTCCTGAATGTTGATGTTGTTCTTATCCTTGGAAATGAGATCAAATTGGCCGTTTTTATCCAAAACCATGGCATCGGTGATGATCATAAAGTCATCGCCAGCATTTTTCACTTTCCAGCAGTTGAGCGCAGTGGCTTTGTCAATGACTAGGAAATGCAGGGTTTCCGTTTTGGACTGAATGCTTATTTCTGCAGGTAATTTATCAGGTTTGATCAGTACCCGCTGCGAACTTTTATCGATCATGCAGTTGGGGGCTTTCACAATTTTTTCTTCGGAAGCAGCAATGGAAAATTCCGGCTGCACGCCCTCGGGGGCAAAAAATACGTAAAATTCACCATCCCGATTTTGGCCTTTGGTAAGGAGTTGGGCCGTGGCATAATTCAAACGAACATTTCCCAGTTGCAGATTGACAGGCAAAATGGCATTCTCATCCTTATTCAGACTTATACCGCCCGACTCAGGTATCTGTATTCGCCCGTCATTCAAATGGATATTAAACTGCAGGTTTTCCAGGTCTTTTCGTTGCTTATGGTCTTGAAAATTATTCAAAAACAAGAATGCCTCATCACCGTTGGAACGAACGGAGTAGCGGACTTTCTCAGGTTTATAAGGGTTCCCTGAAGGTGGGTCGATCGGCAGTACCATTGGGGCTATCATCTCACCAAAACTGTGAATAAAGTAATGCAACGTTTTCAACCGGTAGAACGACTCCCGGGGCTTTCCATAGGCCGAAAGCGGCGCCTGAAAATCGTACTCCATTTTAGGATAGCCGTAAGCTTCATCATTAAAATAGAATTCGTCTCCCTTTGGGGTGATACCGCCATGGTACATATAGTAACCAATGCCGTTGGCCCCACTTCCCAGAAATCTGTTAATTAGAGCCTCGAGACTTTTGGCCGGTACGACAGGACGGCGTGTATAGGTCCCTTCAATCCCACCGCCGATTTCCGCAGCGATGTATGGGTAATCCTCCGGATTGTAGCGCACTGGGCCGTAATCCGGATTTTTCTGCAAGTTCTTGTACAAGTAAAAATCGGAGGGCTCAGCCGGT